>JBARZF010000908.1:0-2287 GCA_049649675.1 Rivularia sp. (in: cyanobacteria) | reverse complement strand
TTACCTTTAAGGTATTCGTAAGTTACTTTATCGGGATTAACGTAACCGCATCTCGCACCGCCTTCGATGGACATATTACACGCGGTCATGCGTTCTTCCATGTTCATTTGTTCAAAGGTGGTACCTGCAAATTCGTAAGCGTATCCAACACCACCTTTCACGCCGAGAGTACGGATAATGTGCAAAACCACATCTTTGGCGTAAACGCCCCCGCTTAAAGTACCGTTTACTTCGATTTTACGGACTTTTAACTTAGATAGAGCCAACGTTTGCGAAGCCAGCACATCCCGCACTTGAGAAGTACCAATACCAAAGGCGATCGCACCAAAAGCACCATGAGTTGAAGTGTGACTATCACCACAAGCAATGGTCATTCCCGGTTGGGTAAGTCCTTGCTCTGGCGCAATTACGTGAACAATACCTTGATTTCCGGTACCAATATTGTAAAAAGTTATGCCATTTTCTTGACAATTTGTTTCCAGCGCCTGCATCATTTCTTCTGCCAAAGTATCGACAAAAGGACGCGCTTGATTGTCAGTAGGGACGATATGGTCAACTGTTGCCACCGTGCGCTGCGGGAACAATACTTTTAAACCCCGTTCCCTTAACATAGCAAAGGCTTGAGGACTCGTTACTTCATGAATTAGATGCAGTCCGATAAACAGTTGCGATTGTCCGGAAGCTAGGGTACCAACTGTATGTAAATCCCAAACTTTATCAAATAACGTGCCTTTGCTCATCTCAATCCGTTTGCTAAGAGTCAGGTTTACTGAATGTTACCAAAAAACTGGCACAGACGGGAGGGGGAGATTGGGTTCGGGGGAGATTGGGAGATTGGGAGATTGGGGGATTGGGAGACAAGGAGACAAGGAGAAGGATAATTAATTGCCAACTCACTACTCACTACTCCGGGCCTCCTAACTCCTAACTTTTCACTGGTAACTGATAACTGATAACTGATAACTGATTACTGCTCACTGCTCACTGTTTCTGTCGCTCATTAAGTTCTTTTAATTGACGCTCCATAGCATCGAAAGCATGACGAATTACTGCATCTACGGGTTCGTACCGATCTCCTTTGTCGGGGCTGCGGTCTACTGCTAATTCGTGGGATGGTGGTACGGTGATATCTAAACGCACTCTATAAGGAGAGCCGCTGCTGGGATGGTCGTGTGCTTTTTCGATAGCTACGCGACAACTGCTAATATGGTCGCAAAATTTTTCTAGCTTAGCAATTTTGGAATTTACTAATGAGTCTATTGCATCTGTTTTTTCTACACTACGATAAGTAATTTCTGGCTGTACGTTCATAAAATTTTACTTTGTATATACGCTTCCAATTAGTCTCTGCACAATTTAGTGCAAATATCCCCATTTTGACATCTTTCGGGGGGAATGAAAATTTTGGAATCCCCTTCTATCTTTCGTAGGATATTTTTTATTGCAAGTAACGGTGAATGCAGTATTCTTTTATCAAAATAATTTATCGTTACAATCTATTAATATACTCTCAAAAAGGTTTTAATCAAACACTATTGTCTAATAAATTTGTGAAGAATATATTTATTTATAACTGTAAATTATGTCGCGATCGTGCGCTACACTCCGTTGTTTAACTTACGTAATCTCTCAAATACTCATCTGTGGTTTATTTAACTCACCATCAAGGGCGATAGTCCCCTCATAAATCCGCATGGCTATCAGCTTGATTTAACTGCGACCAAACTTTCATCAAATGATGCATCTCTCGGCAGTTCGTTCGGCAAATTATCCACCGCCATAACATCGATGCAGTGACTTTGAAATGGCTCGGTTTCCTTGGATAATAATTGTTTAATTCTAAATTATCACTTTCAGGTAGTTTCGGTGTCGGAACCAAGCATCCGATCAATACAAAAATACCCCGCGTGGGTACTGCTGAACTTACAATCAAAACTTCATCAGAAATAAATAGTCATAGATTTTAACCTTTTTTCTTCAATACAAATAAACCGACTCGCGAATAACCAGCTTCGGGTTCCCCATTCATTCTACGAAAAGCTTCAACTCTTACCCATAGAATAGCCAGTTGCACATTCCTGAAACTATTAAACAATCTTGAAATAAAAACGGTTATTTTTACAATAAATAGATTTTTTCAAAGAAAAATAATTAAATTACTAATAACTCCGAATCCGGAAAATTTTATACTTAAAAATCAAGATTTATATTTTTTTATCAAGTATAATGCTATTGACAATAATGCTTTTTGACATATAATCGAAGCTAAGAATATTTAATATTGAAT
>JBARZF010000907.1:0-13329 GCA_049649675.1 Rivularia sp. (in: cyanobacteria) | reverse complement strand
TTTTGAGCGTCCGTAGGGATTAATTGGATTTGTTGGAGTTGATTCCGTTACCGGAACTTTCTCCGGTTCGCCATAAACGGCAGCAGTGCTAGAAAAGATTATTTTATTTATACCCGCGATCCTACAGCATTGAAGTAAATTCAAAGTGTTGCGAGTATTGTTGCTGTAATAATCTAAAGGACGGGCAACGGATTCGGGTACTATTAAACTAGCAGCAAAATGAAGTACTGCACTAAATTGATTCTGAGAACAGACTTGATATAAACGTTCGGTATCAGCTAAATCTCCGAGAATTAACTCACCATAAAGTATAGAGTCAGCAGAACCTGTCGAACAATTATCGTAAACAATTACATCATAGCCAGCTTCACCGAGGTGACGTACTACATGAGAGCCTATATATCCGGCTCCTCCAGTAACTAGAACTTTCTTGGTCATTTACCTATTTTCTCTATTAGATAGACTTTACACGCAGAACCACAATATTTTCTGATAGATTAAATTGCTCGATTTTTCAGTTTTAGATGAGTGATAAATAAGAACGCAGCACCACAAATAAATAGATACACAAATATTAGTTATGGGATAGGCTTTATCTTCCCTTACCTAAGAAAACAACTCGGATAGTTTTGAAAAATATAGCTATATCCAACCAAATAGAATAGTTTTTGATGTAGTAAAGGTCATAAGATACCTTTTCATAAGCATCTTCAATTGATGCACCGTAAGGATAAAGCACCTGTGCCCATCCTGTGATTCCCGGTTTTACTAAATACCTAACGTCGTAATAAGGAATCGCTTCTTTTAACTGAGCATCAAACTGCGGTCTTTCCGGACGCGGACCAATTAAACTCATTTCTCCTTTTACTACATTCCACACCTGCGGAAGTTCGTCGATTCGGATTAAACGCAACCAATATCCTACCCGCGTAATTCGAGGGTCGCGTTTTTGCGCCCATTGTACGCCGCGCTTTTCTGCATCCTGATACATAGAGCGGAATTTGTGGACTTTGAATGTTTTACCGTTTAGTCCTGTGCGTTCTTGAGAATAGAAAATCGGACCTGGACTATCTAATTTGATTGCTAATGCTACCAAAATCATTAACGGAGATAGAATCAACATTAATAATGCCGAAGTAATCGTATCGAATACTCGCTTCACCCTGGCATTAAAACCCCCAGACATCAAGTTAAAACCCGTGCTGAAAGTAAACCAAGTATCTTGCAGCAAAGATGAAGGAAGTTTGTACCACAGATTTTCGTAGATATCTGGCAGTCTATAAACTGGAATTCCCTGCAATCGCATTGCCATCAATTGCTGCACTAATAAATCAGTTAGTTGCTCCTGGCTTCCTAACAGTACTCCAGACCAACTCTGGGAACTTAATCCCGGTAAATCTGCAATTGTACCTACTTTGCATACTTGTGATGATAGAGAAGAATCTTTTGAAAAATCCGAATTATCTGAGCGATCGGTTAAAACAACCAAACGTCCTAAAGAATTACTTGTCTGGAAGTTTCGAGCAAATTGAACTGTACTTTTATTGGCACCTAAAACAAGCCAACGACTTTGTTGAGCATGGTGACAAATCAATTTAGCCGTCCAAATTCTTAATATTACAGCCCAAACGGTAAAAACAGCCAAAGTAGGAAGCAAAACGCTCCGCCATAATAAAGGATTACTTCTCCAAGCACCAGATATGTAAATAAGTGCAGCACTAACACCAGCAACAAATATATTGCTTAAGATGATACGTGCTGGCGCTCTTAAACCAGCAATTTGTTTGTCTGGTTTGTATGTATCTGCTATATATAGCGTTCCCAAAACCAAAAGTATGAATCCGATTGTTGTGGCATTCAACCAATCAACCGACCGATTAAAACGCAACCAAAAAGTAAATCCTAGCGAACAAACTAAGCCAATAATATCTGTTAGCAAAAGCAATTTGGGAATGCTTTTAATAATTTCTTGTGACTCGTAAGTCACAGATTTTGTCCTGGAAAGAGCTTCCTGCATTTGTAGGTATTATTCCTCTGTTTTTTTATTTTTTGAGAATTTATAGCTTTGAATTACAGAAAAATTGGCATAACCACTGATGAAAGATTTTTTATGCACACCGTTTAGATAAACTAAACAAAGATTATTTGTAAGGTAATTGGTATTACCAAGTATAGAAAGTATTACTTCTGGAATAAAATATCAAGATTAGATAGAATACATTTAGTCAAATCAATATTTATTTGTGAAAAAAAATAATTATTTATAGCGGTTGTTTAACTGTTCGCGACACAATTAATATATTAAAAATTACAATATGTCTTTCTTTAGAAATAGATAAGATAAGCCGATGCAAGACTACAATGACATTGACAAGGCTTGTTTACAGAGGCTTTGTAGTTGTAAAAGCATTCTTTATAAATTCTATAGATTATACAAATTATGTATATATAATTTGCCAATAGAATATTCATATAATTATTTAATAAATTAATGATGGTTTTATACAAATTGATTACATAAAACTGAAAAATAAACTAAGTCTTGTTTAAGAATTATTAAAAAAATAAAATTTATAAACCCGATCGTTTCTATTTATTAAAATAAAATATAACTAAGATTTACGTATTAATCGTAGGAAATAAGTGTTCCAGACATTAGACATCTCCGGAAATCAACAAAAACCCCTCTCCAAACCTCTCCCCCACAGGGAGAGAGGCTTAATTTTCCCCCTTCCCTACGAGGGAAGGGGGTAGGGGGCTCGCGGTTTTACCGAAAAGTTGAAACCATACAAATGTTTTCCGGAGATGTCTATTGTAGTTTCCCTTGTGTAAGTTCCGATCGCTTAAGAATACACCGCGATCAACCTTCGCGTTTAGCGTCAACTATGATTTAGTATGCTCTTATACGCGGCGAAAAAACGGCATATCGCATACAGAATAGTAGTAAGGAACAACACAATTTTTTTTACTTTTTTGAAACAAAGTTAAAGCTTAACTTATAAGTATAGCTCCAGACTTTTCAAATCGAAAAAATACTGTTAAATAATTAATGCAAGTTGTAGGTATAAAAATAATATACCTAACTGGGAATAGTCATTTAAATTTATAAAAAGACTAAAAGATAAACCATCTGCCTTCTTAAAAATATATCGGGCGCAATAGCTCGTAAATGTATAGTTCGTTAAAAGTCAGCGTAAGTCGATAGCGTGAGTAGTATGTTCTATGACAAATGAGATGCAAGTAAACCAAGAAGAGCAAGACTATATTGATTTAGGACAATACTGGCTGATTCTCAAAAGACGCTGGTTGCCCGCACTGCTTGTAACTAGCTCCGTTATTGGATTAGCAGCTTTCGTCACCTTTCGACAAAAACCCGTTTATCAAGCAGAAAGCAAATTACGTTTCAATAAAAGCAATAATGTTTCTTCTCTTTCAGGTTTAGGGGGACAAATTGGTGAACTCAGCGGTATCACAAACTTGAGCAATCCTTTGGATACGGAAGCTGAGGTGATTCAATCCCATCCCCTGATTAAAGAAACTATAAATAAATTTAACCTCAAAAATAAGGAAGGCGAAGCGCTTACTTATGAAGCTTTTCTGAAACAACTTACAGTTAAAACTATCCGTGGAACTGATGTCTTGCAGCTTTCTTATAAAAGTACCGATCCACAAGAAGCTGCAAATGTGGTAAATTCCCTAATGGGGGATTACATGAAAAATAACGTTGAAGACAACACTGCTGAAGTCAGGGCAGCGCGGGAATTCCTCCAGAAAGAACTGCCACAAGTTGAATCAAGAGTAGTGCAGGCAGAAGCAGCTTTGCGTCAATTTAAAGAGCAAAATAATGTGGTGGCTTTGGAGGAAGAAGCGAGATTTGGGGTAGAAAGTCTTAAGGATTTATCAGAGAATATTACCCAATCTCAAGCAAAGTTAGTAGAAGCCATGACTCGCTCGGAAGCTTTGCAAAATCAGTTAAAATTACAGACACAGCAAGCGGTAGCGCTATCAAGTTTGAGTCAATCCCCAGGGGTACAGCAGGTACTTACAGAATTTCAGAAGACGCAAGATGAGTTAGCAGTAGCGCGAACTAAGTTAACTGACGAACACCCGACAGTAATTAATCTTTCTAAAAAATTAGAGGCTTTAAGAAATCAGCTTGAAGGAAGAGTTGGACAAATTGTCGGTAACGGAGTATCTATAAGAGAACCTGATTTGCAAATCGGTGAATTAAAGCAATCTCTGACAGAAGAGTTGGTAAAATCAGAGGTTGAACGGTTAGCAGCAACAAATCGAGTTGGTTTACTTAGAAAAGCTTTTATATCAAACCAAGCAAGATTAAGCATTTTACCTAAATTAGAGCAACAACAGCGTCAGCTTCAGCGAAAATTACAGGTAGCGCAATCTACCTACGAACAGTTATTAAAACAATTACAAGAAGCTCAGGTGGTTGAAAAGCAGAATGTTGGTAATGCCAAGGTAATTGCTTCAGCTTTGGTTCCGGATAAACCAATTTCTCCCAAAATCCAACTGAATCTGGCTTTAGGTGGTTTCTTAGGAATTCTGTTGGGTGTGGGAACTGCGTTGATACTTGAAGCGATGGATAAATCCCTCAAAACTGTTGACGAAGCCAAGAAACTTTTGGGTTATCCCTTGTTGGGTACTATTCCTCGCGTGGATGAAAAAGATAAAGAGAGACAAGATTTACCCGTACTCAACAATCCTTATTCACCCGCGACTACTGCTTTTGAAATTCTTCAGACAAATCTCAGTTTCACCATGTCTGATAAAGCATTAAAGGTAATCGTAGTCAGCAGTTCAATACCGGGTGAAGGTAAATCCTTTGTTTCAGCTAACTTAGGCGTTGCTATAGCTCAATTAGGACGACGAGTATTATTAATCGATGCAGATATGCGTCGTCCCCGACAGCAAGAAATCTGGAATGTGCCAAATATGATCGGCTTAAGCAACGTCTTGGTGGGACAAGCAGCTTTAGACGGTAGCGTGGCAGAAGCACTGGTAACATTAGACGTACTGACTTGTGGAAAAATTCCGCCAAATCCCTTGGCTTTGTTAGAATCTCAGCGGATGGCTAGTTTAATCAAAGATGCTAGCCTGGATTATGACTTTGTAATTATTGATGCTCCACCTTTGACAGCAGTTGCCGATGCTTTGAATATAGGTAAACTAGCAGATGGAATGTTATTAGTTGTACGTCCCGGCGTTGCTAATACTGGCTCGGTGACTGCTGCGAAGTCGTTGTTAGAACAGTCTGGTCAGCGAGTTTTGGGCATGGTTGTTAATGGTGTTACTGCTGATAATAGTTATGGTGGCTACTATTACTCTAAGGGTTATTACGGCATGAATCCGGCTGAAATGAATGGAAAAGTTGATGGGTCGATTACTAAAATTGAAGTTGGGAATTAAAAATTAGAAATTAGGAAATCCATTTGTTGTGTAGAGACGTAGCACTGCTACGTCTCCGTATTTGGTGGGATGATGCAAACGAAATCTGTATGTAGTTGCTACCATCTCGATTGCTGCTATTACTCCACCACATAAGTTATGAGGGGTATCCGGAAGTGCGTTAACGTTTTATACAATGCCCGCTGCACATCAGCTTAGGAATAAAATTTATGTTACCCCTGATAATTAATGTGGTGGAGTACTAGATTGGTGGGATGGTGCGTAAGGCTCCGCGAACACACCCTAATTGAGCAAATTTTACCGTAATGCTGGTTTTCAGTTGTGATGCGATTGTGGCGATCGCCCTTGTCTCCCCATCTCCCAATAAAATAGTAATATTAAACATAAAGCCTTACTAGGAGGGAAATATGACTTCCCAAACACTGAATATTGCAGAAGCATTAATTTCCAAACTGCAATCTTTACCACCGGAGCAACAACAGACGCTGCTAGATTTTGCGGAATTTTTAGCACAAAGACATACTCAGCCCCAACCAATTCAAACCCAACCAGTACAACAACGGGTGCTTGGCTTGAACCAAGGGGAAATTTGGATGAGTGAAGACTTTAATGAACCTTTACCAGATGAGTTTTGGATGGGTGAAGAATGAATATATTATTAGACACCCATGTATTTATTTGGTCTACAGCAAATCCAGAAAGATTATCTCAGACGGTGACAAATTTATTAACTGATACTAGCAATATATGGATGTTTAGTATTGCCAGTGTTTGGGAAATGCAAATCAAACTTCAATTGGGTAAGCTCAACCTAAATTCAAGTCTCCCTAATTTGATTGACAACCAACAGCGCGTAAATAATCTACACATTTTACCTATTGAATTAGCTCATATTTACGCTTTAAATAATTTATCCTCACATCATAAAGACCCTTTTGATAGACTTTTAATTGCTCAAGCGATTGTGGAACAAATAGCGATTGTGAGCATTGATGAGATTTTTGATAATTATCCCATTCAGAGGTTGTGGTAATTTTTATAAGCTCCTATAGCAATCCTAAATGATTCGAGCTTCTCTATCGAGTGCTTCTATTATCCATATAGGAAAATCAACATTTACTCGCCTTTGCTCGTAACCCGGACGACGAATCGTATTCATATCTAAATAAGCGGTTATATCCTCATCGCCTGAATCGAATTTTTGATCGAATTCTTCAGCTTTCATATAATTTCCTCTCTTCGTCTCTTGCTCGTCGTACTGATATGATTCGCACCCGCGCTTGTTCCCTTGCCTGCCGATTCCCTTTTATAGTACATTTTGACTATACAGGTAAGTGCATTTCCATGAGCAGAACTCTCTTTGACCAATTTGCTAAACAGTTTTTTGAAGCCTTTTTAACTCCTTTGGGTGAGGTAAAAACAAATTTTGAAGTTCCCGGAGAACCAAAATTTATCGATATCTGGTTTTCTCCATCGAATCAATCAAACGTAGAAGCACAAAATTTAGGGATTCTGGATAAAATTGCGACTCTCCCATGCTTAATCGAACCCTTTCGCAATCAACCAAAGCCTTCGGAAGTTCGTAGCTGTTTGTATAAGCTATTTCATGTTCAAAGTGATTTTGAACGCCGAGCCAAGCGCGAAGAAGAAACCATTGAAGAAGAGAAACTTCCACAATTGTGGATTATTAGTCATTCTGCATCCGATGACTTGCTTTCAAAGTTTGGTGCTTCTCCTCGCTCTGATTGGTTGCAGGGTATTTATTTTTTACCAATAGGTTTAAAAGCAGCCATCATTGCTATCAATAAGTTACCTAGAACACCAGAAACGCTTTGGTTAAGAATATTTGGTAAAGGGGTTATTCAAAAACAAGCAGTCGATGAAGTAATTGGTTTTGATGTAGAAGAGCCAAGGCGCTCTACAATCTTACAACTATTAGCGACTTGGAAGATTAGCATGGAAGCAAGTAATTTAGTTGAACAAGAAGATAGGGAATTAATGATGACATTATCAAAAGCTTATTTAGAATGGGAAAAAGAAACCAAACGTCGTGGCATTGAGGAAGGAATGCAGCAGGGAATGCAGCAAGAACGACGACAATTGCTGGAAAATTTGCTCAAGGTACGATTTGGGGAGTTGGATGAGCAGTTGACAGGGATTATTGAGCCGATGTTGCAGTTACCTCCTCAAGAGTATGCTTCTTTATTGTTGCAGTTGCCAAATCTACAGCGTGAGGAGTTGTTGAGACAGTTTAGTGATTAACTGATTAAAACCTCAACTGACTGACAGTTGTCAAAATCGCCTCGGAATCAATTCCGAGGCTAATAGTTTAAGTCTACTTAAGTAGACTGATGATACATATAGTAATCCAGTTAGAATCTTGAGGAAGTTGGATGCTCTAGGCGCGATCGCCACATTATAAATCCCCCATGCCCCATGCCCAATGCCCAATGCCCCATGTCCCATACCCCATACCCCATACCCCATACCCAAATAATATAATTAATTAAGTCATTAAACAGCACTTTAATAATGAATACAAAAGAAACTATCATCCAAGAGATTGAAGAAATCACAGAACCATTACTTACTGAAATTTTAGATTTTGTTCGGTTTCTGAAGGTAAAGCAATTACAAGAAGAACAGGAAAATCAACAAGATTTAGAAGACGCACGTGCATCTTTAGCGGAAGCTAAAGAAAAAGGTACTATTTCCTTGAAAGATTTTAAGCAAGAACTGGGACTTTAAGGCATGAGCTATCAAGTTGAAATTACTCCCTTCGCTCAACGCTAAATAAAGAAATTATCTCCAGATATACAGGCAAAAATTATTGAAAAGTTGGAAGGTTTGGCGGAAGAACCTCGTCCTGCTGGCGTTAGAAAGTTGCAAGGAGAGGATAATCTTTATCGGGTACGGAGTGGCGATTACCGAATTATTTACGAAATACAGGATGATATATTGCTGATTTTAGTCGCGAAGATAGGGCATCGGAGGGATGTTTATAAGTAAAAGTAGCCTCGTGGGTGGTATTTGATATTCCACTTGTCAATTCAAAGTCGGATTTTACCATCCAATTTCCTTTACTTACATCTTGCACCATTCTTAAAAAGCCTTCACAACCGCCTTGGAATAAATTCCCAGGCTCAAAAACAAAGTCTGATAAATCAGACTAGGCAAGCTTTTTAGTGCGTTTTAACGTACTTTGTATGTGAGCCTTGAAATTGATTTCTCTGCGAGAAAGCCTCCGGCTTACAAGGTGGATTTGACGGCTTACTAAAAATGGTGCAAGATTTGAGTTTAGCGATATGCCCGAATTTGGCTTATCGCCTTGTCGCCTTGTCTCCCTATCCTCCCATGCACTTCCGTAGTACAATAGAACTATAAAACCGGGTGCATTTAAATGAGCAGAACACCTTTCGATCAATTCGCAAAGCAGTTTTTCGAGTCTTTTTTAGCTCCCTTGGGGGAGGTGCAAACAAATTTTGAGGTTCCCGGAGAACCGAAATTTATCGATATTTGGTTTTCTCCAACAAATCAACCAAACGTAGAAGCGCAAAATTTAGGGATTCTGGATAAAATTGCGACTCTGCCATGCTTAATCGAACCCTTTCGCAATCAACCAAAGCCTTCGGAAGTTCGTAGTTGTTTATCTAAATTATTTCATGTAATTGCCGATTTTGAACGCCGAGCCAAGCGTGAGGAAGAAACTGTTAAAGAAGATGAACTTCCACGGTTATGGATTATTACTCCTTCTGCGTCAGATGATTTGCTTTCAAGTGCTTGTGCTTTTCAAAGTGAAGACTGGTTAACGGGTATTTATTTTTTACCAAAAGTTTTAAGAACAGCAATCATTGCTATTAATAAATTACCTAGAACACCAGAAACACTTTGGTTGAGAATATTTGGTAAAGGAATTATCCAAAAACAAGCGATTGATGAAGTAATTGGGTTTGATGAAAACGATCCAAGACGCTCTACAATTTTACAACTATTAGCGACTTGGAAGATTAGCATAGAAGCAAGTAATTTAATTGAACAAGAAGATAGGGAATTCATCATGACATTATCACAAGCTTATTTAGAATGGGAACAAAAAACCGAACGTCGAGGAATGCAGCAAGGGCAGCGCCAAGTTGTGGAAAATTTGCTCAAAGCGCGGTTTGGGGAGTTGGATGAGCAGTTGGCAGCAATTATTGAGCCGATGTTGCAGTTACCTCCTCAAGAGTATGCTTCTTTGTTGTTGCAGTTACCAAATCTACAGCGTGAGGAGTTGTTGAAGCGGTTTGGTAGTTAACTAGTTAAAACCTCAACTGACTGACAGTTGTCACAATTGCCTCGGAATCAATTCCGAGGCTAATAGCGAAAGTCTACTTAAGTAGACTCAATGCTCCTAACTAAAACATTTTAAAACCCTTATATAGTAAAACTTTCAATCAAAGTCCTCTAAATGTGTTAGTTTCATTCTTTGGGAAGGATATTCACTACTTTTGACTTCCCATCCTGGGGCGCTCGCCTATAGGAATCCGGTTAGAATCTTGAAAAATTAGGGCGATCGCCTTGTCTCCCCATCTTCCCATCTCCCCATCTCCCCATCTCCCCATCTCCCCATCTCCCCATCTCCCCATCTCCCCATCTCCCCATCTTCCCATGCCCCATCTCCCCATCTCCCCATCTCCCCATCTCCCCATTTAGTGAGAAAATACTCCAGGGTAATACAGATAAAAATAATGGATGTAAGCGAAACACAAGCCAATTATGATTCCCCTTGGAAGGAAGCTTTAGAAGAATATTTTGAAGCATTTTTAGCATTCTTCTTTCCCACAGCACACCGCGAAATTGATTGGGAACGCGGTTATGAATTTTTAGAACAAGAGTTATTGCAAATAGTTGGAGAAGCGGAAATAGGAAAGCGTTTCGTAGATAAACTCGTCAAAGTCTGGAAACAAAACGGTGAAGAAACTTGGGTTTTAATCCACATCGAGATACAGAGCCAAGTAGATAGGGAATTTGCTAAGCGGATGTATACCTATAATTACCGTATCTTTGACCGTTATGGTAAACAAGTAGCAAGTTTCGCTGTATTAGGAGATACACAAGAATCATGGCGACCAAGAGAATACAGCTATGAACTTTGGGGAAGTCGTGCTTCTCTTGAATTCCCGATTATCAAGTTATTGGACTACGAAGCAAATTGGAGCGAATTAGAAGCAAACGATAATCCATTTGCGGTAATTGTGATGGCGCATTTACGCACCCAAGCCAGCAGTCAAAACCCAGAAGCCAGACTGCAATGGAAACTTGGTTTGATAAGAAGGCTTTATCAAAAAGGATATACTAGAGACAAAATAATCAAGTTAATTCAACTGCTTGATTGGATGATGACTTTACCCAAAGAATTGGAAATCGCCTGCAATAGAGAAATTCGTCAATACGAGGAACAGCCAATGCCATACATTACCACTTTTGAACGTTTTGGAATGCTAGAAACTCTACGGGAAAATATCATCGAAGTTCTGGAAGTAAGGTTTGGTGAAGTTCCTGCCGATTTAATCGCTCAAATTAATGACTTAGGTGATATTGAAGATATGTCCGGGTTAAAGCAATTACTCAAGCAAGCTGTGACTATTAATTCTCTTGAAGAATTTGAACAAATTCTACCAAAATCATAGTACTCGACCAAGCCAAAAATGACGGGTAGAGGTCACACAGTAGGGAATAGTGAGTAGTGAGTAGAAAAAATATTATCAGGCAAAGTTTACGCAGGTGGACTACTAGTTTTTAATTTAGATGTAATATTAGCGATACGCTTTCGCCGCCATTTGCTACGTACTGCGGGAACCTCCGTGCACGCCGCAATGGCTCATCATTTCGGAAGCGTATCGTTTTTTTTATATCTCCCCCGAACCCCATCTCCCAATGCCCCATGCCCCATGCCCAATCCTCATTTCCCTAGGAATCAAACTCACTAAAATTTTTGATTTTCACTTCACCATCTCCAAAGCGAGCTACTATTTCCAACTCACCTCCCATTGCTTGGATTATTTGACGTAAATGACTAACATACATATCGGTACGCTTTTCCAAACGTGAAATAGCTGGTTGTTTCACTTGTAATTTTTCAGCCAGTTGTGCTTGAGATATTTTCAATGCTTGGCGTAATTCACCAAGCGCCATTTCTTCAAATAATTGTGCTTTTTTCGCTGCTATTTTTGCTTTTCTCTTTGGAGAAAAATTTTGAGTTAAGTTAGAAAACTTCTGATGTCCTGTCATATCAAGCCTTCCTCTCTAATTTCTTCAAGGTACTCATCATAAAGATAATCGGCAATAGGAATATATTTTTCATAAAAGCGGTTATAAAGCCGTTTTGTCACCTCCAATAAGTAGAATCGCAACTCGTCTTGGATCGAAAGCGTAAAAAACTCGAATGGGATTGCCTCCACTTTGTATGGGTAATTCTCTCATGTGAGAGTGTTTTGAACCGTTAACACCCGACGAATAGGGGAAAGTTAGCTGTGTTCCTTTCTCCTCAAGTAGTTGCACAACGCTAACCACATCGTCTTGACGATCTTCTGTTAGAGTCTGCCACCAATCCTCAAAGTTATCGGTGTATTCTATATCCCACGACATTTTTTTATATTACGCCGATGTAATAAGTACCTACGCAAAATTAATTGTGTACTGTCATTGCGTTCACGGAGTGTTCCCTCTTAGGGAATGGAACGAAGCAATCGCAGGGAATTGAACTTTTTAGAATGTTAAATTAATTTTGCACGACTACTTATTATCATATTTTTCGGTTTATTGAACCATATAGTTCTTTTCAAGGGCAAGCAGTAAATAATGGCGATCGCTCTTGTCCGCTTTTTTCCCCATGTCCCCATCTCCCATGCCCCATTCCCAATTATTCTTATAAATAATAATACTTTTTGCTTAAGTATAAACTAGGAGACATTTTAATTTAATTGACTCTGTTATATTATTTGTGTGATGAAGTTCGGCGGTTCTCAAAGCTGCCAAACAGTTGATAGCTAAGCGATTCGGGTTATCTGGATTGGCTTACTAATTCAATTTGATTGTTTTAAAAAGGGGTGTGTTGATTGAGGCTTCGAGTTTTGATGCTCTTAATTTAAGTGTTAATTGAAACCTCTGACGGATTTATACATAATGTGATTATAGTCATTGCGACGAAGGAAGCAATCCCAACCCATTGGGAATTCCTTCGCGAGTAAATCCTGTCTTTATCGGTTTATTTTCTGATAATCTGCAATTTTCACAGATACAGGAAAGTTAATCAAAATAATTCTTCCCCATTCCCTATTAACATCAAAACAGTGTTGCATAAATTCAAGCAAGTAAAATCGAAAGCTGCTGTTACTTACCAAAAACTCAGGGGACAAGGAAATGTTGCTGTTTTAGTACGCGGTGCTGGTAGCAGTTTTCTAGTCAGGGGTTTAGGTATGGGGCTGGCTTTCATGGTTCAGCTAATAGCAGCGCGTTTACTGGGGCTGGAGAATTATGGAAACTACGCTTATGTACTAGCTTGGATGACTATGGTGTCTATTCTAGGTAGGGTAGGTTTTGAAACTGCAACTTTACGGTTTGTTTCTGAATATGTAGAGAAGCAGGAATGGGGTAAGCTTCTGGGCTTTTTGCGGTTCAGTAAGCGAGTTGTTTTGATTGCTTCGGTGGGGGTTGCATTTTGTTTGAGTTTTGGTGCTTGGCTTTTTAGAGATAATCTGAGTGTAGAGCTACTTTATGGATTCTGGATTGCGAGTGTATTGCTGATTGTACAGAATTTTGTGATGCTGCAAGAAAAAAGATTGCTAGCGTTACGGAATGTACTTTTAGGACAATTTCCTTCAGCTATTTTACGTCCTTTTTTTGTTCTTGTTGGATGTGTAGGAA
>JBARZF010000906.1:0-3867 GCA_049649675.1 Rivularia sp. (in: cyanobacteria) | reverse complement strand
TAGTAGGTTGGGTTAGACGCACGAATAATAATTATTTTAACTAATAATTGATATTGCGTCGTAACCCAACATTTCATTATTAATATTTTCTATTATTTAAATTTACCTATATTACAGATGTTGGGTTACGACAGGATATATAAAATATCGTTATTAATTCAATTTTATTTTCCTGTCTAACCCAACCTACAAATTGATAACTGATAACTGGTAACTGATAACTGATAACTGGTAACTGATAACTGGTAACTGATAACTGATAACTGATAACTGATAACTGATAACTGATAACTGATAACTGATAACTGATGTTGGGTTACGACAGGATATATAGATTGTCGTGATTAATTAAAGTTGATTTCCTGTCTAACCCAACCTACTAACTATTCGTAAATTATTTAATAATAGATTTTTGTTTAAGGTTGAATTCAAGTTAATTCAAATTTATTGGTTGAATCCAATACAAACAAGTTTAGAAAGTTCAGACAAGTCCTGATTTATCTTAAACCTCATTTGATGGTAAATATACGAAACTTACATATTGGTAATATCTTTATGAGAATAATACTATCTAATACTATCTTGAGAACAACACGAGAGATAACCCAATTTTGCGAGCCTAAACTGCGTTTTGAATAACTTTATCATCTACTCAAATCAAAATTTAAAGTTTTATCATAACTATATATAAATTAAGTAATTTCCCTGGTTTACGAATATCTTGACTTTTAGTTAATTTAGATACAAAGATAGTTATTGTTTCCTGCGTAAGGCATTCATATTTAACAATAGCTGTTTTTAACAAACTACAACCTGTATAAGTTCTGTTAAAAAAAAACAGAATGGAATAAATAATCATGAAATTGAAGAATATTTCGATAATTACTGCTGGATTTATTGCTATAAGTTCTTTTATGTCTCAACAAGCTTCTGCTGCTTCAATTACAGCGGTTGCTTCAGGTTCTGAACTTAACCGGATTACCGGCACAATCTTGCAATATGGCGATTTTACAATTAAAGCTAATACTGGAAATCCTGCTATTACTCTCTTAGGTGATGGTGTTGATGAGACTGTGACATGGGATTTTGATTTTAGTAACGATACAAATCTGAATTCATTTCTTTCTAGTAATTCGTTGACATCAGCAGTATTAAGTTTGACACTATCACCTCAAAGCGGTTTAATCACCACAGATAGTACAGGAATACCTGGTGTGGCTGGTGTGGCAATTCCTAACATTCCTGGAATTCCTAGCATAGGACAATTTGGTACTGTAACATTTGATTTACTCGACTTTGGCTTTAATTCAAATGCTATTTTAACTGCTTTACAGTCGGGACAAAATTCGATTGCTTGGACTTACAATGATGATGCAATTATCTCTAATGCTCAACTTACATTAACATCAGCAGACGTGGTGGAAGTTCCGGAACATACTTCTATCTTAGGTTTATTTGTGTTGGGTGCTGTAGGAATTGGTAGTTTGAAGCGCAAGCAATCAATGAATTTATTACCTGACAATAAATAATATAAAAATCTTCAATATCTGAGTACAAAATAAACCCGGTTTTTTGAGAAGCCGGGTTTAAAAATATTGAATATAATAGATATTTCGATACTGATAGATGAAATATTAATTAATATTAACTAACTCGCTAAATCGCGGAGAAAATAGAATTTATCGCTTTTCCAATCAGCACCTTCAACTCTTCCCAAATAACCCATCAAAGACGAAGAAAGTTCGATTAAAATTTCGTGCATTTCCTTTATTTGTAAAGGCTGCGGTGGGTGAGAGCCTAAGTAAGCACCATGCAAAGCTTCTACACCTGTAGAATCCATATTGGAGTTTTGCAGATAAATTTTCACTAATTTAACCAAACGCGATCGCAATTTTATGTCTTGCTCTATTTTGCTGATATAGCTATTAACTTTATCTTCTGCTAAACCAAAGGGCTTCTGCTGCAAACATTCCTTTAATTCTAATAAATTGACGCAACCTTGATAATGCGATTGCAATTCAACGAGTTTCTCTAGAGTTTCAGGAGTAATTACGTTCATATGATTATTTTGTGTAGTTAACAGAGCATATAAAGCAAGCGAGCCACTGGCTAGAATTACTTTAGAACTCTCAAATTCATTACCTCAGTAATTTGATTAATCCAAGTTAAACCTGAATTTAAATAATTTACTGTGTTTATACTTACTAGCACTACCATCAACACCAGTATAGTTTTAATGAAACTTATTTAGCTTTTGGAAAATTACTGAAATATTTCTATAGAATTTGTTAAAATTTTTTGATATTTAAGTATATTTAGCAGTTTATTGTTCACCTAAATTGCTAAATCGCGCAAAAAGTAGAATTTATCGCTTTTCCAATCGGTACCTTTTATTCTTCCCAGATAACCAGTTAAAGGTGAAGAGAGTTCGATTAAAATTTCGTACATTTCTTCACGACTTAAGGATTTAGGCGGATTTGAATATCCATAAGCTCCATAAAGAGTTGCAACTTCGATGTTTTTATCTCCGGTGTTTTCTTTATGCTTTTTCACTATTTGAATTAAGTGCGATCGCAATTTTATTTCTGTTTCAACAATTACTATATATTTTTCAACTTCTGCATCAGATTGACCGGCTTTTAAGAAGTATTGAAGTTTAAATAAATCTATTGAGTTAGGATATTTGCTTTGCAGCTTAACGAGTTTTTCTAATGTTTCTGGATTAATCACAGCCATACCATGTACTTTTGCAGCGTCTTTAAGTTGTGTTGTTGGTTTACCAGGACCAATAATTAATTTAGTTGCTTGCTTTAATAATTCTTGGCTTTGTAACCGCAGAGTTCCTAAATTTAAAAGCTGAACTGCTGTATCGTTAGGAATTTTTTTTCCTGACTTACATTCTCCAACTAATGGGTAAGGGTGCGAACAAAACAAATCGACACCACCAGCACCACCTTTATGAAAATAATCAACAGTAAATCCTAAAAACTCCAAACTTTGACGAACTATATTTTCAAAATCCGTTCCAGCTTGATAATTAGTTTTACCTTTATCTTCTTGTTTACTACGGTTTCCTAATGCTGCAATATTGTTTGTCCAATCTAATTCTGAGTTTGCTATCGGATTAACTTGTGAAGTATTCCAACCCAAGAAAATTTGAATGTTTTCTTCTAACTTCTTTGCAGCAAGGTTGTTTAAACTCAAAGGTGATAAAACAGCTAATAATTCTTCTAATTCTGGATGCAGTGGTGGTTCGAGTTTTTCTAATTGAGTTTTGCGAGTAGCGAAGATTTGATCGGTTAATATTGGATTTGTATCGGAAACCCTCAAAGAATTAGGTAATCCTACAAATTTTCCTAACTTCTTTGATTCTACTTTCAGCGATACTTCATAAGGCTGAGATAATTTATAGACACGTAAATAACTCAGAAAAATATGCTGTTGTTGATGCAATATTTTCTCTAATGCTTCTTGCGTCCATATTGTTAACCGAGATAATTTTTCTAAAGATTGACTTTCATCAAAAATTTGGCTTAATTCGCATTGAGCATAAGCTTGAATTAAAACTTTTTCTTCTGTAGATAAAGGAAGTTGTAACTGTTCGTCTTCTGGGATTAATTTTAATTGTTGGGGTTGGGTGAAATCCTGTTGAGATTTTGATTGTTTAGTAATGCTTTGAGCAACAGCTAAAAAGTTTGAGCAATAATATTTATCTATCGAAATTGGAACAGATAATAAACTGCTTGGATAAAGCGCAAATTTCTGTCCGGGACGAATAAACATCCTGGGGATAGCAGCAATAATTCGTCCTTGAATTAAAGCTGCAATATCAGGAGCGGGTAGACATAATGCTGTTGGGATTGGAAG
>JBARZF010000905.1:0-6530 GCA_049649675.1 Rivularia sp. (in: cyanobacteria) | reverse complement strand
ATGTTTCCACCGTTAGATTATCTAGCAACAGAATTTTTAAAAAATCGTAAAATACGGCAAAGTATTAGCCGTGCGGCTTATAAAAATAAAACTATTGCAACAGAAGATGCTTTATTTTGTGGTGCCTTGCATTTAGAAATGCCTAACTGGAATAAAGCTTTAATTGCTTTTACAAAAAGCGGTGGTTATCAACCTTTTAAAACGAATCAACTTGAAGAGATTAAGCAAGAAACGCTGATATTGTGGGGAGATAACGACAAAATATTAGGTACTAAGGATGCCCATAAATTTGAACGGGCAATTCCTAATAGTACCTTAAGTTGGATAAAAGATAGCGGACACGTTCCTCATTTAGAACAGCCACAAGCTACCGCAAAAGAGATTTTGGATTTTAGTTGTTAGTTCGTGAACTACCTTATAGACGTAGCACAGCTACGTCTCTACAACTGTTAACTGTTCACTGTTCACTGTTAACTGTTAACTGTTAACTGATTAATCCAACAGCCACATCGGAGCAGAACTGTCGTTGTTCGGTTTTTCGGGAAGAGGGCCAGTAGGACGGGAGTAATGTTTTCTGTAAGTCAATGCGGAAGAATAATCTTTCTTCGGTTGAGTTATAGCAGATTGATTAGGAACTCGTTGCTTGGCAGCAGGTTGTCTGGAAGCAGGTTGTGTAGCAGGAGGCTCCATCTGGGCAATTTTCTGGGCTGTATTTACTTCTGCTGTAAGTTTGGTGTTTGCTTCTGCTAACTGTAGAGCATCTTTTTTGGCTACATAAAGTTCTGTGTTTAACTTTTCTGCGAGTGCATCTTTCTCTTGTAAAGTTAACTGTAACTCTCCAACTAGCTTCTCTAAGCTTTTTTCGTTTTTACGTGCTGCTGTTAATTCTTGTTTAAATTCTTCTGCGGTATCTTGTAAATTTTCTCGCTTTTCTACTAATTCATCTTTCTCTTTTAAAGTTAACTGTAACTCTCCAACTAGCTTCTCTAAACTTTTTTCGTTTTTACGTGCTGCTGCTAATTCTTGTTTAAGATCTTTTACGGTATCTTGTAAATTTCCTAACTTTTTCGCTTCATCAACTTCTTTCTGCAACTGCTTAAACAACTTTTCTTGTTCGGCAATTGTAGATTGAAATCCCGAGGCTTGTTTCTGTAAAGTTTCTTCGTTTTTTCGTGTTTTTTCTAAAGTTTCTTGCAATTCTTTGACAGTTGCGTCTAAATCAACAGGAGCAGTTTTAGTTTGTTTATTCATATCTTTTACCTCAGATGCAGGGACATCAATAGTTGATTCGTCACCCGCTGTTTTTTTTACTTCTTCTTTTAATAAATCTGAAAGATTTCTTTTAGCCATTATTTCCTCCAATCACGCTGTAATTCGTCAGCCACGCGGCGATAGTCAGACTCCGCCTCTCGTGCATTTTTTCCCCGCAATTGAGTAATCGCTACCCCATCTAGCGCTGCTCTTTCGTGGGCTTTGTAAATACGGACAAACGCATTACAAGCGGGAATTCCCAAACTCAAAAGAGTATTTTGAGCTTCGATTGCTTCTCTCAAACTTCGCGTATCCACTTTTGTTAACAGTACTCGATGGGGAGTACCCGCAGGAGTGACTGCTTCTTTGACTGTATCAATCAAAGCAGCTAAATCCATTGGCGCTGGGGGTGTTGGCAAAACCAAATAATCTGCATTTGTGACTACTGCTGCTAATGCTTGAGAATGCAGCGCTGGAGGCGTATCGACTACTACTAAATCGTAACCTTTTATAGACCGTAAACTACTTAATAATTTCGGATTTGTCTCCTGAGATAGATCGAACCCCATCCCAGAATCACTTCTTGAGAACCACCAACTAGCCGAACCTTGGACATCCGCATCTACCAAAAGTACCTTTTTTTTCTCCGCGAAAGATGCTGCAAGATTTATTGAAGTAGTTGTTTTACCAACTCCTCCTTTTCCATTTAGGATAGCTATAACTTTTGGCATCTATCCTTTACCCCCAACGCTTATATCAGAAAATATACCGCGTTTTGGGATGAGGGGATAGAGGGAGGGGGAGATGGGGAGATGGGGAGATGGGGAGATGGGGAGATGCAAAGATGTAGAGACGCGATATATCGCGTCTCTACAAGGTTGCGGGGATAAACAAATCAATCAAAATTAATTAAAAGATCGTTATTTTCGATTTAAAGCTTGCTCGATAGTAGAAATTTTCACAGCAAAGTTGGTAATATCTTGTCCGGTAACTGTATTTTTTTGTTCGGCATTATTAAGAGCAACAATGTAAGGATTACCACCGATTACACCGATGATTGCTCCACCGGAAGAACCTCTTGCTGTGGCACAATCATGTAATAACAAACCAGCAACTTCATTGGTAATGCTGCATCCAGCTTCGTAACTTGCAGTCCATCCGGGGCCAGCAGTGAAGTATTTTTGATATTTTTCGGTGGGGAAATCACCTGAATAACCGACAAAGAAGAAAGCTTTTTTATTGCGAGTTAGTACCGTAGAAGGTAACGATTTCCATCCCAAATACCCGTATTTACGACCAAGAGGCTGATTAATTTTCATTATTGCCCAATCGTTTGCCATTCTGTTAGGGTCATTTTGGAAATCAGTACCGTAAGTTACTTGCTCTACTCGCGCTATATCTTGATAAATCTTATCAATTACGTTGGGCATAAACTCAACTCTAGAACTGAATTCACCAGTTTCAGGGTCAATAACGCAGTGAGCATTAGTTAAAACTAGGTTATCTGCAATCAAAGTCCCCGTACAGTAATTGTTACTGCCATCATTTACAGTACCTTTAACTCGACCGATCGCAGACCAAGGATATTTGCGGCTCAACATCGGAATTCGGTTATCTATACCAGTAGGAATTCCTCTCGAATTGCCTTCAGTGGGTTTGGCAGAACGTCCCAAGCCAGAAGGTATAAAAGGTTTGCGATCGCTTTCCACGTTTGCTTTATCGGCACTGATAAATAAGGGTGTAATACTTTGCTGTATTTGTACCTGTGTCTGTGCTTGTACTGATACCCAATAACTAATAGTTGTGGCAATTACAAGTCCGCTAATTAAGAACGCGAAAAACTTTTTATTCATGGTTAGAAATACTCCTTAATTGGATATTTGAACTCATCAAAATAGATCCCCCCAACCCCCCTTAAAAAGGGGGGCTTTTTGTGAATGCTAATTATTCCATTCACCCTGGGAGGTAAAAGCAGCCCAGTAGTATGGATTACGCCATTTTTTTTGTTGCCACATTTGCAGTTGAGCCTGACGCAAAGCAGTTGCAGGAGATGCTTTTTTCTCTAACATCGCTTTGTAAATCTGGGGTATTAATTTAGATGTTGCAGTGTCGTCAACTTGCCATAAAGAAATTACAGCGTGTTCTGCACCTGCATACATCAGTCCTCTTGTCAAACCAATTAATCCTTCACCGGGAACACCTTTACCCAAACCAGTTTCGCAAGCACTGAGAACAACTAAATCCGCATTCCAATCTAAGTTGAAAATATCACCTAGTAGCAGGTTTACTCTATCGTAGGGTTTGTGTTCTTTATCTACTACGGAAAGCAAAATTCCTGATAATTCTGGGTTGTCAGGATTTGCAAAACCGTGAGTTGCTAAATGAATAAATCGATATTGTTTGAGTTGTTTGTTAGTTATCCAGTTGTAATTGGCATCGAAATCAAAAGCTTGTAAATTTTCGGAAGATGGTACAAGTTTTGAAACTTTCTCTAAAATCTGTTCGGCTTCAGTACGCGTACCTTTTAGCCTTTGCCATCCAGCACGGTTATAATTTTTCGCAGCTTTTCGGAGCATCGAATCTCTTAAATCCAATTCCGGAGCTAGAGTGGGAGGTTTACCCGTGACTCGCTCATCATTAGTGGTAAATACAGCATCAGCAAGCACGGCTAAAGTTTTGGGAGCAGTTTGACGCTGTTTTAGTTCATTTCGCTGAATGGCGATCGCACTTACAGAAGGTAGATTTACAATTTCGCGATTTACTAGAAGTGGTTGATAGTTGGTTTGATTTGGTTCTGATAATGCTGCGAAGGGAATTTCTAGCAAAGCACCATCAGCGACAATTACCAAACGCTTTTTACCCAATTTTTTAGAAACGGGAGCAAATATCAAGTTACTGAGTTCGGTAGCAGCTTGAGTAATTTCTTGAAAATCTTTAGCTTTTTGTTCTGCGGATAAATCTTGGCAGTTTATTGGTGACTTTTCACACTTTTTCAATAATTCCTTGAATTTGGATGCTGCTGTTTCTATTTGTTCGCGTTTTGGTAACTCGTGGCTGTCGAGGGAATTAGGAGTTACAGTCCATAAGTAACTGCGTTTTTTACCCAAGGAATATTGTAAAAGTACGGTGTCTTTATCTAATTGTTGTTGGATTTGGTTTAAGTTTAATGGTTCGGGATATTTTAGTGCTGCATATTTGGGATTGCTTTGTTTGATTTTGGTTTTGAGTTGATTGAGTTCGTAAATGTGGTTTTGAACTTCTTTTTCTAATCTTTGTGCGGCAGCTTTTGAAACTGGATCGTTACTTTTATTGCGATTGCTAACTATCTCAAGTCGTAATTTATCTTTAGCTTCTATTTGTTGTTGTAAACGGCTTTCTTCAGCTAAAAGTTCGGGATTAGCACCTTTACGGATATCGGCATTTGCTTCGGTTAATAGTTCTAAAAGTCCCCTAGCGCGAGATTTTTCGCTGGCATTGAGTGCTTGAGCGTCGTATTGGGATGATGGATTTTGCTTGTGCAATTGCATCAAAATATCGATGTGGAGTTTGTAGATATTTTGTACGGTGGCAAAGTAGGATGTACGTAAATCGTTGCTATCAACTTTAGTGCGTAGGTTTTCAATAATATCGATTGCGGCTTTACTGTTAGTTAGTGCTGTTTGGAGATTACCATTCTCTCTGTGTAAAGAAGCGATATTGTGAAGGGTTGTTGCTTCTCCACTTTTATCCTCAACTTCGCGCCTTAAAGGTAATGCTTGGTTATAGAATTTGAGTGCTTGCTGTTTATCTCCTAAATCCGAGTAGACAGCACCAATATTATTGAGAATTTTTGCTTCTCCACTTTTATCATCAACTTCGCGGCTTAAAGGTAATGCTTGGTTGTAGAATTTGAGTGCTTGCTGTTTATCTCCTAAATCCGAGTAGACAGCACCAATATTAGTGAGAGTTCTTGCTTCTTGACTTTTATCCTCAACTTCGCGACTTAAAGGTAATGCTTGGTTGTAGAATTTGAGTGCCTGCTGTTTATCTCCTAAATTCGAGTAGACAAGACCAATATTATTGAGAATTCCTGCTTCTCCACTTTTATCTCCAACTTCGCGCCTTAAAGGTAATGCTTGGTTGTAGAATTTGAGTGCTTGCTGTTTATCTCCTAATGAATCGTAGACAAAACCAATATTATTGAGAGTTTTTGCTTCTTGATTTTTATCCTCAACTTCGCGGATTAAAGGTAATGCCTGGTTGTAGAATTTGAGTGCTTGCTGTTTATCTCCTAATGAATCGTAGACAACACCAATATTATTGAGAGTTACTGCTTCTCCATTTTTATCCTTAACTTCGCGACTTAAAGGTAATGCTTGGTTGTATAATTTAAGTGCTTTTTGTTTGTATCCTAATAAATCATATATACGACCAATACCAAGCATAATATTAGCTTGCCCTTCTTTATCTCCTACCTTCTGCCACAATTCCAGCGCTTTTTCCCATTTACCAAGAGCCTGCTTTAATGATTCTGCGGTTCCTTGCTGAAACAATTGCAACCCTTCATCTGTTAATTTTTTTGCCTCTGCACGAGTAATATCTGCTTGTGTATTTTTCTGCTGCTGTGCTACCTCCATCCCCCCGCTTTTCGGTATCGCGCTTACCGATTCACCCACCAAGACAATACTGAGCAATGCTGTCAAACCGTAACGCGCTAAATTGTCTACGATAAACAGCGAATAATTCTTTCTTCTAAGGTTACTCATATTTTTTATACAGAGAAACTAAAGATACCCAAAATTTAGGAACGCTCGAACCTCAGAAAATTTCAATTACAAATCAAGCAACCTTCATGCTGTATTAACTTATCATTCACAATCCAAAGTATTACGTAAAAACAGATACTAATTAAATATCTCTATACCCGTGTTTTTGCCTATTTTACAGAATTGTATTTTTCGATACGACAAAAAGAGACGTTGCACTGCTACGTCTCTACATTTATTTTTTCAGAAACTATTCACTCACCAACCAAACGGCGAAAATAAAGAATTATTATTCCGATAAAAATGCAGCCTTCCATAACCTAAAAACTGTCCGTGGGATTTTTCACCAACAGGAAATGCGGTAACTCCAAATAAATAAACACCTTCAGATGAAGGATTGCGGATTTGTTTCAAAGCAATGGTAATTGTTTTACCGGGTTCAACTGGTGGATTAAATGTCAGCGATACTGTTTTATCATCACGCTTTTCGGTAATCTGAAGCGGTAGTTTTTGTTTTTTACCGTTGCTTTCGGT
>JBARZF010000904.1:0-7076 GCA_049649675.1 Rivularia sp. (in: cyanobacteria) | reverse complement strand
ATTTGAGGATTTGTTGGTAAATTTAATTTACGAATCACTTTTTCTAATATTTGACGGCGTGCTATAAACCACCAATGTTTATCTTCTACAGATGCGTATTGCAGATAAAAATCTTTTTCCATAAGTTTTGATCAATAAACAACATTGGTAAAGTAGATATTTGTTTGCTAATTGCTTTATTTAGCTTGTTCTAAATTTACCTTGCTGTGACTAATTGAATTAAATAATAAATTTTGTTGCTTTTCTTTTAGTTTTTTTTTTCCGTACTTATACCATGTCTAAGTCTAATAAATTTCACATATTGCACTATTCTCAACACCGCCAGGGTTTGCAAACCCCTGTCTCATAGCAAAAGTCCTATAAATAGGACTGGGAAAGGCTTTTAGTCTACTTTACTAAACTTTCGCTATTAGCCTCGGAATTGATTCCGAGGTGGCTTTAAGGCTAATCTAGAATAATGCAAGTTGTCAGATTAACCAGATTTTTTAACAAATAAATACACTTCATCCTGCTGTTTAACTAATTCAAAAAATTGATTATTTCTAAGTTGATTTACTAAATTAGCAGCAAATTGTGGATTGCGAGAACCGTCAGGATGACGCACGTTTAACAGGATATATTTGAATTGAGTTAAATCTGGAATTCCACCACTCAAATCATCTACAAATTGAATTTTTGAACGATGACTTAAATGAGGGTAAATGCTGTGGGTAGTTAAAACAGTTTCTTTGGTTTCAACTTGCGCGATCGCTTCCCGCGTTGCTTGCCAAGTATCGATGCTTCTAAGATAGCGCGACCAAAAAAAGCCGTATTTACCCAATGCTAAAAAAGCAACTATTGCCCATATTAAAATTATTCTTGAATTCCGCAGCCATGATTTATTAGCAGCAAGACTGGAAATTAACGCTAAAATTATAAACGGTAAAATAGGTAAAGAATACTGGTGAATTAAATCTCGTTGCTCTGGTTTTTGGGAAAGAATATTTATTCCCAATGTAGGAATAGCACTTATTAAAGGTGCCAGATGCTTTGGTGTTAGTCCCCAAATTACAGGTACTATCAATAATGCTAAATATCCAAAAGTAGCTGGTGAAAAAACTTTACCTAATATCAATCCCGGTTTTAAAAATAAATTAGCGACAATATCTAAAACAGAATCACCTAGATAGCTATAGCGAGCAACAGCCGCAGCTTCACTGTTACTAAAATTTGGAATAATTAGTTGAGTTGCAATCAAAAACCACGAACACCCAGCAATTAAAGCAAAGACTCCATATGCCCGCCGTTTTTCAAATATCAACAGCCAAAAACCCATCGCCGCTACCGTTAAAGATAGAACGGCTTTACAACCCAAAATAAAAATAGTTCCCGTACAAAACCATATAATCTTATCAAATCGCGCTGCTAAAACTACTCCTAAAAATACCGGAATAGCCATCACTTCCGGGTGAAATTCAAATAAATTAACGTTAAAAATCAGCGGGTAAAATAAATAAACTGCCGACATTATGACGGCTTTATCTTCTTTAAGTGAAGCTTGTTTGGCGAGATAATAAGTAGGAATAGCACCACTAGCTAAGGAAACAGCTTGCACCGCTAACAGCCAGTAAGCACTAGGATAAATTTTGTAAAGTAGGGCTAAAGGATAAACTGCCCAAGCTGCATGATTACCCATGTGATGAAAACCCAAAATCGACGAAATAGGCGGTTTCCCTTGACTCATCAGGTAAACAACTTGATCGTAAATTCCTAAATCAAAAGCCCCCGATTGAAACAGTAAGTGTCGCAAACCGCTACAAACAAACAGCAATATTGCTGCAACAGCACTTTGATAAATAATTTTTGTTTTCACCAGGGTTTATAAAAAAATGTTAAAGGTTAAAGGTTAAAGGTTAATAAATAATTCCTAACTTCTAAAAGACGTAGCAGTGCTACGTCTCTACACTGCTAACTGCTAACCTACCCACAATTCTTGGGCAAATCTTATAGAAAAAGTTGTGAGTAAAATCGCAAAGAAGCCCATAGTTAAATATCCCCAGCGCGGATGACGGGATAAGAATACACCAAAGGCAATGCTAACTGACACAATACCGTAAACTATTCGACTGAGCGACCAAGTTCCTCCAGAAGCTAAAACTAATGCCAAACCACATAAACCATAGGTTGCGGTAACGGGACTCAATTCGTTGCGTAGTTTCCATATTAAGTAAGCGCTTCCTATAACCGACACAGTATTAATTAAAGGATCGCCAGCTACTAGCCACCAAATTAAAATTAAAGCCGCAAAACCATAGTCAACTTTGGCTTTACCAAATTTTTTACCTATCTTTTTACGAAAGCGCCACAATAAGTAACCAAGGGCGACAATTAAAACAAACAATAATGGTACTACGGGATCTTTTATTCCTCCGTGTTTCCAATTCTCGGTACCGATGGTTATCTGCATCAGCATTTTCCACCAACTTTGCCAATCAAACCCCAAAGATTCACGCCATCCTTTCTGCGCTTCAATAAAGGCTAATGGTTCGTTAAATGTAACCGCACAATACAGACTAAATAAAATTACTCCTGTTGCCGTCGCTAAACCGGCAATATAGGCAATGGGTGGTTTGCGTTGCTTCCAAGATGCAATTATCAAAGCCGGAATCAATGCTAAACCTGTAGGGCGAGTTGCTGTTGCCAAGGCGCCGAACAAAGCAGTCAAACCATATCGACTTTTGTCAAAAGCCTGCATCGCCGCAGCACTGAGAAATAAATATAAACCTTCGGTATAAATAACACCTGCAAACATTGACGGCGGACACCAAGCCAATACAGCAGTAGCCCATCGCGCTTCATTCTCGCTACGGTAGGATTTTACCCAGAAATATACGCAGTAAATTGCTCCTAAAAATGCCAAATTATTTACCAGTAATCCAGCAAATTTAAAGGAAAATCCTAAATTAACTAACAGCTTGATAATTAAGGTAAACAAGGGAAAAAACGCCACATTATGCATTTTTCCATCACTAATAAATTCATATCCACTGCTAACTATCTTTTGATACTCGTTACTGTCCCAAGCATGAAATACATCTAAGCTAAACGTAGCTTCAACTCCTCCAGAGGGTGCTTGCAATAAAGGTGCAATTCCTAACATGGCAATCCAAATTAACAAGCGACTGCTAAACCACATTGCCGCTGGAAATAATAATTCGTTTATTTTTGAATCTTTCTTCTTTTTTCTAAATAACTCAGCTTGCGTCATAAAGAAGGAGTATTGAATATCACTAAATTTTTTGCTATTAGATTTATATATTTACGGGCAGTTTTAATAAATGTCAATTTTTATTTTTGATCGGTTTGTCGAATAAATTACGATTTAATAACTATACAGTTTTTTTTGATGAGAGCAAAAAGTAAAGTATCTTAAAATACATAGTAAGATCGATTGGCAAATTGGAAACCCTCAACAGCTTACTTATGGTAAAATCCGCGATAAAGAAAGTTTGATTAGCCACTAGTAAGTAAAAATTGGCGGTATATTAAGTCTGAGAATTAAAAATAAAAAAAGCAGTTTATAAAACTATATGTTTATCAAACTGAATAAAATATTAAGTAAATTTAATTTATGACGAAACTGATTATTCAAATTCCCTGTTATAACGAGGAAGCGACTTTAGGAACTACACTTTCAGAGTTACCAAAGCAAATATATGGCGTTGACTCTATAGAATTTTTAGTAATTGACGATGGTAGTAAAGATAGAACTGTAGAAGTTGCCAAAGCTTTTGGTGTAGATCATATTGTTAGCTTGCCACATAATCAGGGTCTTGCAAAAGCTTTTATGGCAGGTTTAGAAGCTTCTTTAAAAGCAGGAGCAGACATTATAGTTAACACTGATGCTGATAATCAATATTGTGCAGATGACATTCCTAAACTTATAGAACCTATTCTTTATAGACAAGCAGATATTGTAGTTGGTGCCAGACCAATTTGGAAGACAAAGCATTTTTCCTTAACAAAAAAGATGCTACAAAAATTTGGTAGTTGGGTAGTTCGTCGTGCCAGCAACACTAATATTCCCGATGCTCCCAGCGGTTTTCGTGCCTTTAATCGCGAAGCAGCTTTAAGATTTAATGTGTTTAATAAATATACATATACATTAGAAACAATTATTCAAGCCGGACAAAAAGGTATGAAGATTACTTCCGTACCTATCAGAACAAATTTCGTTATTCGTCCATCACGTTTAGTAAAAAGTAACCTTTCTTATGTAGTGCGATCGCTCTTTACAATTCTTCGCATTTTCATGTTATATAAACCGCTGCGTTTTTTCTTTACTTTAGGCAGCGTTCCATTCAGTATAGGAGTATGTTTGGGCATACGCTGGTTAATATTTTTCTTCATGGGAACCGAACGCACTCGCATCCCCAGCTTGATTCTGACTGCAATATTAATATTAATTGGTTTTCAACTATGGATGTTTGGTTTAATAGCAGATTTAATGGCAGCAAATCGTCAATTACTCGAAGACACACAATTACGAATGCGTCGTCAAGAAATGGATAAGGAAACAGTTAGCAGTTATCAGTGAACAGTTATCAGTGAACAGTTATCAATTAGAACACTGGTTCCCAGGTTCAACCTGGGAACTACATCAAGAGTCTCCGGCTCTTGTTGAAAGTGGTGCAAGATATCAAATAAATATCACCTTGTCCCCCATCTCCCCCTCTAACCATCCCTAATCCCCAATGCCGAACAAAGATTTATTTGCAATTGAAGCGTTAGCTCAAATCCCGAAGATTCTAACTTTATTAGATCGTAACCCCCACAGCCCTACTTATGGTTGTTTTGACCGTAATTTTTGGCATTATAAAATCATTGATTTTCCTAGTGGGATGGCTCAGGAATTTGTCTATCCTTTGGCTTTAATTTACGATACTGATGTGCCGGATAATCCGTTTTATCGTCAGGTTGCTATTAAGGATTGGGTGGAAGCGGGAATTTGTTATGCGGCTCGCAGCGCTCATAAAGATGGTTCTTGCGATGATTATTTTCCTTTTGAACGAGCTTCGGGGGCTGCTGCTTTTTCGCTTCTGGCTTGTATTGAAAGCTATATACTTTTAGATTTAGAAAATAATTTTCAAGATAATCAATTAGATAATCAAACTATTTTAAACTTTTTTACAAAACGTGCTGATTGGTTGGCAGAGCATCATGAAAGCGGACGTTTAACCAATCATCAAGCGTTAATTGTTTTATGTTTGGAAAGATTATCGCAACTTTTGAAAACCTCTCGATGGGATAAAGCGAAAGTACAGCGGTTGGAGCGTGTTTTATCTTGGCAAAATGATGAAGGTTGGTTTATCGAATATGAAGGCTGCGACCCAGGATATCATACTTTAGCTATTTCTTGTTTGGCAAGAATTTATCAGTTTAATCCAGATATACGCATCAAAGAAGCATTAATTAAAGCTGTAAAGTTAGCTGCTGAATTTGTACATCCCGATGGCTCCTATGGTGGGGAATATACCAGCCGCAATACTTATAACTTTTTCCCCCACGGTTTTGAATTGGTTGGGGAATGGATGCCAGAAGCGCTACAAATTAACCAGCGTTTTTTACAAGGTTTAGCAAATGGATTGTCTCCCTGTTACGCTGATGACCATATTATCGGACATCATACATGGAATTATTTGTTAGCTTGGCGGGATTTTGTAGAAAAAAGACCTCAAGTAAATATCTCTCAAGATAATCGGATTTGGTTACAAAATGCCAAAATATTAATCGATCGCCGCGAAAATACACAGCTATATTTAGCATTAAATAAAGGTGGAGTTTTTAAGCTATTTCGGGATAACAAATTAGTCGTTGCCGATACGCAAATTTCTTTACAGGTACGAGACAAAGGCAAAATAAAAAATGCGGTTGGACATTTAGTCGCACCTTATATAATTAATATTAACGATGACGAAATTACCGTTAGTGGGAATCTTGGTTGGGCAAAACAAAAACAAATGACACCCCTAAATTTAATGATTCTAAGAATTGTGATGTTAACTGTGGGAAGATTTTTTCCCGATTTAATTCGCAAGCTATTACAAAGGGTTTTAATTGTTGGTAAAAATGATGCTCCTTTTCAATTTACTCGGAGATTCTTCTGGGAGAACGGAAAATGGCATATTGTCGATAAACTGGAAGCGAAAACTTGGGATAACGTGATTTCTGCGGGTATTGGCTGCGATCAAACTTCTATTTATGTTGTCATGAGTCGAACATTCCAAAAAAGCCAATTACAATCTTGGCTGGATTTAACTAACGAAGTTAAAAAACTCGCTGCTTCTCAACCATTAAAAATCGAGCGTGAATTATGAAAATATTAAAATATGAAAACATAAAAATATGAAAAAACTTATTTCTATCGCTGTCAGTCTGACAATTTTGATCGTAATTTACTGGAAAATCGATTTTCCCAAATTAATAGAAGTATTTCAAAACAGCGATAAACTTTGGATGGCAATCAGTTTAGGAATGGTTGTACCCTTAACAATGCTAACAGCTTGGCGATTGCAACAGCTTACTCCAAGTCGTACCCGTTTGGGATTCGGTGAAGCAAATCGCTTGATTTTAACAGCTAGCGTATTAAATATGGTATTACCCTCAAAAATGGGTGATATAGTAAAAGCTTATTTTATTAAAGAAAGAGGACATTTAGAAGGTTCGCTATCTTTATCTTTGGTAGTTTTTGAAAAAGCCTGCGATATGCTATCACTGCTGTTATGGTGTGCTTTTGGATTGACGTTTTATCCTCAAAAAGATTGGCTATTCTGGATAATGACAGCGAGCGTTATTTCTGGTTTAATTGTCGGATTATTATTAATTGCTTCTCGTCAGTTTGCTAATTTGATATTTCAGTTTACGGGTAAAATCGCACCTCAAAAAATCAGCTTAAAAATAGCAAAACTGCGCGATTCTTGGAGTGAAATGCATAAATACTTTTGGAGAGACAAGCGGCATCTTTTAAAAATCACTTTGACTTCAGTTATTATTTGGTTCGGACATCTTTTACAAATATGGTTTTTCACCCTTGCCCT
>JBARZF010000903.1:0-4177 GCA_049649675.1 Rivularia sp. (in: cyanobacteria) | reverse complement strand
GTGAACAGTGAGCAGTGAGCAGTTACCAATTATGATTTCTTAACTCTTAACTCCCAACTCCTAACTCTTACTCTTTATCCCATCTGCCAATGCCCTTCGGCCCAATTCCCAATTCCCCATCCCCAATTCCCTAATATCAACATGAAACGCGGTTTTTGGCTTTCACGGAAAACGGTATTAAAGTAGTTGGATTACTTTTGGGTACTACTTTTTCAACTGGTTCTAATGCTTGCAAACTATCAAAGGCTGCATCCCGAATTGTTACTTCTGATTCATTTGTCAGCAACAGTTGCAAGCATTCAATAATACATTTCTTTGTGTCAGGCTCAAGTTTTTGAGTCGCTAATTTTGTTAACTGACGCACGCTAATCAGACGTTTAAGGGGATCTGCATCTATTAAATTCTCTAGCGATCGCTCTAACTTATCTTCTTGATTGCCATGTAAGCTTATCAACAATCGAGCTAATAATATTAAAACTAATACGGTTGCCATACCTTGGACGATCGCACCTGCACCAATCCAAACATTGGGAGCCTCAGCCCAAATTGTTACGGCGGTATAAGTTCCTAAGCAAGCGATTGCACCACTAGTTACTGATAATACTAAACGTCCGTTGGTAGTTTGCAGATAATTACGTAACTTATTCAAAAATTTCGACCAGTCCCATTGGGGCATCGAATAGACTAGCAACATGACAAAAATGCCCGAACCGCTCGCGAATAATAACTTCGGGTTCCACAAAAGCATAGCAACGATAATCGTTAAGAACCAAAGAAACTGAGCCGGATTCTTACGTTGCAATATTCTTCTCATGGCTCCTGTCTTTAACTGCGGAAGCTCCCTTAACGGGTTATTTTTGATGAATCGCTGCCTAAAAGACGAAGCCAACTTTGCCACCTTATTTACCTGCCACTATAATTACGATTTACTGATAAAGACTAAGAATATATAATATTTATACTAGAAAATCTATCACTAAAAGGCACTTATACAAAATTGCTAGCAATTATAAAAGTAAAATTTTCACTTAGCAATGCTAATAACAAAAGCTTAAGTCGTCAATGGTAAATTGACCGTCGAAAGCATAGAACCTGACAGAATGTATATTATCTGCCGATACAGATAATAAAGTATTTGGAGCTAGTATTGAGTCGGAATTAGCAAGATTGCCCGACGGTAGTATTGCTTGATTTAACAATTGACGAGATTCATCGTAAGCAGATAGCACTAATCGCTGGGAACTGGTAACGAAGGCACTAACTGAGTTGACGGGATTTATAAAACTAGCTTCTAATAATCCACTTTTAGGCGAACTCATTAATACTATTGCACCAGAATGAGGTGGAAATGCGGGATTGCTCGGTTCTATGGCGATACAATTATCAAAAATTACCCCTCTACTTTCGTACTGAAGATCCACGATTTCAAAGCACTGCAAATTATCCAGTTGCAAAAAAGTACATTCAGTTACGGGGGAATCAACTGTATCATTTTGCGGACGTTGGGAACTCGAATAGGTTGATGTAAAACTTTGAGAATAACTATTAAGGTTGTCAAGCTTAAAAAAAGGCTCCTCAACCGTTGTTACACCTGATTGAAAACTAGCCTGCTTTACCATTGCTCAGATAAAAATAAAAAATACTAATTACATGGAGAATAATTATAATTGTCTGTTCCCGACTGGATTGGATTGAAGAGCGTGCAAAAAATTGAATCAACAAGCACCATTCAGAATAATTACAGTAAAAGCGTGAATCAGTAAGGAACCTTCTTTTTGCTTTATTGACGCTCATTCCCATCGGTGATGAATAGGAACAGATTACCATAAAAGTTTTATCGTATACCTCCATCTAAAGTTATTGTATATACCAGTACAATTGCTTGAAACATAGTGCTTTCAAGGATTCATTTTTTATGTATTGAAAAAATAAACACCAAATCTTCACAAGTAAGACAGTAATTTCACATCTGCTTAATCTCTCCAAAGTTAGAAGTAATAATGTGAAGATTCAGCTGATAATTAAATTGGTGGCAAGCTTTATCTTGGGTAACTCTCGCTCACCATGAAAAAAAATTACCATAATTAACACAAATATCTATGTTTCAGCCATTGGGATTTGAGCGATGCTCGGTAAATACATCATTAGGTAGGATGGTTTACTATACCAATACAGGCTCTCCGTGGCAGGATGAAACTGCTGCCATTACGGACAAGGAAACTTTGGTATTCTTACATGGATTCGGTGGTGGTTCTTCTGCTTACGAATGGTCTAAAGTTTATTCAGCCTTTGCAGCAGAATATCGCATCATTGCACCGGATTTGATCGGTTGGGGTGAGTCGGAACATCCAGAAAGAAACTACCAAGTTGAAGATTATTTAACTACAGTTAGGGAATTTTTACAGCAAACCTGCGACGGTGCAGTAAAGGTAATTGCTTCTTCTTTAACAGCAGCATTTACAATTCGAGTTGCGATCGCTCATCCGGAATTATTCAAGTCTCTGATTCTCACAACTCCAGCAGGGCTTTCCGATTTTGGTGAAAACTATTCTCGCAGCTTTTTTGCTCAAGTGATTAGTACACCCATTCTTGATAAATTGTTTTACAGTGCGGGGGTTGCAAGTAGCGGTGGAATTCGTAGCTTCTTAGAGCAACGACAATTTGCTAATTCCAATCGGGTTTACGAAGAAATTGTAGAAGCTTATTTGGAATCTGCAAAACAGCCAAATGCAGAATATGCGGCTTTGTCTTTTGTTCGCGGGGATTTATGCTTTGATTTATCGCAATATATTGAACAACTCACAATACCTACAGCAATTATTTGGGGACAAAAATCACAATTTACCGGGCCAGAAATTGGTCAGCGTCTGGCGCAAATGAATCCCCAAGCTATTAAATTTTTTCAACAATTGGACTCGGTTGGTTTAACACCTCAGTTGGAATTACCAGGAGTAACAGTAGGTTTAATCAAAAAGTTTATCGGTTTGTTTGATAAATAGTAATAAGTCATCAGCCATATTAATAGTGACTGATGACTTATAAACTTATACACATGGGAAGCTCCCTATAAATGACCCAAAAAAACTATCTACCTCCCTTAGCTACGATTCAAAATTACTTATATTTAATAATCTTGAATTTCGCTAACCACTTCCGATGCTAGCCAGCTTTTTTACGCGAGTTTGTAACAACCAACTCAAACTCCCAGCCGGGAAGTTGCTGTACCGATTTGCTAATGTGACGTAAATCTTCAGAACCGTTACAGCTAAGATTTTGTCGCGTCCTAACTTTAGCTGCAACAACCTTTTTATCGTTTACGGCTATCAAATCAAGCGAACAATCTGCCAGTACCGTAGGTAGTTTTTCGGAAGATGGATTAATAGTTACTGAATAACCTTGCTCTCGGTATTCTTTGGCAAGTTTTAAAAGTCGCCGATATTCCAAGGGATTTTGATTGTCCTGATAGCTCATATCTAATTACTGAGAGTTGCTCCGGTTAATTTGAAGTACCAAACACTTCACTTATTATAGAGCAAACCTATAAGAATGGTACTGTTAAATAGATTGCAATAGTGATAATAATTATCATCACTTAATCAAAAATTTACAGTATTTTTTACCTTTAAAAATAAAATTAGAATATGCGCTGATTACGAAATATAATCAGTGCATTATAGTAGTTAGTTGATAGTTATATACACTTGGAAAGCGGAGTAGATGCGGTGCAAGATAGCCTTTATTAAGATTAAGATAAATCTCCAGGATCTGGTGCAGGTTCAACCTTAATGTGCAAAAATTCTTCACCGTTAGAAAATCCTTCGGCTAAAGCTGGAGAAATACCTTTGATTCTAAAAGAACCATTTAGATTCCGACGACGGCTGATGAAATCAGTAATCTGATAGTCATCAACATAAATTAAACCGTTTAAAGCATCCCTGATTGGCTTTACTATATTGTCATTATCTGGAACGGCTGATTCGTCACCAGTGGGATCTGCATCATAATAATGCGTGATAATTACTTGAACATAATCTCCGACAGGAGTTTCTTGATTCCAATTAGATTCAGCAGTTTCACGAACTTGTTGTTTCCAAGCATTAACACGCTTGCGTTCTTTTGCTTGGTGAGAAACGGGTTTACCAATTACTACAAATTCAAATGGCAGCATTGAGAAAAT
>JBARZF010000902.1:0-3161 GCA_049649675.1 Rivularia sp. (in: cyanobacteria) | reverse complement strand
TTTCTGCACGGAAGCTGACAAAGTTTATTACTGTGCTTTTGCTTCCCTACTCAATATTTACAGCAACGGATATCCAGGTACAACTGCAAAACGAGTTGGTAGATTCTTGCATCTGGGGAATCATTTACTGACTCAATATATCTACACCCTTCTCAACACCGCAGGGTTGCACCCAGATTACGCAATTTTTCACGATGACGCATACTACGAACTACCCTTAGCTTGGGATTTTGCAGCAGAATTCCGCGCTCCTATCGTTGATGATTTGGTGTTGAATTTTGCTCGTAATTTGAACAAAACCAACGGTAACGGCAACGGTAAAAAACCAACAACCCTTCTCAAACGCTTTCTGCAATCTTGGGAAGCTAAATTAAAAACCTTCATTCTGCATCCTTATGTTGGGGAAGTCAGCTATCGGCAATGTATGGATTTACAGGTAAAAGAATACGTTAAATCTTTGTTGGGAGACGTAGAATATTATCGTCCTTTGGCTTTGAAATTTAACCCGAATCAAACCAGTTTCACCAAACCAGTTAAGAACCAAAAACCAGCGTTAACCTTGGTGAAGTAATTATGTTTTATTTAGTCTGCTACGACATCGTTAGCGATACTCGCCGCAATAAGGTGTCAAAACTTCTGGAAAGTTACGGTTTGCGAGTACAGAAATCCGTTTTTGAATGCGTTTTAGACGAGGAGCAATACAAAAAGATTTCCAAATACCTAATGCGACTCGTCAATAAAGCTGAAGATCAAGTTCGATTTTACCCCATGTCCGCACATACTCGCTGCAAAATTGCAGTAGTTGGAACTAAACCGGAATTTAGCATTGATGATGCTGCATTTATCGTGTAGTTTCAACACCACCAGGGAATGCAATTCCCTGGCTAATAGCAAAAGTCGTCTCAAGACGACTGAATAAAATGATTAGTCTACTTAAGTAGACTTGAGCTATTAGCTTCGGAATGGATTCCGAAGCGGTTATGAAAATCACGAATAGAAATCTTTTTCACTCACATGAATAACTATCAAAAAGCACGCGCTCCACCGTTGTGTTGAGGTTGTAATGCGCTGTCGGTCAAATGTAGTATTTGGAAACAATTGAATGCAGGTTAAATCTGTCAAGTTTGATTTAATTTTTACTACGAAAGTACAAAAACAACTTGATGAATTACCGAAAAAAGACCGCAAGCAATACGACAAAGCTTTTGTAATTTTAGCAAAATCGGGACCAGCTTATCGTAGTTTAAGAACTCATCGCTATCGTTGTACAAATGATGATATTTGGAGTTCTTCGGCATCGATGGCTAAACGATTTTACTGGCGATATACGGATAAGAAAAGCATTCTTGTGATGTATATCGATTCGCATTGAGTAAGGCAAAAGTAATTAGTGGTTAATCGTATTAATTTGTTAGGTTTGTATCCTAGCCCGCCGAGGAATGCAATTCCCCGTCTAATAGCGTAAGTCCTCTAAAGAGGACTCAAAAAATAATCAGATAATCTTTTTTATTCTAAGCATAAAAATTGATTAGGTGCATGATTAAAAATATACCAAATTAATTTTTCAGAATATTAATAGATATGTCTGGATTAATGTATTAGTCCATTTTAATGGACTTGAGCTATTAGGCAGGGAATTACATTCCCTGTCGGGCTGTGATGCAATTATTAATAATTAATAGGTTTAACTTTTACTCTTCCTTTTGCCTTTTAACTTTTGACTTTTAACTTCATTGAGGTGTAAAAATGCGAAAACCAAAAACATTAGGTGAACGTGAATTACATCTAATTAGAGTTTACAGTCTTTGGGATTTTCGGATGACTCCAATCGAATTCTATACAAAATGGGATGTAAGTTACGAGCAAATTGCTTCAATATGTTATCGTTCGGATTCTACCGTCAGAGGTTGGTTTAGACATGGAAAAAATCAACGTTATCCAAACCGTAATGATTTATTTAATTTGGCGTTTATGGATTTTTTCTTAGAACATTTTGAGGAGATTCCCGAACATTTAAGGCAATTGTTATTTACTGATAGTATATAGCAATTGTAAATAAAAACTTCCCTCTCCTTAATAAGGAGAGGGATTGAGGGTGAGGTTTAATCTGACAATCTCAATCAATCACCATACAATATAATATTTGTCAATATCAAGCCGACCTTTTTTATACCTTCCTCCTGAATTAATCTGAGTATAAGCAATTCAAGAGCAACTTATTCGTCCGAATTGCCTTAGTTTTGGGGGGTAAATATGACCTATTTTAAGCAACTGCATCCCTGGTGTGTCGTTCGCGCTTTACCAAGCAAGGAGTGTATTACTGTCGCGAGATTTCGTCGAAGGGAAGATGCACTGGCTTATCTAAAAGTATTGCAAGGAAAGACGAATAATATTGAATTTATGGTGACGTTTATTCATCAATCTTGAATTTCTTGACTTCCTTTGAAGTCGAACTAATGGAAACCAAAGTACTGATTTTTAGAAATCAGCAATCAATACTCAATTTTTTGCAATTGGGTATTTTTCTAAAATTAAAGGAGTTAAATTAGTCAAAATTACAAAGGCAAAATAATTCCATCGACCTGTAATTAAAGCGTCTAAATTTTCAAGTTTAGACGCTTTCTTTGTTTCCATTAGTTCAACTTCCGAAGAAGTTTAAAGCTTCAGAAATAATGACTGAATTAGAAGCAAGTTGCTAGTTTCCATTAGTTCAACTTCCGAAGAAGTTTAAAGAAATGCTATTCCAGCTGTAATGAATACAGACGGTCAAGGTTTCCATTAGTTCAACTTCCGAAGAAGTTTAAAGGAGTTGATTATCTGTTGGCTCTTGGAAAGTTTGCCCCGTTTCCATTAGTTCAACTTCCGAAGAAGTTTAAAGAATTTTGCCAGACAGTGGCTGGATATTGTAACCCGACTTGTTTCCATTAGTTCAACTTCCGAAGAAGTTTAAAGGAATTGGCTCGGTCCATAAATGGCACCCTCCGATACAGGTTTCCATTAGTTCAACTTCCGAAGAAGTTTAAAGGACACCCCCTCTGGAAACTGTTAACCCCGACCCACATAAGGTTTCCATTAGTTCAACTTCCGAAGAAGTTTAAAGTTATTGGCCCCCAACGAGACGGCTTACAGGCTCTTAAGTTTCCATTAGTTCAACTTCCGAA
>JBARZF010000901.1:0-14393 GCA_049649675.1 Rivularia sp. (in: cyanobacteria) | reverse complement strand
GGATCTAACCGTAATTTTTCTGCCAATAGATAGCGAAAACGAGCAGTGTCTAAAACTGTTCCCGAACCAATTACTGAAGTACTAGGTAAGCCAGACAGTTTTAATGATACATAAGTCATCACATCTACTGGATTAGTAACAATCAGTAGAATTGCATGAGGACAATGTTCAACCACCTCTGGAATTAAGTTTTTGAATAATTCCGCATTCCGCTGCATCAGATCGAGACGGGTTTCACCAGGAAGTTGCTTTGCCCCGGCGGTAATAATTACAACATCTGCATTATCCCCAATACCGCTAGCCAATGAACCGGCTTTAATCGCAGTTGGCTCAATAAACGGCGAACCATGTAGCAAATCCATGACTTCACCTTCGAGCTTTTTCTGGTTAATATCAACCAGTACTAATTCATCTAAAGTATTTTGAATCAGCAGAGAATAGGCACAAGCTAATCCTACTTGACCTGCGCCAATAATTACACCCTTGCGGGGGCGAAGTTTCACAATACTTTTTTCTGTAGCATCTGATGGAGATGTGAAAATTTGTTGCAACATAAGATTAAAAAGGAAAATTTTTTAAGTCGTGAATTCTGTAGCTTGAGCCAGGAGAATGTTAATTAATCACATCAAAGTTTTAGTTGCGAAATGGCATTGTGCAAAACTTCGCTGGATTTTTTTAATTGTTTCAACTCGGTTTCTGTAAGGGTCAAATTCAGCTTTCTATCAACACCACGACGATTGATAACTGTGGGGAGACTCAAACAAACATTTTTAATACCATAAAAATCTTCTACCAAACTGCTAACAGTAAATATGCGATTTTGGTCGCGCAAAATAGCTTTGACAATATCGGTAACTCCCAAACCAATTGCGTAGGAAGTTGCACCTTTACGTTTAATGATTTCCTGACCTGCTTTTTTGACTTTTTCAAAGATTGGATCTAAAAATTCTTGTTGTGCGGTTGTACTTTTTTCTAAATCTTCCTCACACAGATGCATCCCAGAAATATTTACTTTACTCCATACAGGAACCTCACTATCACCATGTTCGCCAATAATGTATGCATGGAGATTACGTGAATCCAACTGTAATTTTTCTGCTAATAAATAGCGAAAACGAGCAGTGTCTAAAACTGTTCCCGAACCAATAACTGAGGTATTAGGTAAGCCAGACAACTGTAATGAAATATAAGTCATTACATCTACTGGATTGGTAACAATCAGTAGAATTGCATCAGGACAATGCTTTACCACCTCTGGAATTAAGTTTTTGAATAATTCTGAATTGCGCTGCATCAAGTCTAAACGAGTTTCGCCAGTCAGCCGTTTTGAACCAGCTGTGACGATCGCAACATCAGCATTATCGGCAATACCGTCAGCTAAGGAACCGGCTTTGATTACAGTTGGTTCAAGAAACGGCGAACCATGCAACAAATCCATAACTTCACCTTCCAGCTTTTTCTGGTTAATATCAACCAGGACTAATTCATCTAAAGTGTTTTGAATTAGTAGGGAATAAGCACAAGCTAATCCTACTTGACCTGCACCAATAATTACACCCTTACGCGGACGAAGTTTTGAAATAGTTTTTTCTGTAGCATCTGATGGAGATGTGAAAATTTGTTGCATTATCTAGAAAATTGGTTTGGTTTATGGATCGGTTATATTTAATGGCTGACTATATTCTGTGCATGAAGTTGTCCAAATCGAGAGAAAGTTAGACCAGCAAAGCTAAGTGAGCCTAAACTTAATACAGCGAATAATCCAATCATAAACGGATCTAGTGCTTGACCAAAATAGGGTTTAAGCAATTCACCCAAGAACACTGAAAAACCCAAGGTACCTGCTTTGATCGGAATAACAGGGGCAAGCAAATCGCCCAATGGTTTCTTACGAAAGAGTAAAACCGCTCCAATGACTAATAAAGGCAAGACAAATGCTAAATCTAAAACCCATACGGTGTTGATACCAGATGAAACACCACTCCTAATTGTTGAAAAGATTTGCGATAACCAAATTATATAAAAAAGTGCAGATAAAAAGAATAAATATATGCTGATGATTTTGCGCGGTATCTGCCGTTCTTCGACTCTTTGAAAGAAATCTAAATTAACATTGGCGAAGAATAAAATAGCGGCATAAACAGTTAATCCGACAATCGCGATATAGCAAAGAAAGAAACGATTATAAATCGCGCCAAATGCGTAGAGGGCATATGCATAAAAAAAGTATCCCGTCAAGCCCAGCCAAATCGTCCAAGCTCGATTCGCTCCCCTTCTAATCGCGACAAGACAAACCAGCAGTCCTAAAGAAGCAAGCAAGGAAATAATATCCTGGCTCATAACTCCAGGTAAAAGTTCTTCTGGTGTAAACGGTAAGTAGATTTGATCATTGAGGATACCGACAAATGAAATTACACCCGCGATCGCAGCAGTTAAACCAGAAAGAATAAATAGTGGAGTTTGCCGTTCTATAGGAATCATGATTGCTTATCCCTTGCATATCTTGTTGCTTTGGCAAAGAAAATTTTCACTAATTACAAGCAATAATTTATCTAATATCACACGTTAGGGAAATATGTTGAGGAACTTGTGAAGATGCGGTAGACTAATCAAACTAATTAAACCAAAAAAATAATTTAACGGGCTGAGTCTGTGAGAGACAAAGCCCGTTCATTCATTAATAATGCATTTATAATTTTCTTGATAAAAGTTGAAACGATCGAATAGCAGTGATGAAGGAAACGAGTAATATTTCCCTCACAACTTTCTCACATTATTTTTTTATAACAATAAGTGTCTAATAGTCCGAATTTTCACTCAGAGATGAAATATTTGGAAATATTTGGATTTACTAGCAAAAATATTCGGAATCTGAAGCTTGAGTGAATTAAAAGCTAAAAAACCCTTGAAAAGGGATTGATTTGTGCATTAAGAGTTCTAAAAATATGCAATAGAAGGTAAGACTTCATAAATACGATTATTCAACGCTTTAGATGAATGGCTCTACAATGGTGGTCCTTATCAATTAATTGTGCTGCACTTTTTGATTGGGATTTGGTGCTATCTGGGAAGACTTTGGGAACTTGCTGAATTTGGGTATGAATATTAATGTAGAGACGTTGCATTGCAACGTCTCTTCAACTTGTAAAAAAGAGCTTCGAGAATAAACCACAAGTTTAGAAATCACGTTACAAATTATTTAAAAATTTAGAGAAATATGTAAATTTAACTTCAAGCTTTTAGCAATAAGTTCCTATAGATACAATAAAGGTGTAAGAATAATCACCCAGCAGTTGAAATCATACGGCTAATAGGTTCATTTACGAGTCCGATTACTATTGAACTGAAGATGAAAGGTGAGTGGTTTTTTTAACCATTTTTAAGTAACAAATTATACGGATTTAAACGCTGGAATGATAAACATGCCGATTACCTATGTCCTATGTCCTGGCGGACACGCTACGCTAACGGACACGCCCTCGCCGCACGCGACCCGGGAACGCTAACGGTAGAGCTTCGCTTAACGCCCATAGATGTAAAAGCCGTTCTTGGAAATTCTACTAATGATATAGGGGGAGTATTGATACTTACAAGCATATGCAAATTGGCACGACTTGCTACCTTGTCTATGTGATTTACGAGTTTACCTAAAGCATTGCCATTTTGAATAGTGAAGGAGTGTAAAGTGCTAAAGCAAAGAATTTTGTTGAGTTGCGATCGCCGAAATTGTACAGAGTGCGATCGATATATCCTAAACCTAGTCAGTCAACCCTTGATGGAGACAGATGAAAATACCCCTAAATTCAATCAGGAGCAAAAAATACTGGCACAACTCAAGCAAGTTTTCGATAAGATGGGTGCGATTGTTGTCAAAGCTGATGGGCAGGTAGATATAATGACTCAGAGAGCAGAACAACTATTGAGCCAGTATTGTTTATCTCATACCCCACAGTCGTTACCAGAACCGTTACAACATTGGTTCAAGCATCAGATTTCGTTACTTACATCTAACAACAAAGTTTTATCTCCTTGTTTACCATTACATATTGAGCAACCAGGAAAGGAGTTGGTCATTCGTCTTATTTCCGATCTAATCGCAGAGCAATATTTTCTGCTGTTGGAAGAACAAGAATTGCAACTGTTCTCAATTTCTTCCCTGGAATTATTAGGACTTACTAAACGTGAGGCAGAAGTTCTCTTCTGGGTTGCCAAGGATAAAAGCAATGCGGCAATTGCTAAACTAATTAATTGCACAAAAGGCACAGTACGAAAACATCTGGAGCATATTTTTGCGAAACTAAATGTACAGACCCGAACAGCGGCTGTGATGGTTGCTCTAGAAAGGCTGGGGCTTCTCAAAGGGTCTTTTGTTGCAATAACTTAATAATCCTATACGCGGATTGTCGTATTGTCTTAAAAGTGTACTTTGGAACATACTTGTATTAGGTTTGAATAGTAAATTTTCTTAGGAGAATGACAATTATGTCTAATGTAGTGAATCTTGATAATGGTGCAGAGCGATTTAATATCTGCCTGGAACCAAACGGAAATTTAAATTTCAAGGCAAATGATGATAACTGCGCTGGTAGTACCAGAGTTACAATCAATGATGACAGCGGAAACTTTGGAATTGGAACTACAAATCCTGCTCAAAGGTTACACGTCCAGGGTAATCGTGTTCGCTTAGAGAATGGTGGAAAAATTCTAGATTTGAGAGCAGACGGTTCAGAGATCGATATCGAAACTGGAACAAATAGTTTGTTTATCAAAGCGAGCGGAACAGGAAACCACGTTGTTTTTAATCCCTTTGCTGCTAATGGTAACGTGGGTATTGGTCTCACAAATCCCCAAGTACCTTTGCAGGTTCGAGGTCGCTTAGGACTACAGAGTGATACTAGTACTGGTGCTGAGCTTTGGAACTTAAATGTTGATAGCAGTGGTAATCTAACTGTAAATTCTAACTCTGCGACTGGAGGAACTACCCGATTATTTATCAATGATGATAGTGGTAATGTTGGTATTGGTACGACGAGTCCAACCCAAAAGCTACACGTAGCAGGTAATATCTGCTACACCGGTAGCATCGGAGCATGTTCTGACCTGCGGTACAAAACCGATATTGAGCCGCTGACAGATTCGCTCAACAAAGTCCTATCGATGCATGGTATGCGTTATCAGTGGAATCAAGAAGCCTTCCCAAATCATGCATTTGGAGAAGAACCCCAAATCGGTTTTAGTGGTCAGGAAGTGGAAGCTATCTGCCCAGAAGTTGTCTCTACTGACTCAGAAGGCTACAAATACCTTGATTACTCTCGCTTGACTCCCGTTTTAGTAGAAGCTATCAAGGAACAGCAAAAATTCATCGAACAACAGAAATCAGCATTAGGAGAAGCTTTAGCTAAGATCGCGCAGCTTGAAGTCACCGTGCAAAACATGAATGCAGATTCTTAAGGTGATTTTATATTGCTTAAAATAAATTTCACATTGTTTGAGACGTTGCAGTGCAACGTCTCTACAAGTATTTGATGGGGGATATAAATAATGCGATAGCGAAGCGAGAAAGGCAAGCAGATAGCAGCAGTTAAACCAGAAAGAATAAATAGTGGAGTTTGCCGTTCTATAGGAATCATGATTGCTTATCCTTGGATGAAAAACAGCATTATGTTTGATTTAGAATAGAGTTAATCCGGTAACTGAATGTTTGGTAATCCGGTTTCCTCTGATACTCGCTCAACATCAAAGTTGATAATATTATTTTCAAAGCGATTAAAGATAATACGAATTTCGTTATAAGCAATTCCACCGGAAGGTCCTCCTGTTCCACCCTTAACCCGCATCAAAGTTTGTAATCCAGCGTATCGCTCATTCAGATAAAAACTTCTTGTAGAAGTATGACCAATAAAACCTTCCAGCGCGACTTGATTAAGTGCAGCTACACCAATGCAACTGCTAATCAAAGACTTTATTTCATTTATTTCTTCTGTTTCTGTCATCCGTCGCCAATTGTCCTGTCCAATTTCATTTAATTTTGACCAAGTTTTAGGACCGACAATTCCATCAGGTACAAGTCCATGATGACGCTGAAACTTGATAACTGCATATGACGTTTGCGGATCAAAAATTCCATCAATCGCACCGTAAAAATTGAGTTCTTTCAAGGTTTTTTGTAACTTAATGACTTCTGGACCTTTTGAACCTTCTTTGAGAGTAGGAAGAGTTTTAGTATTCATAACTTTTTCCAAATATTAAAGCCTACCCTTAATTTAAAAATTAAATGTGAGAAACTTGTGAGTTGATTATAAATAATTTGACTGTTCCCGATTTCCGAGATGAATAATTAGCATTAGTTTGATAAGTGTTTTAACTAATCAGGACTTACGCAAGCGTCACAAAACTCAGGTGGTGCGTGACACTACAACCCTTATAACTACGTTCAAATTAACTCTAAGTGTCACAGCACCCTACAAAAAAATGTGCCAGTTGCGTAAGTCCTACTAATTACAAATTACGCGAGGAAACTTTCTTCACAAAATCCTCATATTCTTCCTCTATAAACGTAGATGCCGCAACCAAGATTTTATATGAACAAAAAACCTAAACTAGCAGTATGGAAATTTGCTTCCTGTGATGGTTGTCAGTTAAGCTTGCTTGACTGTGAAGATGAATTACTGACATTAGCAGGGGAAGTGGAAATTGCCAATTTTCTAGAAGCTTCCAGCGCTGTTGTCAAAGGACCTTACGATTTATCTTTAGTAGAAGGTTCAATTACCACACCCCACGATGAGGAACGCATTCACCAGGTACGACGAGTATCAAAACATCTCGTTACCATTGGAGCTTGTGCAACATCTGGGGGTATTCAGGCATTGCGTAATTTTAAGAATGTAAAAGAATTCACTTCTATTGTTTACGCATCCCCAGAATATATTGAAACATTAAATAAATCTACTGCGATCGCCGACCATGTGTTTGTTGATTTTGAGTTACGTGGTTGTCCAATTAACAAATACCAATTATTAGAGGTAATTAGCGCGTTTTTACATCACCGCAAACCCAATGTTCCACAATACAGCGTCTGCATGGAGTGCAAGCGTCGGGGTACTGTCTGCGTCATGGTTGCCCAAGGTATACCCTGCCTCGGGCCTGTAACGCAAGCTGGTTGCGGAGCAATTTGTCCGGCTTATAACCGGGGTTGCTATGGTTGTTATGGCCCTGCCGAAACTCCTAATACTGCATCCTTGAGTAGCTGGTGGAAGCGTTTGGGTGTCAGTGAAGCCGATTTAGTACGCAGTTACCGCACTTATAACGCTTACTCTGAAGCTTTTCGTAAAGAAAGTGAATCTCATGACAACTAAAACAATCAAAGTCAATTATCTGGCTCGCGTCGAAGGTGAAGGCGCGATGTATGTGAAAATCAAAAACGGTAAAGTTAAAGAAGTTAAACTAAAAATCTTTGAACCACCCCGATTTTTTGAAGCATTTTTACGGGGGCGCAAGTATAGCGAAGCACCAGATATTACTGCTCGCATCTGCGGTATTTGCCCAATTGCCTATATGATGAGTGCCACTCATGCAATGGAAGATTGTTTTGGAGTTGAAGTTACTGGTGCAATTCGGGCAATGCGACGGCTGATTTACTGTGGTGAGTGGATGGAAAGCCATAGTTTACATATCTTCATGTTGCACGCTCCCGATTTTCTCGGTTACGACAGTGCCGTGGAAATGGCAAAAGATTACCCGGATATTGTTAAACGAGGATTGCGATTAAAAAAAATCGGCAATCATATTATGTCTTTGGTTGGGGGTAGGGAAGTTCATCCGATTAACGTGCGCGTGGGTGGATTTTACAAAATGCCGACACGACAAGAGTTACAGTCCCTCGTCCCGGAATTGCAATGGGCAATTGACGCTGCCGAATCAACAGCACGTTGGGTGGCTGGGTTTACTTTTCCCGAATTTGAGCCAGACTACGAATTTGTAGCGCTGCAACATCCCGACGAATATCCGATGAACGAAGGGCGTTTGGTTTCCAACAAAGGTTTGAATATTCCGATTAGTGAATTTTACAATCGGATTGCAGAAATACATAAACCTCATTCTACGGCGCTACATTCAACTATTAAAGAACGAGAAAATTACTTTGTCGGACCCCTAGCACGCTACAATTTGAACTTTGATAAATTAACACCCCGTATTCAAGGCATTGCCCGCGATATTGGTTTAGAATCGTTCTGCGGCAATCCCTTTCAAAGTATTATTATTCGTAGTTTAGAAGTATTATATGCAGCCCAAGAAGCACTGCGTATCATTGAAACCGAAGAAATATCTAGTCAACCAGTGATTGAATATACAGTTAAACCCGGTACCGGACATGGTTGCACCGAAGCACCTCGCGGCATTTGCTACCACCGCTATCAACTTGACGAGCAAGGAGATATTCTCGATGCCAAGATTGTCCCTCCTACGTCTCAAAACCAGTCTACTATTGAAAAAGATTTGTGGCAGTTTGTTGAGCAACACATAGATTTACCAGAAGAACAATTGCGGCAACAATCGGAACAGGTAATTCGTAATTACGATCCTTGTATATCTTGTTCAACCCATTTCCTTAAACTTGATGTCGAAAGAGAACCATAACCAGAAAATATTACTGATTGGCATTGGTAATAAATTTCGCCAGGATGATGCCGTGGGGTTGGCGATCGCCGATAAATTTCGTATCCAACTACCCCCACAAATTAAAATTATTGAAGCATCGGGGGAAGGGGTTGCATTGATGGAATTATGGCAAGATGCAACAACTGTTTATCTATTTGATGCAGTTATATCTGGGGCTGAAGTGGGTAAAATTCACCGCATCGATGCCCAAATACAAACAGTACCCGCAAAATTTTTCAACTATTCTACCCATGCTTTTAGTGTTGCCGAAGCAGTGGAATTAGCAAGAACTTTAAATCAACTCCCCCCCAAGTTAATTATTTACGGTGTAGAAGGAAAAAATTTTGCTCATGGAATTGGACTTTCTCCAGAAGTTGAACAAGCTACAGAAGACGTGGTGCAACAAGTGTTAGTAGAATTATGCATAAAGCCAGTTTAATTAAAGACTTAATAAAAATTAACACCATCGCGATCGAACAATTTTGGATCGATCGGTTCTAGGTTTCTTGGGTTGATGACAGTATAGGCATAACAGCTTAACTCTAACTTATGCGATACGCAAAGCATGATGCATAAAAAGACATCTACTTACATGGTAAATTCTTAACTGTAAGTAGCAATTTACATTCATTATGGTTAAATTATTTTTGGCAGCAACAATATGCCTATGTTCGACTTTACTGGCAACTACTAAAGCTAGGGCTTCTAGTTTTAGTCTAAACCCGGACACCACATTTGAAGTTGGAGATGGATTTTTTAGCGAACCATTTGATGGTCGAGGGGATACAGACGCAATTTTCCCTGGCAATTTCGATACTGTAGTACTTGGCACTTTTGCTGAGAACAGCGAAAATGCTGAATTTGACATAAGTGGATTTTCTGTTCCAAGTGAAGAAACAATTGCCAGAGCGACTTTCCAAGTAACAGTCCAACCAAATGAAACATTTGGCTCAGGAGCTACTGGTCAAAGACCTTCCAGTCTCGCAGTACGTGGGTATATAGGCAATGGACAAGCTGACGCTTCTGATTTTCAGGCTGGAACTATTTTAGATACCGGCAATATCTCACCAGAATATGTAGAGGAACTTATAGACTTTGATGTAACTTCATTTATTAAAAATGTAGTTGATGAGCAAAATAATTTCGCAGGTTTTGGTATTCGTGCCCAAAGCATTGGAGGTATAAGCTTAGACCGTGGCACATTTTCCGATAAAGGTCCAAAGTTAACAATTACTACTGCTCCAGCAAAAACTACCGTTCCCGAGGCAAGCTTAACGTTAGGCATTTTGGCGTGTCTTTTTTTGGGCAGGGCAGTAATTAATAAAAGGTAGCAAAGACTCGGAGTCTTCTCATGATGATTAAGGTTAAGAACAATTAATCAAATAGTAGTCATACACTCCTACACCTACCTATCGCAAGAAGTATTAATTAACTATCAATTTGCTGTATGGATGAAGCTAGTAAATTGATTAGCTAACTTAAAAAGTAAATAACATCATCGTTGAGCAACCTGGAAAAATTGTCTCTTGCGATCAAAAAGCTGATTTAGATTTTAATCAATTCACTCCATAATTCCTCAACTAATGGTCTATTGGATTAATTGTGACGGGTTGTAGAGACATAGCAGTGCTACGTCTACCGACGGTTCGGAGGAAACAGACTATTCAGAATTAATGCAATCAACCACTAGTACTAGACCACATTAAAATTACCGGGTGAGGACACGCAGGGGAAGCAGGGGAAGCAGAGGGGGCAGGGGGAGAAGGGGATTTTAACATTTACAATACACCCCTCATAATTAATGTGGTGGAGTACTAGTCTGCCCCATTAATTTTGACTGGCTTGTTTTTTTCGTAAACTTTGGGAGACGTTATGTATAACGTCTCTACAATCCGTTGGAATAAATGAAACGCACTACTAGCACTCAACCACTTTTAATGCCTAGAGAGAATATTGAATTATTTTATCTTAATTATTTCAACACTATTTTAAGTAAATTCCACAGTACTCCTCACAAGAATATCACAATTAGTTTATAGCATTGAAGTATAGATAAATACAGGAGCAACTAAATGTATATAGAGCGTTATTTAGGTAATCTTTAGAACCTAAGCTCTCATAGTTTTTCTGCTTGTTCGCCAAAATAAAGATTTTAAGGATTTTCAAGGAGGGAATAAATAGTTGTAAAAAAATAAAAAGTGTTTGAAAATATTGATGTTTTTGACTTGATATACTCCTTTTATTTGAAAAAAAGCAATTTCTGTTTATTGATTGCATTTTGAAAAAAGTTTCTAGGAGTGCCAATAAATAGCTTAAACATCAACCAACCGACAAGTATTATTCTGTACATATGAGTCAATTCAAGTCAGTTTCAATTTGGCTGATACTTAGGTGATATCTCTCTGCTTGAGTTTAAAGCAGTAAAGCTACTACTTGATAAATTAAGTAAATCCAGCATTTTATGCTGTGAAAAAACAACAATTTGCTTTAGAGTAAGTAACAAAAACTTTGCTTATTTGTCAGCCATAATACTCAATCAATAGGAGGGTATTATGTTAGTCAACAAAGTTGTAACAATCGGTTTAGTTGGTTTTTCAGCAAGTGCCATTTTTCTTGCAAATCCAGCCATTGGTCAAAATGTTGAGCAAGAATTTAATGGTCGTGCTATTGGTCCTGAAACTTCTGTTAGCGGAAGTAACTTGACAATTAATCCAACTGGTAGATTACGTCAGTTAATTAATTGTGAAGCCAGAAACGACAATGTACCGCTCGATCCTCGTTGCGATGCAAGTAATACCGCAATTTATGATTCTCGCGGTAACGGGCATCAAAAACCACCGCACAACGGTCATAACGGAGGTGGTAATAATCACGTTCCTAATGTAAACCAAAAAGTTGAAAATGGTGGCACTAACACAACTGTTATCGCTCCTGCTACTTCAAACTCTAGTTCTAGAAGTCGTTCTAATTCATCTAGCGAGAGTAATGCTAAAGCAACAGTTCGCGATAGTGGCAACAGTCGTAATACTAACGTGAATTTTAGCCAGGGTGGTGAAGGTGGTGAAGCTCGAATCGGCGATCAAAAGAATCAGATGTCTGTAAATACTGGTGCAACTAGTGTTTCACCATCCACAAAAGTTAAAGTTGATGGTGACGAATACAACAGTATCGTGTTTGGTTCTCAAGCACCTGGAACTGGTGGTGAAGCATTTTCTTTCAATTACCGTTCGGCTTGCGGTACAAGTGTAAATTATCGTCAGGGCTTCGCGCTCAAACCCAGAAGGATTGCTGGTGGTGGCTTCGGTTATGCCTTGGATCTTTCTACTACTAAGATGGATACAATCGAAAATCGTGGTAGCGTTCAGAACAAAATGAATACTGCGTTTGAAACGACTATGGGTGTTGTAAACAATCAACAAGCCTTTGAACAACGGCTAAATACTGGTGGAGTCAGCCGTCGGGAAGCAGAAACCCACGCGATCGCAAATTGTACTCCCGTCCATAACAAGCAAGAAGTAGTACGAGTTACTAATCCAAAACCAGTGATTGACAAACCTCGTAACTGCACGGCAAGAGGTTGTAACTAAATTTATCAAAAAAATACCTCTTGGTAAATCTAATTCTGCATCAATGTTGGCAAATCTAGCTGTGAGTGCATCTACTACATACTTACAAATTTCCAAAGATTTGAGTAAAGCAATAAGGCAAATGTTTTACATATGACAGTTGTCTATAATAGCTAATTCACAATCTTAAATCCCTACATCAAATTACCTTTGGATAATATTTATAATTTATAATTTATTGTCCGGGGAGGATAGTTATGAAATTTTTTTGGAGTTTTATCTTTGCTGTTTTTTTAGCTGCTTTACCCTGCAACCAAACTGATGCACAAACAGCAACATCTTATTTAAGGAATGCAAAAAGTCTACAAATTGAAGAACCCCTTGCAATAGTTCTCAAACACGAAATTACTCCTGGAGCGATAACATTTACTCGTCAAAACGGTTGTTTGGTCAAAATTCCTGCATCAACATATTTTTTAGATAATGGAATAACTTTGAAAACCCCCGCTAGGTTAACCATTTCTGGAAATACGATTCCACAATGGCGTAATGAATACAGACAACCTTGGATGTCTAAATTAACGGACTATGAAAGAGGGGAATATAAAATGATGCTGTTTCAAATTGGAAAACATCCTTCAACCTTAATTAAATTTGAAGAAAGTGAGAAACAACTTTTAGACTCACAGACAGCCTGTGCTGTAGCAGCTTATAAAATTTTTGGTAGTAATGTCAGACTACTTCAAGAAATACCACTACAAAGGCAGGATAGTTTTTCTTTACCATTGAATCAAGGTTGGAACAGGCTTTTTTGTAATTAGTGATTGATGTAATCTTGATTAAATACCAGTCCTTAGAAAATTAGGATTTAAAAATTACATTCAGCCTTTAGCTGCTACAGGAAAGTAGAGATTGGATTATTGGTAGAACGTTATTATTTATAGGAGTAGTAAAAATGATAACGCAAACTTTAAAAAGCGGGTCAAAAATAGCCTTTCGTAACCTATTGATGCTTATAGTTTTGACATCACTCAATGCGAGCATCCTTTTAGAAAAAACTCATGCCGCACAAATTTACTCTTACATGTTTGATGATTCTAATCCAAATCAAAGCATTTATTACGATCAAAATTTAGCATCAAAAGAGAATGAATGTCTGAATGGGCTACTCAATCGAATGCCTCAAACCGGAGACAAAGAAACTATAGAAGCTTGTTTAAATACTTTTGGTTATAACCCAGAAAATAAAATAAAATCTCCCGTAATGATTGTTTTTGAAATTGGTAAAACTTCTCCCGAAGTTACAACTACAATTATTTATAGAAGCAAAAATAATCAGATAAATAGAGAAAGCTTTTCTGCCGTTGGCGCACGTTATTATCAATGGCACCCACCTCATGGTATCTATACATTAGATTATATTAAGCGCGATAATAGTTCTAGTTTCAAACCTGCCTACGGTAATTTTTATTCTCCTAAAGGGCAGAAAGATAAAAATGGTAATCCAGTCAATTTTGGTTTCCACGGACGTGAAGGGAATTTGATGGCTGGTAAGGGTTCTAATGGCTGTTATCGCCATAAAGTAGCAGATATGAAAAGAATAATGACGATAATTAAAAATGCTGGAAAAGAGTTAAATTTACCTTCTAATTGGTTTGAACATAATCTTCCTATTGCCGTAATATCAACGCCAAAATAGCCATCGCTTTAAAACTTGGTGCTGTAAGAATCAAGCTTATTTCCTTTGCTGTAGGATATAGAGAAACCAAGGGCATTTCAATATATTAAAATTGGCAAATAATAAAATCATAAAAAACATAAAACCACTATCTAAGTAAGTCCGCACAAATAAACTGAACTATGTAACGGATTGTAAATCTAGTTTAAAACCTTGCGATGATCCTTTCTCTGAGCCGCACATAAAGGTGAACGCGCTCATGCTTCGTTTCACTTTGATCGTTACTTTATTTTCCTCACAATTTCCTCACATTTTTTTCGTACAATCAATTGAAAAGCTGTAGTTAAATTCAACAGCGTGAGTTTTCACCGAGTAATTTTTTTAGGTTTGAAGCCCCCGGATTTATCCGTGGATCATACCAACCATAGAAGCCCCTAAATTTTATTTATGGGGATATTAATTACGAATTACGAATTACGAATTACGAATTA
>JBARZF010000900.1:0-15398 GCA_049649675.1 Rivularia sp. (in: cyanobacteria) | reverse complement strand
AATAGTTTATTAATGGCGAATATAATTCACGGCTACACAGGCAAAGTCCACCTGCGTGGACTAATATTTATAACCCGCGAAGGCGGGTTTTGCTTGTGTAGCAGCGGTTTCAACCGCCAGATAAACTAAACTAGCAATTGTATTCTACAAACAATCCGTCAGCACCTACGAACAAATCCGCCAACAACTACGCACGCTTCCCCAACGGTTACGACACGATAATTAAAGATTATTCATTACCTTTCAAATTGTAAATCGTGTCTAACCCAACCGGGAGTATCTACCATCTGTTATTTAATGTTGTTTTTTTGTATAATTTGCCGATATAAAGCATCGTAATTATTCACACAAGAGTCCATACTAAATATCTCTTGAAAACGCTCTCTAGCAACTCTGCCCATTTTAATTGTTTGATGGGGATTTTCTAAACAAAAAGCGATCGCATCACTCAAAGCGGTAACATTGTCTTTATCGATTAACATTCCTGTTTGTTGGTTAATGACTAGTTTGGGTAAGCCATCAACATTAGTAGCTACTATGGGGCGAGACATTTGCGCCGCTTGCAAAGCTACCAAGGGTAAGCCCTCAAATCTGGAAGGAAGCAATACCATTGTGGCTTGATTGAGTAAGGCGGGTACTTTTTCAGGTGCGACTAAACCTTTAAAATCAACAGCAGTTTCTATACCTAATTCCTTGGCTTGGTTAATTAAGGTAGTTCTTTCGGAGCCATCTCCAGCAATAACTAAACGTATCTGAGGAAAACGTTTTAGTAGAGAAGCAAAAGCATCTAACGCCACATCAAAACCCTTTTGGGGAACGAGTCTTCCCAAACACAATAATGTAGGAGGATCGAAACAAGGAGTTTTCGGTTGGATTGTTGGTAATTCTAAGCCATAGTAGATGACAGAAGAATGGGGAGTAATTTCTGGTATATAATCACGCATCTTATCCAATCCTTGAGGAGAAACAGTATTCACCCAATCGCTGTTTTGCAGCATTTTATAGAGAAAAGATTGAGGTGATGACAAAGAGGCAGATGGTACAGCGTGAATTGTAGTTAAGGTAGGAGATAGATAAGCCTTCATCGTTTGTAGATGAAAATAGCTAGTTGCACCAAAGTGTAAATGAACTAAGTCTGGTTGGAAGTCTTGCTTTAATTGGGCTATTTGTTTGCAGATAGTAATGGATTGTTTGAGGTTGCGTTTTTCTAAAGCTTCCCAGAAATTAAAGCGATAAACGGGAATATTATTATCCAAGCTTTTATCAGGAAGTTGAAATTGACGATGAGAAGTAACTATGGCTACTTCATGCCCTCGTTTTTGCAGTGCGGGTATGAGTTTGGCAGTAAAAACCTCGACTCCACCGACGTGGGGTGAATACAAATCGATCCAATATAAAATTCTCATAGTTTGTCTAATTTCGATTGTAAATTTTTGGTTTTCTCGATCTCAAATTATTTATAACTAAGCTAAAAGGCAGCTTTTTCAGATATTTGGGCGGGTAGGGATAACCTTCTCCACAACAATTACAACCATGTCGGATTATATGACTTACATAAAAGTTGCTAGGGAAGGGCTTATTCATTCAACTTTTTCTATTTGCTTAGCCGAGAGAGTATTGTTTAGGTAAAGAAGTACTCGATAACCTCTATGAAGTTTTTCACGTATGGTTTCAATATCTTTAGTAGCAGGCTTTAATTCCTGGAGGGTTTTAATCCATTTCTGAGTACAGGATTCATGGGAATAAGAATTAACAATCTTTGCTCGCGCTTGCTTTGATATTTCCTGCCAAAGTTGAGGATTATTCTGAAGACGTTTAACAGCTTCGATAAAGCCATCGTTTCTATCTTGTACTAATAAACCCGTAACTCCATCTTCAATCAATTCGGGAATACCACTGCGGATATCCAGACAAATTGGTACTAAACCACAAGCCATTGCTTCCATTAAAGCTATCGGTAATCCTTCATAATCAGAAAGTAGCACTAGAATTTGAGCTTCTAACATCACATTTTGGATTTGGGAGTTGTCTATTTCCCCGCCTAATTTAATAGGTAAATTGTGACCTTTTTCAGCAATGATTTGGGCAGCATTAGACTTGTCTACACCATTACCATAGATAATAGATAAAGTATTAGGAATTTCCCGCACTGCTCGACACATAGCAGCAGTTACCTGAGAAATTTGTTTTTGCTCTTCTACTAAACGCCCCACATAAATCAATTTCATTGTTTCTTGGGGTGGTGAAGCAGTTTTCTGGGGAATTGGTACACCGTAGGGAATAAATTCTATTTTGGTATCTGTTTCACCAAAACTGCGAGCATATTGAGTTAAGAAATCCGAGACGCAAACTAAGGTAGAAAGTTGTTCGGAAGCATTACCAAAAACAAATTTTTGTAATACTGAGCGATAATAGTTATCGTCAGAATGTAATATTCCCACAGTAGGGATTCCTGCTTTTTTCAGCCAACGCCCAGCATATAATCCCGCGACTGATAAATTAGTCACAAATACATCTGGTGGTTGTTTTGCAACTTCAGAGAGTAACCAGCGTACTTGTTCAAACATCGGATTGCCGCAAAATATGGCTTTACAGGAGAATCCTTGACTCTGTAAATCTTGCCAGCAAGGGCAATTTTCGGGGGAACTACTATCAATAAAAAAGAGAATTTGGCATTCTATTCCAGCAGCTTTTAAATCTGGTACAATTCTTCTTAACCAAGAATTTGGACCTCCTGTAAAACCCGGAGCATCATAGGTAGAAAAAGTGATTTTCATAGTTTTTAAATTGAATTAAACTTGCTATTGTTTTAATTTGAAACTTCTTCTAAGCGATCTAGTTGAATTAATACTTTGGCTAAAAAGTGATATACCTTAGAGAGATTAGGATAATTTAGCTTTATTGCTTGCTGGTAGCTATTAGCAGCTTCTAACCATCGTTCTTGCTCAGAAAAAAGTCTTCCCAACTTATAATATGCATTAGGATTATTGGCATTGAGAGCAATTTTACTTTGATAATATAAAATTTTGATCCTTGGCAAATTAATTTTCTTCAATAACTGCGATCGCATTTTTTTAACAATCCTATAATCCTCGAACTATTTCAAGACAAAAGTTTGTTTGCAGAATCTAACCATTGTGTTGCATAACCACCAAAACGGGCACTCAATTGTTCTAGTTCTGGATAATACAGTTTTGCTAAATATATTTTGAGTTCTGGAGAAATTTTATTTTTATAATTTTCAGCATAAGAGTTAGTTGCCTTAGTATTAATTTGCTGCATATAATCTGAATCTGTTTCTACATTCAAGAATTCACAGATTCGATGAATAAACTGTTGAGGTTTTTTAGCAAGTTCATCAAAAAAACAAATTAAAAATTGTTTTTCTGGATAATAACACTGCCAGGTTTCGATAATTTTTAAATAGTTACTTCTTTTTCTAGATACTTGGCTATCAAAATTATTAATAAAATCTTCATGGGATAGAGAAGCGAAATCCTTAGTGGTTATACTCAAATTCATTCGAGCAGCGGACCATGCCCTATCAATAGGATTCCGCAGTATAAAAATAATTTTTGTCCTTGGCATTAGTTGATAAATATGTGCGATAGAATCTTTACTGATTACTCCATATTCTGGTGCTATTTCTCCAGTTATTTCCTCTGACATGGAGCTAAATACTGAACTATATAATCGGTCATTACTAAAGTTAAAAAAATCATGAGAGTAGCTAAACAAATCTATTAAATTACCGCTATAAAGATTAGATAAAACTTCTGTTATTAACGTCTTTATTCGCCATTTTTTGAGAGATTTTTGTACGGCAATACCCAATGAATTAGGGTGTATTAATCTTTCTATTGGTTTCTTTATTAAAGCTTTTTCTCTAGCATTAAAGTAATGAAGCTCTTTAACATTAGGCAATCCAATATCAGGATGTTTTTTTAAGTTTTCATATAGCCAAGTAGTACCAGCTTTTTGCGCTCCTATACAAAGGAAATCAGGAAATCTGTGATTGGTTTTCATAGTAATTAAATTGATATTTAGATTTAAATTTACAAGTCAAGATCTAATTCGGTAATTTTTTGCCTGAGTTTCAAACAAATCGGCATAAATTCCCCCTAATTCCATCAATTGTTGATGAGTACCACTTTCCACAATCTCTCCGCGAGACATGACATAAATGCAATCTGCCATTGTCACTGTAGATAAGCGATGAGTTACCAAAATTGCTGCCTGATTTTCAATTAATTCGCGGAATTTGCGAAACACCTTTTCTTCAGCTTTGGCATCCATTGCACTGGTAGGCTCATCTAAGACAATCACTTGGGAATCCCGTAAAAATGCCCGTGCTAAGGCGATTTTCTGCCATTGCCCGCCACTAAGCTCTTCCCCATCGCCAAATTGTTTACCTAAAATTGTTTGATAACTTTTATCTAGGCTTTGTATTACCTCATCTGCACCAGAGCGACGAGCCGCACTCAGCACTTTTCCATCGTCAGGAGAAAGCTCGATATTGCCAAACCAAATATTATCTTGAGCGGAAAGATTGTAATGGACAAAATCCTGAAAAATAACGCTAATTTGACGATGTAAATCTACAGTTGCTACATCTCGGATATCTATTCCATCAATGGTAATGCTACCGCTGCTAATATCATATAAACGGCACAGAAGTTTAATCAGCGTGGTTTTTCCGGAACCATTTTCTCCCACCAGAGCTATAGTTTCCCCTGGTTTAACAGTTAGATTAATATTTTTAAGAGCGATGCGAGATGTGCCAGGATAACAGAAACTAACATCTTTAAACACTATTCCATTACTTATTGGTTGAGGAATGAGTTGAGGATTTTTTGGTTCGATTAGCTTGGGTTTTATTGCTAAAAATTCGGTGAAATTAGCCAAAAATAAATTATCTTCGTATAAATAAGACAAATTACTAATTAATCCACTCAAAGATTGCTGCCCTCTTTGCAATGCTTGGTGATAAAGGACTAAATCGCCAATTTTGAGAATACCTTGAACGGTTTGATAGATAATAAACCCATAAGCGCTTAAAACCATCACTCCCGAAATACTTTGCACTGCTAAATTTGCTCCCGAGCGCTGTTTGATAATCTTCAACTGCTCCCGAAATAGTTGCTGTTTGAGATTAAGAAACCTCTCGATCAAAAGTGAACCAAGATTAAATAAACGAATTTCCTTTGCAAATCTATCCGTACTCAGTAAGCGTCCAAAATAGTTAGTTTGCCTTTGTATTTCGGTTTTTCGTCTATGCCAACGATACATTATGCCTGCATATTTGAATCGCACCAACATCGCAGGAATAGAAGCAGCAAATAAAATTCCCCCAATACCCCAATTTAAAGAGAGGAGTAAACCCAGCATTGCCACCACAGAGATGATATTTTGAATTACCGCAGTTGCATGCTGTAGAATTTGATTTGGCCGAGATTTAGCATCTCTTTGAGCGCGTTGTAAGATATTGTAGTAGTGAGAGTCTTCATAACACTCAAAATCTACTTCAATTGCTTTACGATAAAGAGTAGCTTCGACACGATCTACAATCTTTTGAGATTGTGCAGCATTCACCATTTCGTTGAGAGAAATGCAAGCAGTAGTGGTGATTGTGACAACTGCAATGAGAATTAGAAATAAAATAATCTCCTCAAAGACAGCAGTTTTGTCACTAACGTTGACACTATCGGCAAGAATATCAATTATTAGTTTGGTTAGATAAAGAGATGCTAAGGGCAATAAACCTTGTAATACTAAAAGTATACCCCTGGCGATCGCCCAACCAGGTGCAGCTTGCCAAATAAGTAAAAACGCGCCTTTAAGTTTCAGCATAAAGTAGATTTTTTACTAAATCCTCCTCACAATTAATATTGACAATTACAATTCCGATAATAGTTTTGATATAGTTTGGGGAATTTGCGGGATATCTGTACCGAGTTCGAGAATGTAGCAGGGAACTTGTTTAACTAACTCTGTCATTCTTTCTAAAGCACTTTCACCTGTTTTGGGTAATTGCAAAATGGTGCTGGGAGCTAAGGCTTTCAGAGCGACTATTGCACTAGCTTTTTTCACCCTGGTGTCTGGCTTACCCGTCACAGTGGGGACAAGAATTGCTTTAATCGGTAGTTTATCAACAATTTTTTCGGGAAAGTGTTGATTGATAAAAATCATGGCTTTCTCATCAAAAATGCGATCGCGATTGCTTATAAATGGCTCCAAATGGGGAAACCGCTCTAAATCTTCTTGCCCTTTGAGTTTAGCTGTATTGTAAAGACTATAAACGCAAGGCTCTGGTTTTGTTCCCACTAAACAATAGTCATCACCAGTGTAGAATAAATCGCTCTTCAGACAAGCTAGAGCAGTGCTAGATTTACCAGAGCCACTCTTCCCCACCAAAAGAATACCTCCATTTTTATTACCCACCGCACCAGCATGCACATATTGCAAATCCCTGTGACTCATCCACCAATCCAGAAGATTTCTAAAAGGCGAACTACGTTCCCAATAAGGCATTTTATCGGCATCGTCTGTCCAATACAACGCCAAGTTTTCTTTAACATCAAGTACATTAAAAAGATTAGAGCCAAGATGGAACATACTTTGAAAACGCTCGTTATCGTACCCCTTGATTTCCATGCGAGTATCGAGACGATTCCAACAATCGAAGCGAAGTAAATCCAGTAAACTCGCAGCCATTAAGGGTAGTTTAACGCCAGTAGAAGCACTATCCCAGGCACAGATAGTTAAATCTGGTTGTTCTACAGGTTCGGTTTTAAGATGAGCTAAAGCTGGTGTCAGTTGGGGAATCAGGGCAGAGCCTGCAAATCGCACGCGAATAGTGGCTCCACCTAAATTGTAAAAATAATCTGTTGAGTCTACTACTTTAACAGCACGCTCGAAGCCTAAATAAAAAGTTTGAAAATAATTAACTAAGTCTTCTTCACGATCAATATTACGATTATTCATTTAAACCTCTTCAAGACAATTTCAATTTATAGTCAAAAATTCTTCTTTTAGCTTTCAGAAAATAAACTATCCTCAATAAAATTGATTTCAAAAAAGTTTTTTTCCTAGTAACTAAAATTCGATACTTCATTAGCTCGCGATCGGAAACAGGAGCTTGATGCAAAGCTGGTAAAACCCATTGTGGAATTGAAATTTCAAACAACTCCTGCAATAGATTTAACATATTTCTCAGCGGTAAGATTACCCGATACCTTTGTGCTTGGCTAAGCAACTCAATCCAATTAAAATCTTTTTCCCCTGCTTTGAGAATTATCATGGCATCGGCTAACAAATTTATTTGCACATTTGTATTGCGATAAAAAGTTCTCATACACAGATGTAAAAATAAATCCGTTGGACTCAAAATCAATGTTTTAGTATCACCTATCTGAGTGGGAATAGCATTAGCCCAAAGTTGTTTTTCGGTATAATCTTGAGGTAGTGCCCAGAAAATGTGTCCTTGAAGTTGCAATCGAGTGCCAAATTTATCTTGCAGTTGAATCAATAAATTTTGCTCGGTTAAAATTGATTTGGAATTATTAATTTGGTTCCAACCCAATTGTGTCAGAAGCTCAAGTACTTTTTGCCCAGATGCAGTATGCACCAGCAAATTAATTTGATACAGCGGATGACAAAGATAATCCCCTTCGTATCCAGCTATAAATGCTACATCCCCTAATAACATAACTGGAATATCTGAACTTGCAAAAGCTTGTAAAATAGTTTCTAACTTCTTTACTAAAAGCTGATTTGCATACCAATTACGCTTAAATATGCCTTTCAACCTTGCCATATGAAAGTCTTCAACTCCATGAGCAGATAGGTTGCGATAAAGTTGGCACAATAAAGTATTAGATCCAGAATCTAAATTCTCGATATCAACCGACTCTTTCCATTTTTCCCAAGCATCCAGAGCATCTTTACCTTCTAAAGCAGAAGCTTTCAGCAATAGTTTTTGCTCTCGGCTTAACCAGTAAAGACCAAGCTTTTTTGATGGATTCATTACTTTGATGTTGAATAATATGCATCTCTAAACAATATTTTGATCTATTTAGTACTGTTTCTGCGTCGATCTAAAGAAGCTTTTAAAACACATACATATTCTAGGCGTGAGTTACGCTCGCGAATGCCCATATTAGTTTTATGCAGCCTTCTTTTGACCAGAACATTATTAAGCATAAAACTCCTCAAATCTTGCTCATTTGCTCTGACATACCAATCAATGAAATCAGCTAATTTCCATTGAGAATCGAACCAGCCCACCCGCTCAAAAGCTTCTCTTTTAATCAACATAGTTCCTTTAAAATATCCAGGAATCACTTCAACAGGTATATGAATACTTTGTTTACTAGCTTCATCTAACTCTGGACTTTTAAATTGTCTAACATGACCAAAAACGGCTTCTAAATCCGGATTACTAGCAAAAAATCTCATCTGATAAGTTAACTTATCAGCTACCCAAAGGTCATCAGAATCCAAAAAAGCAATCAATTTTCCTTGGCTTAAACTAATACCTTGATTAAGAGCAGCAGCTACACCCCTATTTTCTTGGAAATGGTATTTAATCTGTGGTAAAAAACTTTTAGCTACTTGAGCACTACCATCTGTAGAACCATCATCAACAATGATAATCTCTATTGCTTTGTAAGTTTGTGCCAATACACTTTCAATTGCTTGAGCTAGATATTGTTCGCAGTTATAGACAGCAATAATAACACTAACCAGGGGATTTGTTTCCATTTTTTATCTTAATTCAATAGTAATATTAGATGTACCCTGGCAAATATTGTTCGTCATCCAATATCTATTTTACATTCGGCCAACCTGCTGATTCATCTACTTCATGAATTGGATCCAACAGTAACAAATCTTCCATATCTGTGAATTTTTCAAAAGCTGGAGGCTCAAACTTTGGTTTAGTTTTATTAGCGTCGTTTTCGTTTTCTAAAGCAGAAATATTTACTTCCTGATTTGCTTGTATTTCCTCAACGCTAATTAAATTCTCTTGCTCTAACTTACTGATAAATTCATTAACTGTAGCCGTAATCTCTTGTGGAGAGCCTGTATAATTCTGAGCTAAATTCATTAGTATGCCATCGTAAGACATCCCTTTTTCAATTGCACTCCAAACTTCGACTCCAGTTTTCAATAGACTGTAATAATCTCCGCTGTCTAGATTGACAATCACTACTTCGCTATCGATAGCTGCACTAAGAACTTTCGGACTATTGACTTTGAAACTTTTAGATTTGGACATAGAACAATAATTACAACTAACTGTGCATTTTTGTGTACAAAATTGGCTTATATAGAAATACTCAATTCCATACTGCTATCCGGACAATTACGTAAAATAGCCAATGAATACTATAAACTTATACGTAACGTACTTACGTATACAAAGCTCTGTAATGCTTGTTATACAAAAGCTATAAAGCTAATATGTCAAAAAACTTAGTAGTATTACTGATTCACCTGAAAAGAGATTGTATATGATATGCAAATATAATACAAGTATTGTCAGTAAGTTTTCAAGTGTAATTACGTAGAGTTATATTGTCCCTGGGTAAGGGAATCAACAACAATAAGTAGAATGTTCTTGATTAATTTAATATTTTCTTTGGGCTTTGAATGGGTTAATAATGCGCGATCGCACAACGGCACGGCAATAATGCCCGAAGAGTATTACACCGCCGGATCGCTTTAATAAAGCGAGAGGATTATCCACCCGCGCTTAAACATTGGGCGTTGCAATCTCCTCGCTTTTTGCCTCCTCTAGATCGAGAATTTACAATTTAATGCTTGTTAAGAAAAATTTCTACTTCCTCTGCTGTAGGTTGAGAAGCAATGGCACCGGGTTTTAATGTAGTTAAAGCTCCCGCAGCGCTAGCATAAGCTATGATTTTTTTCACTACTTCTGCATCTTTTAAATTTTGTACGCCATAATTTAACAATTGGTGAACAAAACCAGCGACAAAACTATCCCCCGCACCAGTTGTGTCTACTACAGGAACGGAAAAAGCCGGAAATTTATCTTCGTTTTCACCGAGACAATAAGCACAACCTTTATCCCCATCTGTCACTAAGACCCCTTCTAAAGTGTTTAGACGATAAGTAATTGCACCTGCATCGTGAGTATTAAATAATAATTCTGCTTCTTCTTTAGCAAGCTTGAGAAAATCTACTTTTTTAATTAATTCGCGAATTTTGTCGGGAGCAGCATCGGGATTTTTCCAAAATACATCGCGCCAGTTAACATCGAGCAAAATCTTCACATTGTGTTGAGAAGCTAACTGTAGCGCCTGGTGAACTGCTGCACCAGTTTCGGGATAAGCTAATTCTAATGTTCCGATGACTAAAATTTCGGCTGCTGCAAATAAATTTTCTGGCAATTTGGCAGCTTTGAGACGAGTATCGGCAAATTCTGCGGTGTCATAATCTTTAAATCCAGAAAAAACGCGATCGCCATTTTGTTTACGAGTAACTAATACTTGTCGGGTAGGTGAAGAGGGATGACGCTGCACCCCAGTTGTATCTACACCAATTTCTTCTAAAAGCTTTACTAGATCCTTTCCGGGTTCGTCTTCTCCTACCGCTCCGATAAATCCACTGGAGGTTCCCAGTTTTAGTAAAGCACAAGCAACATTGGCTGGTGCCCCTCCTGGATAAGAAGTCCACGATTCAACCTCGGAGAGCGATCGCCCTAATTGATCGGCAAGCACGTCATATAGTATTTCACCCAAACATAAAACACGGGGATTGCTCATTTCCTAACCACTTTTTAATTTATAAAGAGAAATTCTGTATAAAACCTACACCAATATTTAGCACTGCTAAAGCAATGCTTCATACAAATAAACAGCAAAGTTGTTTGATAATTGTTTCCCTAAACTCTTGCATTCCAAGTTTCCCAACCGTAATAACTCTAATTTTATTTAGTTCATGAAGTTAAAATAAATACTAATATAAAATACTGTATAGCTATCTACTGAAATAATAAAGAATTTATAGACAATCGTATTGCACTAAACAGTTGAAACGCCTACCAGTAAAAGAATCCTCTACAATGGGGAAGAGCGATTGAGTACATTTACCACTTATCGGGAGGATAGAAATTATAATGGCTGGTGGCGAGTCTCAGACCCCTGTTAGTCTGTCAGACAGAGAACTGCAAATTATCGACTTAGTGGCCACTGGCTTAACTAACCAATTAATTGCAGAAAAACTGGAAATCAGTAAGCGTACTGTTGATAACCATATCAGCAATATTCTTACCAAAACACAAACCGAAAACCGAGTTGCTCTTGTCCGTTGGGCTTTGCACTGGGGTAAGGTTTGTTTAAACGATGTTAACTGCTGTTCTATCCCTCAACCGCAGGATTAAGCGGCAATGATGACGGTTATTTTTTGTTCATTTTGATTGATTGCTGCTAGCCAGTCTCCTCACGCTTCACTTTTCGGTGCTTAACTCATCTTTTAGACGCGCAATCGCAGGGTATTGATCTACGCGCTCACAGCTAGCAGCAATCAACCCCCGTCCGACTAACAACGGACGGGTCAATTTCTACTTATAAAAATTATTTTAAAATTCAAAAAATCAAGATTTGTTAAAGAAAGGAATGGGAAATCGGGTTGGGGGGTTGGGGGGTTGGGGGGAACATTCATTATTGAGTTGACTACTCCCACCCCTAAAGGGAGTGGGATTCAGATAGCTTAGTTAGAATTGGCTATCTTATCTACATCAAACAGGTTTAACTGTTCGCTAAGGCGAGTTCCCCGGCAAACGCTTTTTGCTTCGAGAGCGGCGTTTTATCTCCTTGGTTCCTGTTGATTCAGGATAGGGCGTTTCAAACAATCTAAGTTGTTCTGGTTCCGAGCAGTCCACCCGTACCGTTTTAGAATATTTAGCTGGAAATGAACAAGCAACTGGTAGTCCTGATTGCTCAATCCCTTTATTCTTAATGTTTCTAGCTGCTTGCAAATCGGCGTGGTCGAAGTGACCGCAGTTGGTGCAAATAAATTTTTCTCCGTCGCGAGAATTTTTATCTACATGACCGCAATGAGAGCATTTTTGAGAAGTATATTGAGGAGCAACTTTAACAATTAATACGCCTGACTTCGCAGCCACAACATTTATTTTTTGAGTTAAAGAATACCAACTTGCGTCTGCTATTGAACGGTTAAGTCCAACTTTTCGGGACTGACCGTTTTTTGCGAAGCTCGCCGGACAGAAGATTCTGTCCGGCAGACTTCGCGAATAATTACAATCATCATCTTTTTTAGGTTTGCATCGTGCTGACATTCCTTTAATGTTTAAATCTTCCAGAATTACAGCATCAGCGCGTTTTACAATCTTATTTGCAACTTGCCATTGATAAGCTTCACGTCGTTGTTTAATACGTTTATGCAGTCTAGCAACACAGCTATATGCTTTACGCTTATTATTTTTACCTTTTTTTCTAGAAGCGCGTCGTGAACGGACACGCATCAATCTTTTTACTTTTTTATTGGTATTGAATCTAGGATTTTCTATTTGTGAGCCATCAGATAGATGTACAAGTCTAGTTAGTCCTAAGTCGCAACCAATAACCGTTTTAATGTCTTCATTTTTTATCTCAACTGCTTGAGGAATAGTTTTGTCTTCAACTTTTAGACTGATATACCAACCGTCAGCTTTTTCTCTAACCGTTGCCGACTTAACTATAAACCCGTCGGGAATATTGCGAGAATTATGATAATTAACCCAACCGAGACTTTTAATATTTATGCCAGTAAAAGTTATATCTTTATTCTCAATATTGGTAATAGTGAAACTATTAAATCTACTTCTACGCTTAGGTTTTGGTCTACCTTTTTCACTACCAAAAAAGCCGTCAAAGGCATTGTCTAACCGTTTTACATTTTGTTGCAGAGCAGTGCTATTTACTCGCTTGTACCAAGGGCGAGTTTTTTTAAGCTCTTTGAGGTTAGCGTCTTGAATAGCTCCCGCAGACCGTCTTTTTAATAACCCAGTTTTTTTGTCCGGCTTTTGGGTGTATACCTCGCCAGATGCACCATTACGAGATATACAACAAGTTAAAGCGCAATGGATAAGCGGGAAATTATGACTAGTAGACCAGTCTTCTTGAGAGGCTCTATACGTGCTATTTCTATCACGTAGATTGTAATTGTATTGATAGTACATCATATCAAGCCAACTACTTAATTCAGTAGTTTGTTCCTTATTCGGTTTTAACTTGAATACGATTCCCATCAGCACTTGACATTCACCTCTTGTGTCTATTATTCTTGCCTATAGACACATAGTAATACTTATATTTGTTTATGTCAACAAGTTATAGGCACAAAAATACTTCTGTTTCTTTAATTAATTACCATTTCGTTTGGACACCGAGGCGTAGGAAAAAAGTTCTTAAAAACCAAGTAGCAAAACGGTTAGAAGAATTGGTTAGGATTATTGCTCAAGATTTAATGTGCAAGGTTATCGAAGTGGCGATTGAACCCGACCACGTTCATCTTTTTATAAATTCCCCTCCAGACCTCGCACCTGACCAATTGATGTTCAGGATAAAAGGTGCAAGCAGTAGATATTTGAGAAAGGAATTCCCAGACCTAAAAAAAATGCCTTCAATGTGGACTAGAAGTTATTTCGTTTCGACTGCGGGCAACGTATCATCTGAAACGATAGAAAAATATATTGCCGCTCAAGGTACTAGGAATTAATCTTTACGGCACCTAAAGGTGCATACTCAAATTTCATCCCACGATTAAAAACCGTGGGCTTTCATTTTTGCTATTTCTGTAAATAAAATAATTGGGATTTAGGTAAAGCCCATGCCGTTAACTTTTATAGAATTTCTCCACTTTTAATAATTAAGATATTTTTCTGTATTCACCGTTCCCCGTTCCCCGTTCCCCGTTCCCTTCTATTAATTTAATATAGTTTTAATAATCAACAAAAATTAGCAATAATTCTTTTTCCCCTCCTGTTACATTGATAATGGAATATATCTTACCTATCTAGGTGGGGGAGCGATGAAGAATGGATACCTTAACTTTACAATACGGTAGTGACCTATCCTTTGACTTTTTGAATTTGGATTTGATATCACCCTCTCCCACCCAAGATGCCGATTTACTGGAACGGTTATCTTTTGTTCCTGGGCTGAAAGAAATTTTAATGCTGCGTCAAGTACACGCTTTAGAACACGCAACAGTATGGATTTTAAGCAAATCCTATAGCTCTACAACTCAAAAATTAAGCGAGCGCTCTAATGTTGAAATAGATAATCAGCTTTACAGTGGTTTATCTACAGAAGAAGGATTTTATCTTTATGGTGAAGCCAACATCAGCAATTTGCGACGCGCTGTAAACCTTGCTCAACAACGCCTCACCAATGGAGAGTGGAATTTAGCCGTACATCCTCGCTGCGGTACGAATGCATCAGTTGCAATGTTATTGACAGCCGGATTAGCTGTAGGAATGCATTTATTATTACCCCGAGGACCGATTGAACAACTAATCGGTTTGGGTTTGGCGACAACAACTGCAACCGAGCTTACTCCAGATGTAGGTGCTTTTTTCCAACGTTATATTACCACCGCAATTCCTTTTAATCTCACAATTGAAAATATCACCCTCAAGCACGATGCAATGGGACGCAAAGCATATTTCGTGAAACTTAAATGGAGAGAGAGTCAGTAACCAGTGAACAGTGAACAGTGAACAGTTACCAGTTAGGAGTTATGAGTTAGGAGTTATGAGTTAGGAGTTAATAATTGTCAACCTTCTTGTCTCCTTGTCCCCCCATCCTCCCCTTGTCCCCTTGTCCCCCCATCCCCTCATCCCCCCAAAGTGGTATTCCTGGCTACAAATAAATAACCATTTTAAAAATCTGTTCTAAGTCGCACGAAAGATGAAGCTGATTCATCTCTTGCGTGAAACTAGGAGAAGAATTTGAACGGAAGAAATTATTATTATGGTAGCGACATTAAACGATACTCAACGTAAAGCGATCGCCATGAAATTGGCAGACATGAAAGTGCTGCAACATCAGGTGATTGCTACCGAACAGAAATTAGCTTCGGCTATAAGCGATGGAGAGATTACCAAGCGCGTACAAGATATGATTAAAGATGACAAAGAAAGCTTGGGAACTATCGAAGAAGCAATTAGCAAATTTGGTACTGCATCCGAACCACAAGAGAAAGTATAGAGCTTCGCCCAAACCGTTGACAAAATGATGGCTGGTAGCGAATTGGATCTTTATGAAAAAGCATTGCAGCATGAAGGAATGAAGCATCAGTTAGTAATGACTGGTTTGCTCGTACACAAGTGCGCTCAAACTGCTGGAGAAGATTGGGAAGAAGCAATC
>JBARZF010000899.1:0-28935 GCA_049649675.1 Rivularia sp. (in: cyanobacteria) | reverse complement strand
GCTGCGAAGTTAGCGATTGAAAAATTTGTTAGTGGATAGTGGATAGTAGATAGTAGTGAAAAAAACTAACAACTAACAACTAACAACTAACAACTAACTCTCAGACAACGTGTATCCCGTTGTTTGATGAATGTAGTGCAGGACTTTTTCATAGGATTCGGGATTGCTTATGGGGTTAATAATTATAGGTATGCTGCTGTCGGGCAACCAAAAAGTTATCCTACCGTTTGTTTCGTGACAAAATGATGAAATACATTTGAGGTTGATGACGTATTCGTTTCTTTCGTAAAAGATTCTTACCCAGTAAGTACCTTCTGATTCGGAATTGTTGACTCGTTCGATGTATTCCAAGATTTTTCGGTAGTCTTCTTGGTTGTTACGGGGAATAATCACGATAGGTATGGCACTCGAGGGCAACCAAAATGTCACCCGACCGTTTGGTTCACAGCAGAAACCTGTGACGCGCTCAAAATCAACTACATATTCTTTTTTTTCGTAGTAGATTTTTACCCAATACGCCACAGTTTCTCCTCTCTACCTTCCTTGAATTTGGACGACACATTTTTAGCAACACTCCTGTTTCAGAGTATAAAGCCTTCACCGCCTTCTCGTTGTGAGTAAATACTCTGGAATCACAACACTTGAACGGATGCTGCTAACCCATCAGGTTCGCAAGAATGAGCAATAGCTGCTTCTACTAAACCTTTAAATAGAGGATGTGGTTCGCTGGGACGCGATAAGAATTCTGGATGAAATTGACAAGCAATAAAGAAGGGGTGATCTGGTAGCTCAACCATTTCTACTAATTTTCCGTCGGGAGAAGTTCCGCCAATTAAATAGCCAGATTCTAAGAACAAGTTCCGGTAAGCGTTATTGAATTCATAACGATGGCGGTGTCTTTCGTAGGTAACATCTTCGCGGTATAGTTTGAAGGCAAGGGTGTTGGGGACAATATGACAAGGATATACACCTAAGCGCATTGTGCCGCCCAAATCAACTACATCCTGTTGTTCTGGCAGCAGGTTAATTACTGGATTAACGCTGTCTTCGTCAAATTCGGCGCTGTGAGCATTTTTAAGTTTTGCGACGTTTCTTGCCCATTCAATCACGCTGCATTGCATTCCCAAACATAAACCTAAGAATGGTACTTGCCGTTCGCGAGCGTATTTGATGGCGACTATTTTACCATCTACTCCACGAGAACCAAAACCTCCAGGTACGACGATCGCGTCAACTCCCTTGAGGTGCATTTCAGGTGGTTCGCTTTCTAATTCTTCCGAATTTATCCAGCGTATATGTAACTCTCCGCGAGTGGCGATCGCCGCGTGACGAAGTGCTTCCACTACCGAAATATAAGCATCGCTTAACTGGACGTATTTACCTACTATGGCTACTTCTATGCGATGCTGAGGATTGTACATCCGCTTAACTAAAGTCTGCCACTGTTGTAAATCTGGTGGCTGTTTTGTCATTTGCAGTAAGGAAAGCGTTTGAGTTGCCAATCCTTCTTGCTCTAAAATTAACGGTACTTCGTAAATACTTTTAGCGTCGATGCAAGGAATTACGCACTCAACTGGTACGTCGCAAAATGCCGAGAGTTTTTCTTTTATTCCTTCTGGTAGTTGACGGTCGCATCGACAAACCAGTATATCTGGTTGAATGCCAATAGACCTTAATTCTTTAACTGAATGCTGAGTTGGTTTGGTTTTCATTTCTCCAGCAGAAGCAATCCACGGTATCAAAGTCACGTGCAAATACAGCACGTTTTGCCGTCCTACTTCTTTACGAAACTGACGAATTGCTTCTAAAAATGGTAGAGATTCAATATCGCCTACCGTTCCGCCAATTTCGGTGATTACTACATCGGGATTAGTATTTTGAGCAACGCGAGTAATGCGGTCTTTAATTTCGTTGGTAATATGGGGAATTACCTGTACGGTTCCGCCGTTATAATCGCCACGCCGTTCTCGGTTAATCACGGACTGGTAAATCGAACCAGTTGTAACGCTGTTGAGACGGGACATAGAAGTGTCGGTAAAACGTTCGTAATGTCCCAAATCCAAATCGGTTTCAGCGCCATCATGAGTAACGAAAACTTCACCATGTTGAAAAGGACTCATGGTTCCTGGGTCAACATTAATATATGGGTCTAGTTTAAGGATCGATACCGAATAATCACGCGATTTTAGCAATCGTCCCAGACTAGCTGCTACAATTCCTTTACCGATACTAGAAACTACGCCACCAGTAACAAATACGAACTTCGTCATACAATTTTTCAGTTTCAAGCAACTTCTAAAAATTACATCCCGTCTTGTGCCAGAGTAAATGTTGAGAATTTTGTTGTAAACCACAGACGTGAAACCACTGTTAGGATTAGTAGTATTAGCTTCAGTAGCAACTCCCAACTTAGCTTGGGCACAAGAACAACCCTTGAAAGTGGTTTATCCCCCGACAAACCACAAAACAACCTCAGATAAAATCTTTTTCATCGGTACGGCTCCACCAACCGGACAGGTTTCAATAAATGGTAAGCCAATTAATAGATCCCAATCCGGTCATTTTGCACCTAGTCTTCCCCTGCGAATAGGAGAGAACACATTTACAATACGCCATAAAGACCAAGAAATTCAGATTAATGTTACCAGAACTGATAACTCTCTAAGTGTGCCCCAAGGGTTAGCCTTTACGAAAGATTCTCTAACTCCAGAAGTTGATATTGCTCGACTTCCAGGAGAACTTATATGTTTTAGCGCGATCGCACCTCTAAGCGCTACAGTATCCGTAAATTTGGGTGAAAAAAAACGGGTTCCTCTTCTCCTACAACCACCGCTCAGCCAGTTACCGAGCAACTTAGCGGCTTTAACAGGAACCAATCAACCCCAAAATGCTACAAACAGCAAATACTCCGGTTGCACCACAATAGAAGCTACGGTGGAAGCAACACCAGAATATCAACTAACGCTTAACCGTGAAACAATAACTCAAAAAGCCCCTGGAAAAATTACCGTTCTAGAACCTTCGCATTTGCCGGTTGTAGAAGTAAATGCTGAGTTTGGTGTGGCTCGCACTGGCCCCTCTACTAATTATTCTAGACTAACCCCATTGCCCAAGGGTACACGTTCGGCTGTAACGGGAATAACTGGCGAGTGGTTGCGTTTGGACTATGGAGCTTGGATTAAAAGTTCGGAAACTGTTGCTTTACCTTCGGCAATTGTTCCTAGTACAATTATTCGCAGTGTTGCTTCTAGTCAATCCAAAGATGCAACGAGCGTCAGTTTTCCTTTACAAACTCCCGTACCAGTTACCGTCAAGCAGGAGTCGGACAAATTTACGCTCACGTTGCACAATACCACCGCCCAAACGGACACTATTCCATTTAATGACAATCCACTTGTATCGCGCATGGATTGGCAGCAAATACCTCCCTCCCCAGGAGGAAATTCAACCGCAGTGCAATATATTTTTAATCTGAAGAAAAATCAGCAGTGGGGATACAAGTTGGGATATGAGGGCACAACTTTAAAATTAAAGTTACGCCACGCTCCCGAATTACCTCGCAGCAGACGCAAACCTTTATCTGGAATCAAGATTTTAATAGATCCCGGACATGGTGGTAAAGAATCGGGAGCGGTTGGACCAACGGGCTTACCAGAAAAAGATGTCAATTTAACTGTATCCAAGCTGTTGCGAGAAGAATTGGTCAAAAAAGGGGCTACGGTGGTGATGACGCGGGAAGAGGATAAATTTGTGTCTTTGGAAGATAGACAAAAGATAATTGCCGAAGAAGAACCCGTTTTATCGCTGTCGGTTCATTACAACGCTCTCCCCGATTACGGGGATGCGGAAAATACTAAGGGCGTAGGTATGTTTTGGTATCATCCTCAAGCTCATAGTTTGGCGATATATCTACATAACTACTTGGTTGAAAAGTTAGATAGACCTTCTTATGGAGTATTTTGGAATAACTTAGCGCTAACTCGTCCGGAAGCAGCACCATCACTACTATTAGAGTTGGGTTTCATGAGTAACCCCGAAGAATTTGAATGGGTGAGCAATCCCAAGCAGCAGAAAAAGTTAGCGCGAACTCTTGCTGACGGTATTGTGAAGTGGTTGAGAAGTAATCGGTAAAAGTTTGATTGTAATTAAAAATGCTGGCGGCGTGGGCTTTTACTTTGTTCGTGAGAATGGGGTAAAAGTCCATACTAGGTTTTTACAACCACCCAGAACGGGCGCAAAATGATACTGTGGACTTAGACTTATTTAAATATGTCTAACTATAGGTGGATTTGCCTAGCTTGTCGCAAACGGTAAATTTATACAAGTAATTTTATAGACATTACAGGTTAATTATTTTGTTTTTTTTCTTAATTAATGTGTATTGCGATCGCGATACCCGAACTTAGCTATTCTTAAAGTGATACTTATCTAGTCAATCGAAAAGACGCTTATTAGAAATCAATAAAATTTAGAAGGTTTTCTACACGGCATATATTTATAACAAAAATCGATAGCGCAAACGTATTTTGAATTGATTTATGCAATTTCATGGTGCTTCAGTCTATATATCCAGCTTGGAGCATACCGATGTGGATTTCACTTAGGTATAAGGGGAAATACGATGAAAACCTTGACTTAGAAGCCTTATTAATTCCGAAGTTAGCGATTTTTTTACGAACTTTCACGGTAGCTTTACAATTTCTTTACTATAAAGAATGGCTTCTACACATTAACTTTACAGTAATTGGTTTAAATTATTCCAATTGAAGTTATATTAAAGTTTGTTCGCAAAAAAATGAATAAATCGAAAAAAACCGCTATGTTTTGTTTCGATTTAAATCGTTTTTCAAAAAAAATGCTTTTGGTTTAAATGCTTTTAGATGATTGCTAGACGAATAATTTAAGACAGTTACAATGCCGTACCTCAAAGTACGGTAGCAAGATCCTTAAGACTCCGGATGGGTAAAAGCTATGCAATATTGCTACGGCGTATCTACTAAAAAACTAAAACATTTTTTACGCATATGTATTTTAAAAAACTTATACCAGTTTGCGTACAAGAATGATTTATGCAATTCCCCTTGTTTAGATACCCTTTTGGTAGGAAATTGCTTGACGCGATTGGATAGCTTTAGCCTTGCTTGAAATATAGCGCAGGCAGTATCTCATTTAAGGAACCCTCAGTTAATTAGAGCCATACCTTAAGCGTCAAACAGTAAGGCTTATTGGCGTATAGAAGCGTTCCTAAAAAATACTCAGATTACAAGTCTGGCTCAAGGCTTACGATCGTGAACGAGGCTTATTCTATAGTGTTATTTGAGTTTCCCTAATAATTGGCCTCCCCTGGCTAGTCATTGATAGACACTTTATTTTAAACGTAGTAGTGCTGTTTGGATGCAGGTGATGACACAGGTGCAGTTGCTGAACGTAAATATTAATAATGTCGCGATGAGCGACTTATTAGATAAGTTGCAAGGTGGTGGTCTTGTAGTAACCCCCAACGTAGACCACCTAATGAAATTGCAGCGAGATCCCGATTTTTATGGAGTTTATCAAGAAGCAGAATACACAGTTTGCGATAGCAAAATACTGATGTATGTATCTCGCTTTTTAGGAACGCCCATTATTGAGAAAATTTCAGGTTCCGATCTGTTCCCAGCGTTTTATACTCATTATAGAAATGATGAAAGTATAAAAATATTTTTGTTGGGTGCCCAAGAGGGAATTGCTGAAATTGCTCGAAGAAATATCAATTCTAAGGTGGGTAGAAATATGATTATTGATACTTACTCACCTCCCTTTGGTTTTGAAAAAGATGAAGAAGAATGTGAAAAAATTTTGAGACTAATAAATTCCTCTAATGCAACAGTTTTAGCAATTGGAGTAGGCGCTCCCAAACAAGAAATGTGGATTGCAAAACATAGAAAATATTTAAGCTCTGTCAAGATATTCTTGGCGATCGGTGCAACAATTAACTTTGAGGCAGGAAATATTAAACGTTCCCCTAAATGGATGAGTGAAGTTGGTTTGGAATGGCTGTATAGACTTACAAGCGAACCGAAGCGGCTTTGGAAAAGATATATTCTAGATGCGCTTCCATTCATTTATTTAGTATTCAAGCAACGGCTTAAAATGTATAAGAATCCTTGGTCAAAAGTGAAACGCAATTGAAGTAAAAGTATTCGATCTGCGGTTAGAGATTTTAAGAGAATGTAGAAAATATTTGTACTTCTCTTAAAAGTACATCAAGTAATAAGAGTTGGTATTCCTCAAAATTTTTTTGTGTTATTTATAAAAATAAACAGAGACAATTATTACGAACTATGGAAAATCAAAACTATCCAGAAGAGATAGATTTACAGAAATATCTGTTAGTTTTAAAACGTCGTTGGCTGGTAGCAACAGGAGTTTTTGCAACGTTTGCGGGTTTAGCACTGTTTACGGTGTCAGTTCAAAAACCTGCTTACGAAGCTAGTGGAAAGCTGCTGTTTCAATCGAACCGTACATCATCTTTAACAGGAGCAGGAGAAAAAATAGGGGATTTAGAAGCTCTAAAACGCGACTTTAATCCTTTAGATACTCAAGCTTTATTAGTTGAATCAACATCGCTCAAAGAAGAAGTCATTGATGCTCTTGACCTAAAAGAGAATAACGGCGAGCCTTTGAATCCAGGAGCGATTAATCTCAAAGCAGAGTCAGTATTAGGCACTGATGTATTAAAAGTATCTTATGCTTCTGAAAAACCTGAATTGGCTAAAGAAATAGTCAATCAGGCAATGAAATCTTTTATAAAAAATAATATTAACGTTAACCGTTTAGAAGCAAGGGCAGCAGGTGAGTTTATTCAAGGACAAATTCCCCAAGCACTAAAAACCTTAGAACTAAAAGCGGAAAATTTACGTAGGTTTAAATCAAGAAATCAAATTATTGATTTGGAGCAGGAAACTTCGGGTACAGTTTTAACAATAAATAAGTTAAATGATGAGTTAAACCAAGCTCGTTCTGAACTAGCAGATATGCAGGCAAGGGAAACGGAATTACGCAGTCAATTAAAATTACCTGAAAATTTGGCTGTAGATATTACTTCTTCTCAAGTCCCAGCAGTGCAAGAGGTATTACAACAGTTACAAAAAGTTCAATCAGATTTAGCAACATTAATTACTACCTATACCGAATCACATCCAGACATAATTGATTTAAAACAGAAAGAGGCTGCTTTAAAAGCTTTATTAAAACAAAGAACTGGAGACGTTTTAGGCTATCAGCCCTCTATTGCACCCAGTAAATTGCAGATGGGGAGAATCAAGCAAGACTTAACTGCCGATTTGATAGAAATACAGGCTCAACGCTTAGGTTTAGGAAAAAAAATAGAGGCTTTAGAAAAACAAAGAACTTTATTCAAGGAGAGGGCTGATATTCTACCCAACTTGGAAAAACAGCTAAAAGAGCGAGAACGTCAGTTAGATGTAGCACGTTCAAGCTTGGAAAATTTGAATACAAGGTTGCAGGAGATTAGAGTTGCAGAAAATCAAACTGTAGGTAACGCTCGGATCATCGAAGATGCTGACGTTTATCCAAGCCCGCAAGCAGCGAAAAAGAAAATGGGGATTACCGCAGGTGGTATATTCGCTGGTTTACTACTCGGTGTAGCGGCTGCATTCTTTGTCGATTTAATTGATAGAAGACTGAAGACAGTTAAAGAAGCAGAAGCATTATTTGGGTATACTGTTTTGGGTTTTATTCCCAAATTTGAAACTAGCGATAATACAGTTACTTCTGAAGAATATTCCAAATATTCCAATGATGTCTCCCAAAGGGTGATAGTTGCAACATCTCCCCGCACTGTGATCCACGAAGCTTATCAAATGCTTCAGGCTAATTTAAAGTTTATTAGCTTAGATAAAAAAATTCGTTCAATTGCCATAACGAGTTCTGTAGCTACAGAAGGTAAAACAGAAGTCGCGGCTAATCTAGCAGCAGTAACTGCTCAGGTAGGGCGACGGGTACTATTGGTCGATGCAGATATGTACAACCCATCCCAACATCATATATGGGGTTTAATTAACTCTATTGGTTTAAGTAACGTGATGGTTGGCGAAAACGATTTTGAGAATGCAGTACAAAAAATCACTAATAATTTATCTGTATTAACAGCAGGGGTGATGCCTCCCAATCCTCTAGCCTTAATCGATTCAGACCGCATGACGAACTTTATCGAAATGCTATCTGAAAGATATGATTGTATAATTTTTGATGCACCTGCTTTAGTTGGAACCCCAGAGGCGGCCGTGTTATCGCAGATGGTGGATGGAGCCTTGGTTGTGGTTAGACCAGGGTTAGTGAATTCAGCAAGCGCTAGTGCTGCTCAGTCTTTGCTGGAAAGGTCTGAAGCAAATGTTTTAGGAATTGTCGCCAATGGTGTAAATGTCAAGTACGAGCCGAATAATTATTTTTACTCCAGCAGTCCCCAGTCAGAATCTAGCGTTGAAAGAGTTGATGCGAGGGTGCCTTCTTAGAGTTAAAAGTTGGCCAAAGGGCAGTTAGAGGTAAGGTAGATTGTAGCTCTAATCTTCCTAAAGTCGTTAGATAAGAGCGCGATCGTCTCAACTCAGGAGCTTTTGATTATTCTAAATTAATTGATTTATCTTGATGGGTTTTTAGTAAGCGAATTATTGCCCTTTCCTGACTACGAACCGAGATTCAAACTAATGAAACATACCACTACTCCCTAATAAATCATTGAAATTTAACTATGAATGCCCACCTGGACGAAAAAACAAATAACCTCTTAGGGTTAGCTAATGATTTGAGTTTGTGGGAGCAGATAAAGGAAGACTGGATTGCTCACGGACGAGATTGGACAAAACCGGGATTTAGAGCGGTTGCAGTTCATCGCTTTGGAGTTTGGCGGATGAAAATTAAGTCCAAACTTTTACGAGCGCCTTTTAGTGTTTTATATAAAATGATGTTTCGCAAGGTTCGTAATACTTACGGGATTGAAATACCATATACCGTTCAATTAGGGCGACGGGTAATCGTTGAACATCAAAGTGCGATTGTGGTTAGTGGATACTCTACAATTGGCGATGATTCAATTATTCGTCAGGGTGTAACTTTAGGAAATCGCTATTTAGAGCGTCCTCTTGATGCCCCAAAGTTGGGAAAAAAGGTGAATGTAGGAGCGGGAGCGAAAATTTTTGGCGACGTTTCGATTGGAGATGGAGCCAATATTGGAGCCAATGCTGTTGTTTTAAAAGATGTACCGGCACTCTCAACCGCAGTTGGTATACCCGCCACCATTATTAATTCTGGCAAATTTAGTAAACATGATGCTCAATTACAAAGTGTTAGCACGGAAAAAGACTGAGTTGATCCTTAGAACTAATCAAAATCCCGATCAAAAAATCTGTTGATTGGGGGTGCAGTAATGTTAGAAGCAATGGCTGTGGGAATACCCGCGATCGCAACTAAATGGGGTGGCCCTGTGGACTATTTAAATGAAAGTTGTGGCATTTTAATAGAACCAACTTCCTTCTTAAGCTTTAGTTGAGGGACTGATTGAGGCTATGCAGAAACTGGCTCGCGAGCCTCAATTGCGATCGCAACTAGGTGAATCTGGGAAGAAACGGGTACAGCAATTTGACTGGGAACGCAAAATTGACCGCATTGTAGAAATTTATAATTTAGCAATTTAACTTATCTTGCCTATACCTGCGCTGATTGTCACTTTTGTCAAGTATATAAATCAAATACTCGAACTCAAATTTCTCAGAAGTAAAAACGAATGAGGGTCTAAATAATGATAACTATAACTGGGTGTCTTAATAGTATTTTACTAGTTATTGCTGGTGGATTATTGATTATATGCAGCATACTTTTTATCGAAGCTATTGCTGGATTGTTACCAATAACTACAGGTACGAACAAGCAGTGGGAGCAAGCTAAAGATATCAAATTCAAAGTTTTAATTCCCGCTCACAACGAAGAAGTTGTGATTGATTCGACGCTAAATGATTTAAAAGCAAAGTTAAATAATTCGCAGAATATAGTAGTGATTGCGGATAATTGTACCGATGCAACCGCAGAAATTGCTCGCTCTAATGGGGTTCAAGTTATCGAGCGTCGCGAACCCAATCTTAGAGGTAAAGGATACGCTCTCGATTATGGGTTGAATTATCTCAAGTCCGAACCACCGGATGTGGTGGTTTTTGTTGATGCAGACTGTAAGGTTTCTCAAGGTGCGATCGAGCAATTAACCTACAAAGCAGCGTCTGCGGTTAGGCCAGTACAAGGGACTTATTTAATGGCGAAATCGAACAATTCTAGCCCTAAAGCATCGGTGTCAGCATTTGCTTTCAAGGTGAAAAATTTGGTTCGTCCTTATGGGTTAAGTAAATTAGGACAAGCTTGTTTATTGACTGGAACGGGAATGGCTTTTCCTTGGAAAGTAATTAATTCGGTCAATATCGCTAACAGCCATATTGTTGAAGATATGAAGTTGGGTTTCGATTTGAGTATAGCTGGTTATCCACCTATGTTTTGTCCCCAGTCAAATATTACTGGATATTTACCGCAAGAGGTGCAAGCGGCTAAAGGGCAAAGAACAAGATGGGAGCATGGACATTTAGAAACTTTATTAACTTACGTTCCCCTATTATTAAAAGCAGCGCTGAAACAAAAACGATTTGATTTATTTGTTAGTGCTTTAGATTTGTGCGTACCGCCATTATCTTTACTTGTAATTGCTTGGTTGGGAACAACAATTTTTTCATTCGTAACAGGATTATTATTAGGAATATGGACTCCAGCGATTGTTTTAAGTTTAGCTGGAAGCTTGCTTTTGGTAGCAATATTATCTGCCTGGGCTAAATTCGGACGTTCCGATTTACCTTTTTTAGAGCTGTTGTCGATTCCTTTTTATATTTTGTGGAAAATTCCGCTTTATTTCCAGTTTTTGGTTAAACGTCAGAAAACATGGGTTCGGACTAAACGAGATTCTGTAAATGTTTAAAAACCCCAAATCATTTTTATAATTCTTCCCCTCTCTCTATTGTTCAGCTAATAAAAATGAATCCAAAATATCTAGAACTGGGCGAAAAAATCTTTACTGTTTTAGCTTTAACCTTTTTTTCTGGAGGACTGATGGCAGGAGGAAATCAAACTACGACTCCACCAACTCCAGGAATTATTCCGGTATATATTATTACTTCAGTTAGATATTTTATTTGGGTAGGTTCGACTATTTTAGTTTTACTTCGTTGGAGAAAATCTCTAACGGTAGCTTCTAGAGATTTAGTGCTATGGATATTAGTCGTATTAATTCTGCTATCGTACATTTGGTCGGACTTACCCGGTTACACTTCTCTTGTGGGACGCGAAGTATGGCAAATGACTACATTCGCACTGTATTTTGCTTCCCGCTATAGCTTACGAGAACAGGTAAGACTAGTTGCTTGGACTTTTGGTATAGGCTCTATATTTACTTTAATTTTAGCTTTGGGATTTCCTTCGATTGGCAAACACGGAGCCGATCATCCCGGCTCTTGGAAAGGAGTTTATGATTATAAAAATACTTTAGGTAGCATGATGCTAATTGGTTCGTTAGCATTTTTTCTGCTACCTGTAGATAATCCTAAAAGAAGTTTTTATAAATGGTTGGGGCTTTGTTTACCTTTGTCGGTAATCGTACTTTCTACTTCTAAAACATCAATTGTTGTTTGTTTTTTGCTGACTGTAATGTTGCTTTTTTATCGGACTTTTCGCTGGCAAGGAAAAATATCGGTTGTTTATTTAGACTTAACGGTATTAGTTGTAGGAATTGTTGGGACTTTTGTTTTAACTAACTGGGCAGCACTTTTAGGGAGTATGGGAAAAGACCCGACTTTAACTGGAAGAACGCCAATGTGGGGTATGATGATTAAGTTTATTATGGAAAGGCCTTTTCTAGGTTACGGTCGCGGAGCATTTTGGGCACCGGGTACAAAGTATCCCGCAATTATTGGCGGTACCCTTTCAAGTCAATTTATCGCACCTCACGGTCATAATGGCTATCTCGACTTTGCATTGGATGTGGGTTTAATCGGCTTAGGATTATTTTTATTTTGTTTTATAGTCGCTTTCATTAAAGCATTAAAAAGAGCTTATGCTGCGAAAAGCCCTGAAGAAATTTGGCCCCTTGCTTTTCTTTTATTTTTAGCAATGAATAATATTATGGAAAGTTATATATTGCGTCTAGCTAACATTTATTGGGTATTGTTTGTTGCAACCGCTCTTTCCGTACCCTTAAGAAATCGAAAAGGTAAATTATCAAATAAAAACAAGTCAGTACGCTATAAGCGAAAACTATCAAAATCATGCTGAAAATACGAACAAATAATCAGCATATGCTTAAAGTACTTAAAATAAATCTTTGCTTGTTGTCAAACTATTAGCATATAAGTGAACCATGAATAGCAAAAAAATCAAAGCTTTACTGATTATAGAGCAGTGCAATCCTGAATGGTCTTCGGTTCCATTAGAAGGATATAAATATTATCAATCAATATGTCAATTGGTTGACGCAACTCTTGTAACTCATGAAAGAAATGAACCTGCTTTAAGTAAAGTAATTGGTAACAACGAAATTGTTTATATGCGCGAAAGTAATTTCAGCAAAAATTACCATAATTTAGTTGCTAGCTTAACCTACTTGGGTAAAACTAAATGGCCTTTATACAATGCACTTAGCTATTTGGTATATGCAGAATTCAATCGGAACGTCTACGAACAATTTAAAAAACAAATATTAAATAGAGAATATGACATAGTTCATGTCCTTACTCCTATGATGCCTAGATATCCGGCAAAAGTTGTTAAGGCTTGCGAACATACTCCTTTTCTTCTAGGTCCCGTAAATGGAGGAGTTCCTTTTCCAAAAGGTTTTCAGAAAGTAGCTAGACAAGAGTTTGCTCAATTTAATTTTTTGAGAGCTATTGGTAGAGTCGTAATACCCGGTTATGCAGAAACTTACCGTAAAGCAGACAAGGTATTGGCTGGCTCTACTTATACACTAAATTATCTTAAAAACTTATTCTCTCTCTCAGATAAGAGAATTAATCTGTTTTATGAAAATGGAATATCTAAAGACTTTTTTACAGAGATAACTAAATCTAAGCATGATAACATTATTGATTTGTTATTTGTCGGTAGATTAGTTCCTTACAAAGGCGCTGATATGCTGATTGAGTCAATTAGCAAATTGTCTAAAGACATCCAAGCAAAAGTCAGGCTTACTATTGTTGGGGATGGTTCGGAAAGAAGTAACTTAGAAACAAAAGTTAGCGAGCTTGACTTAAATAAAATAGTTAAGTTTACTGGTTGGGTAAAGCAAGAAGAAACTTTAGAATACTATAAAAAATCGGATGTTTTTTGCTTTCCTTCTATAAGAGAATTTGGAGGAGCAGTTGTATTAGAAGCTATGGCTTGCGGACTACCATGCATTGTAGTAAATAATGGTGGTATAGGAGAGTATGTTACAGAAAAAACTGGTTTTAAACTTGAACCAATTTCAAGAAAACATGTGATTCAAGGATTAACAGATAAAATCAATAATTTAGTTTTAGATGATAACTTACGGTTACAGATGTCGGCTAATTCTGTTGAAAGAGTCAAAGAATTTGAATGGGGGCATAAAGCAGAAAAAATTGTTGAAATGTATTCTGAAATGATTAATAGAAAATATATGTAGGTTTGTAATTTATATAGCTACATATCGCCACTATCCATAACCCTTAAATTGATGATTCATAACCGGAGGTTGAAAGTGCAGCTTGTCGGATTAGTTGTAATTGGACGTAATGAAGGAAATCGTCTAGAACAATGCTTGCTATCTGCATTAGCAAGAGTAAAAACAGTGGTTTACGTTGATTCTGCTTCTACTGACGGAAGCGCAGAATTAGCTCGTAGCTTAGGTGTTAACGTTGTTGAATTAGACTTATCGATTCCCTTTACTGCTGCACGCGCGCGAAATGCTGGATTTGAATATCTACTACAAATAGAACCATCTATCGAGTTTGTTCAGTTTGTAGACGGAGATTGTTTAGTCGCCCAGGGATGGTTTGAAAAAGCAACCGAAGTATTGGACGCTAAACCCAAGGTTGTCGTAGTTTGCGGTAGAAGACGCGAAGAGTTTCCTGCAAACTCTATTTATAATCGCTTATGCGATATCGAATGGGATACTCCTGTGGGTGAAGCTAAAGCTTGCGGTGGTGATGCGATGATGCGGGTTTCTGCTTTGAAAGAAGTTAAAGGGTTCAATCCGACTTTAATTGCTGGGGAAGAACCGGAACTATGCGTGCGGTTGCGTCAAGCTGGCGGCAAAATTATGCGTGTAGATGCCGAAATGACTTTACACGATGCTCAAATTATGCATTTTCAACAGTGGTGGAAGCGTTCTATTCGTAACGGTCATGCTTATGCTGAAGGTGCTTTTATGCACGGACGTTCTCCGGAAAAACACTGGGTGAAAGAAAGCCGCAGAATTTGGGTTTGGGGTTTATTATTACCACTTTTAGCAATTGCTAGTGCCTGGGTAACCAAGGGGATAAGTATAGTCCTACTTTTCTTAGTTTATAGTCTATTATTCTCTCGCGTTTATAAATATGCGAAAACAAAAGAAATTCCTTCCTCGGATGCATTGCTCTATGGTCTGTTCTGTGTTTTAGATAAATTTCCCGGACTTATAGGTCAGATTCAGTTTCATCTATCTCGCTTATTAAAAAGGAAGCGCACCATTGTTGAATATAAAAATACGGCTGTTACTTAGGAATTGGGCCGAAGGGAATTGGGAATTGGGCATAGGAGTTAGGAGTTAAGGATTAAGTCGCAAGTAGCGAGTAGTGTTTTCTCTCCCTCCGTTGCCTGTTGCCCATTGCCCGTTGCCTGTTAGCCGTTGCCCCTTGTCGGCTCAGTATCAAGAATCAAACCCGAACAAAACAGTAAATAGTATTTAGTAAGGAAAAAATAAAAGTCTATGCTGCTAAAAAATGTGTTTAAGATTTCTAACTTAGTTAGAAAGCCAGATTTATTATATGAGGAAGATTCAACATTTTCAGCTAACCGAAATGGCAATAAAAATAATTTATCCTACAAATCTATTGCTATTGTTGGTTGCGGTTTTGTCGCTGACTATTACCTGAAAACTCTCTCGATGCATCCGCAGTTAAAGCTTGTGGGGGTAATGGATAAAGTTGGCGATCGCGCACTGAAGTTCGCCGAATATCACAATATCGATCGCGTTTATGACTCCCTTGCCGAGATTCTGGAGGATAATACGGTCGATATAGTCTTAAATTTAACTAATCCTCGCAGTCATTACGAAGTTTCTAAAGCTTGCTTGGAAGCAGGTAAACACGTTTATTCTGAAAAACCTTTCGCCATGGAAATGACTCAAGCGTCTGAGCTTGTAGACATTGCTTTATCAGCGGGTTTATATCTTTCCTCTGCACCATGCAGCTTGTTAAGTGAAACTGCACAAACCGTATGGAAAGCATTGCGAGAAGAGAAGGTTGGAAAAGTCCGCTTAGTCTATGCGGAAATGGATGATGGATTAGTCCATCAAATGCCCTATGAAAAGTGGTTGAGTGAATCTGGTACGCCTTGGCCTTACAAAGATGAATTTGAAGTCGGCTGTACGTTAGAACACGCAGGTTACTATGTCAACTGGCTTACTGCTTTCTTCGGTCCTGCGGAGACTGTTTCTGCCTTCTCATCCTGTGTAGTCCCAGATAAACATACTAATATAGCCTTAGATGTCGATGCTCCAGACTTTTCAGTAGCCTGTATTAAATTTGCTTCTGGAGTAGTTGCCAGATTAACCTGTAGTATCGTTGCCCCTCACGACCATTCTTTAAAGATTATTGGCGATGACGGTATACTTGGCATTGAAGATTGCTGGTATTATGGAACACCCGTTTATATTCGTCGCAGTCTTACCATAGGGCGTAAAAGACTCGAAGGTATTTGGAAGCAAAATTATCCTTTAGTCAAGAAAGCTCCCAAATTTGGATCTAGAGGGGCACAACAAATGGATTTCTGTCGGGGTGTTGCAGAAATGACTGATGCAATCATAGAAAATCGTCCTTGTAGACTCTCACCAGAATTTTCACTACACAATAACGAACTTGTCTTAGCAATCCAAAACTCCTTAGAAACGGGTTCTGCCTATAAGATGACAACTTCTTTTGAACCTATGGAGCCTATGGATTGGGCTAAGTAGGAGACAATTATCAATTATCAGTTATCAACTGTTCATCTTTCATTGCTAATTGTTCATTGTTAACTGATAATTGTTTATTATTTATTGCTTTGCTCATGACTTGATAGAGTTTTTCAGCTTCGATATTTATATTAAATTCTTTTTCAACTTTGTTTCTTCCTGCGATGCCGAATTTAGCTCTTAATTCGGCATCGTTGAGTAGTTTTTCGATGCTTTGCGTTAATGAAACTGTGTCCCCAGCAGGTAGAATATAGCCGCTAACGTCATTTTCTACTAATTCGCTAACTCCGGCGATTTGTGTAGCAACTACGGGTACTCCTGCTGCCATTGCTTCCATTAATACTACAGGTACTCCTTCGGCAAAGCTGGATGAAACGAATACGTCTGCTTCTTCAAAGTATTTACGTACTTCTGCTTGCGATTTGTAGCCAACAAATTTTACACTATCGCCTAAATTTAAATCAGCAGTCATCTGCTCTAAATAAGTGCGATCGCTACCGTCACCAACTACTGTTAAAATCACATCTGGATGCTGTTGTTTTAAAGAAACTAAACTTTCTAAAAGAATCGGCAAACCTTTAACAGCAGTTAGTCTAGCGACATATATCAAGTGTTTCCCTTGTCCTTGGTGAGATACAGGTTTAAATAATGCCGGGTCGATACCGCAGTGAATGATTTGCAGTTTATTCCATTTTTCTATCGGTGAAAATATCATTCCTTGACTGCGACAATAGTTACTAATACAGCTTACAAATAAGGATCTGTTTATTTTCTCGTCTAGTCTCCAATGATACGGCTGAAAGAAAATATAGGGGCCATGTAATGTAAAGCTATAGCTAAAACCCCCTAATTCTGCGGCCAACATCGCAACGCTACAGCTAGAATCTCCGAAATGGTTGTGTAAATGCGGGATTTGTCTTCGTTTTATTTCTTGAGCGAGAATACCGGCTTCTAAAAAATAGAATAATTGATAGAGATTTCCGCGCAATCCATGCAATCTAGTTGCTCGGGCTAATTTCAATCCAGCAAAATATCTTTTTGGAGAACTGAGCAATAAATTTAGATGCGCCCGCAACACCTTCATCGGATTTGGCGGGAGAATATAAAAAGTTTGATTTCGTTCTTGTTTTTGTTCTTCTCCCACCATATGCTCTTCACCAGTAGGGCGCACAGAAAATGTCTCTACTTGTGCCCCTTGCTGGCGGAGAGCAGCAACCTCACGTTGAATAAAAGTATCTGTAGCTCTGGGATATTCTCCAGTTAAATAAGCAATACGCATAAATCAGGTTAAAGGTTAAAGGTTAAAGGTTAGGAGTTAGGAGTTAGGAGTTAGGAGTTAGGAGTTGGGAATTTTATTTCTACTTTGTCTCTTTGTCTCCCCATCTCCTCATCCCCGGATCTCTCTAGTCAGGAAGCAACACCCGTCTGACTCGCTGCATCTGAAAATAAATCGATATTGCTACAGCTACGCTTTAAAGCTTCATCTAGAGAGTATAAGGGTTGCCAATTCAATATTCTCTGGGCTTCTTCATTGCTGTAGCGAAATGGTTTGAAGCGGGCTTCTAATTTTGCTGGTACTAAGATACCGGGTAGTTTAATTTTTCCGAACAGCAATACGTTATTAAATAACCAAGCGCTACGAGATAATAAGCGCATTGCAGTCCAATTCATGCCAATTGTGGAAGGCTGACGCGGTAATAGTTTGACAATTTTATCGGCATAAACTTTTGAGGAAGGTAAATCCGAGTCAACAATATTCAAAGTCTTACCGATAGCTTCTTTCCTGCCACAAGCGTTAACTATGGCTTGGGCGCAGTTTTCTACATAAGTAAGGGGAAGCTGGGCGTTTCCACCGATGCGAATCCATAAACGATTCTTTAAATTTACTCCTAAATGAGCATTCCACAAGTTATTCCTTCCGTAAACTATCCCCGGACGGAGAATAGTGACTTCTCCCCGATTTTTCTGTTCAAAATCTCGAAACAGACTTTCTTGAATCAATTTGGTTTGGGCATAAACGTCTCTATCTAAAGGCTGACTTTCAATAGGCGAATCTTCATTAATAATTCCGCCATTAGGTATATGTAAATAATCGAATACGCTGAACGTACTTATCGCCACTAACCTTTTAACATTTACCGCTACCATTGATTCTAGTAAATTTTCGGTAGCGCTAACGGTATTTGCATACTGCGTATCGTAGCTACCCTGTTTCGCTGCGGCTAAATGCACCACAGCATCTATACCTTTTAAAGCGTCTTCAAGTCCAACCGATTGGGTTAAATCTATGCGTATTAATTCTAAATTGTCAGAATTGCGCCAAGCTAAACGCTTTTCGTTACTAGTATGTCTGATTGCGGCACGTACTTGAAACCCGCGTCGTAATGCTTCGGCGACTACATATTTTCCTAAAAAACCAGATGCTCCTGTAATCAGTAATTTCATGTTTTAACTGCCTCTTGTTTCACTAACTTGACTTTGCGACTTAATTTGATAGATGGCTTTTCGACTAATTCATGCATAATTGCCCCAAAAACTAGACTTGCAAAGATTGCTACAACCATTATTGTTATTTCTGTAACTAGATTCGCTTTTAAGAATTTGAATACTAAGAATAAAACGGTACCAACTATAATGTTGTGAGTCAGGTAAAGACTGTAAGATATACGCCCTAAAAATTGTAAAGGCTGCCAATTCAAGAAATGCTGCATTTGATTGGCTCTACCAACTTCTAGTAAAAGAATGGAGACTATGACGCAAGTTATTGTAAAGCCAGAAGACTGAGCTATCCCTCCCGCCAATAAAATGGCAGCATATAAATAGAAATATATAGATTTGAGTTTATCTTGCCAGCACCAATAGGCAAATATTCCTAATAAAAAACCGTAGTATAGCGGAAAAAAGAATAATGCACCCAAACCGTTGTCTTCAAGTATGCCTAAAGGATAAGTAGCACAGAGTATTGCAGCAGGAACAAAAACGATTGCTTTTCCCCATTTATTGTTGGATTTATTTAACCACTGCGCCAATCCTAATAAAGTACAAAATATCAGGTAAAACTGAATTTCTAAATTTAACGTCCAATAAATGTTATCAAAAGGCTTAAATCCCAGAAATTCCTGTACGTAAAATAAATGTGCGACTAATCTTCCCACAGAAAAAGACTGATTCATCGGCAGAAAAGCTTCATTTTTTACAACAGATGAAAATAAAGCAGACCCTAAAGCTAAAATAATTGCTACATAGTATGGAGGGCTAAGTCTGATTAAACGCCGTAAAGAAAAACGTCCCACATAAGATGGAGTAATAAAAGCTGTGCGTAAAGAGTGGGCGATTACAAATCCGCTTAACACAAAGAAAATTGCTACACCCAAACTACCCCATTTAAACGCAATATTTTCCAACCAATCTGGTAATATCGTAGTTAATTCTACTAGTCGTCGGGTTGCAGATATATGGTATAAAACGACCCATACAGCACCAATCCCACGCAAGCTATCAACGAAATGAAAATGAATTTTTGGTTTTTTGGTCGAAGTTCCAGATAATCCTGATATATTCATAGTTTTTAGAGAATATGAAAACTGAAAGCTGAATTTAAAAGTACTTTATTGTGGGGTTAGAATAACTTCTTCTTATTGAAGCGGTTTATTCTAATTAATCAACATTTTTCGTCAAACAAGACGTAAGCCCTACTCTCATAAAGATTACTTATGTTCATCAGAGCGCAAGCATCGAAGTAACTATTTACCTGCATCTGGTGGCGACGGCATAGAAAATACACTCGTTTAAGATTTAAGCACTTCTAGAAACGATTAGCTACTATCTCAGTTTTTAACTTAACTAGATGCCTAAACATCCTAATCTAACTACTTTTTTAGTTAATATTTACAGCTAGAACTGCGCCTATTTCGCAATAATCTTCACAATAACTTTAAAAAAGATTTTTTTTCTACATAGAAAATTTATATTTTCAATGGTCGAAACGATTTTACTTTAAAAAAATAATATGCTATTGTTTCAAATGTTTAAACATTGTGTAAATATAGTTAAATAAGTATATTCAAGCCATTATTGAATAGAGTCTAAGTCAAACCGTTGGTAATTGTTAGCAATTTATTGCTATATGCGACTTTTATCTTTTGATGCCAATATGCCGATATATTAACCCTAATAATCATAGATTAGTGGTTTTCAGCTATAAAAAATCAGAGTAGTCTTTCCTTAATAATTTTTTGCATTCGTTCGTATTTCTACTTCGATGGCTGTATGGAGAAAGCAAAATTTAATTCGCGATATTGCCTAAATGGCAACAATAAAAAGGCGACATTGGCTACTTTGGTTAAATAATTCAGCTTCATTCATTTGATTTGCACGGGTATTTTATACATTTATGACATCTTTAAAAAAGCGTGCTTACCGGAGTGCAATCTGGACGATTGCAGGTTATGGAATGAGTCAAGTTGTTCGCTTAGGTAGCAATTTGGTTTTGACTCGTTTATTAGTTCCAGAATTTTTCGGTTTGATGACTGTTGTCAATACGTTGAGAATGGGTATAGAGTTATTTTCTGATATCGGTATTTCTCAAAGTATTGTTAGTAGCAAACGTGGGGATGAGACAGCTTTTTTAAATACTGCTTGGACTTTACAAATAATTCGCGGTTGGGTAATTTCGTTATTTTGTCTGATTCTGACATTGCCAGTTGCTTCATTTTACGAAGAAGAACGTTTGCTTTGGTTGATACCGATTGTCGGTTTATCTTCGGTGTTAGATGGGTTTAGTTCGATTAGCCTTTTAACCCTAATGCGTCGGATGGATTTGGGTAAATCAACTTTATTTGATTTAAGCGTACAGATATTTACTTTAGTTTGCGTAGTAGGATGGGCTTCCTATAATCCGAGTATTTGGGCTTTAGCATTTGGAGTGGTTATGGGGGCTATATATAAAATGTTCGGCAGCCATTTTTTAATAGCCGGATATCGAAATCGTTTTGCTTGGGATAAGGATGCAGTTAAAGAGATTCTCTCTTTTGGCAAATGGATGTTTATGTCATCAGCCTTAATGTTTGTATCCGAACAAAGCGATCGTTTAATTTTAGCTAAGCTGCTTTCTTTCCAAATGTTAGGGGTTTATACGATAGCTTATACCTTGGCTAATTTACCCCGTCAGGTTATCAAACAACTAAGCTATAAAGTCATTTTTCCTACGATTTCCAATCAAACCGAACTACCTAGAGAAACTCTTAGAGCCAAAATTATTAGTCAGCGTAGATTTTTACTAATAGGTTGTGCTGTGGTGTTAGCAGCTTTGGTAACTGTAGGCGATTTAGTTATCGGTACGCTTTATGATGAAAGATATATCCAAGCAACATGGATGATGCCGATTTTATCGGCTGGTATTTGGTTTTCCTTATTGTTTTATACAATTAGTCCTGCTTTATTAGCAACTGGCAAACCTTTGTATTTAGCTCAGAGTAACTTAGCTCGGTTTGTAATGATTGGATTCGGATTACCTGTAGCATACTATAGCTTTGGTTTAATCGGCGCAATAATCGTCATCGCCCTTGGTGATTTACCTTTATACTTTGTCAACTTATATGGGCTTTGGCAGGAAGGACTTTCTTGTATTGCCCAAGATATTCAAACAACTATCCTTTATTTAGCAATCTTGGCGTTGTTTTTATATATTAGGTATTCTTTGGGTTTTGGATTTCCAATTCAAGTAATTAATTATTAGTTATTAATTATTAATATGTTGGAATCCGCTTCGATCGATGAAATTATTAGTTGAGATAGGGAATGGGGAACAGGAAACATAAAATGTATGCTCGTCTTTTCAATAATCAAATATTGATCAATTAGGTTAGGCTCTATCTGAAATAAAAATCACGAAAATTTCAATTAGTGATTATCTAGTTTCTTGCTCTAAAAGTATAAGTTTTTCAGTTTATTCCAGGGTGATGTCTTATGACAATGGCACAATTTAAAAACGGAAAAAAACCATTGCAAGTAGTATTAGTTGCAGAAAATGTATCTCGCCGTATGGGTGGTGAGTCTGGCAAAAATCTTTATTATTTTCATCTTTTTCAGGAACGTGGAGTTGACTTAGAGATAGTTTGTCACGCAAGAGTCAAAGACGAACTTCGCCAAGAGTTTCCTCACGACAAAGATTTTAATAGATTTCACTTCATAGAAGATAATTGGCTACAAATTTTACTTGACCGAATCGGCAGACAATTTAATTCAAGAATTCAAGGACTCTTTTTTGAACAAATGGTTCATTGGGTTACTCAAATTAAAGCAAAAAAATTAGTAAAAGAACTTATAGCAAAACAGAATGTTGACATAGTATTTCAACCTTCACCAATTACCCCTAAAGGATTGAACTTTATGTACAATCTTGGCGTACCAGTAGTTCTTGGACCTTTAACAGGCGGTGTTGACTTTCCTCCGGATTTCCGCTATATGGATTCTAAATTTGCCATTGTATCGGTGACTTTAGGAAGACTATTTTCTAACATATTGCACCAGATTATACCGGGTAAATTAAAAGCAGAAACTTTAATAGTTGCTAATCCTCTTACTAAAGAATCTTTACCAAATGGGTGCAAGGGGAAAATTTATCAGGTAATTGAGTGTGGAGTTGATTTAGATATTTGGCAGCCAAGAAAACAACAAGGTATAAATCCAGATAAACCAATTCGTTTCGTTTATTTAGGTCGTTTCGCCGATTGGAAAGGAATTCAATTTTTGATTGATGCTTTTAAAGAAGTTGCCGAAAAAACAAACGCCGTTTTAGAGTTAGTTGGAGACGGAGAATTACGGCAAGATTTAGAAAATAAAGTTGCCGATTTAGGTTTAGAAAATAACGTTAATTTTCACGGCTGGATGAAACGCGAACAAGCATCGAAATTACTTTGCGAATGCGATGTTTTTGTCATGCCTTCTTTGCGCGAAGCTGGTGGTAATGCAGTTTTAGAAGCAATGGCACTAGGATTACCCGTAATTGCAACAAAATGGGCAGGCCCTGCAAATACGCTACATCCAGATTGCGGTATTTGGGTAGAGCCGACTTCGGTAGAAGCTTTTGTGAATGGTTTCGCTTCATCTATGATTAAACTGGCGAATTCTCCAGAATTACGCCGTCAAATGGCAGAAGCAGGACCTCAAAGAGTCCGTACCAACTATTTCGATTGGGATTCTAAAGTAGATAGGATTATTGAGATTTTTTACGAAACATTAAATCCTCAGCCAAAACTTGATACTAATGAGCAAAAACAATCGATTAGTAAGATTGCATCATAATATTAGTGACGTACCTACATTGAGCAATTTTTTGAATAGCTACGCTTCATGCACAATAGCAATAATCAAAAAATGATCCTTACTGCTCATATAAATACTTTCTAGCCATCTCTAAAATTGAGGATGGCTTTTTTTTTTGATTATTTGCTTTTCCGTTGAGGTTAAATAGATTACTAATGGTGATTATTATTTTGCGGTATAAAATTATGTTTTGTTACATTAGGAACAAAGTGATTAAAATAACATTCATTTAGTAGATTCCCTTAAAAAATGAATTGAAAATTTATAATGGCATATCATTTAGCTCTCAGCACTTGTATTGATTTGAAAGATATCAATCGAGATGCTCAGCTTGGTAAATGTCCCGCTCATGTGATAGTTGATGTTGGTCGGATTTTAAAGGCAAAAATCCATCAGCCAAGTAAAGTTTTTTTACCAATAAATTTAGTGCCTGCAAAAATTGTTAGGCTGCATCAAAACTGGGCTTTAGCGCATAAACTATCTAGTACTCTTACTAGTAATGATGTAGTATTTTGTATGGATAAATCTGTAGGTTTACCGATATCAGCACTTTGCGGAGGAAGAGAAAACGGACCGAAAGTAGTTTTATTTATCCATAGTCTTAACAGACCGCAAGGACGTTTAGCTTTGAAGTTGTTTGAGATCGGAAAACGTGTCGATCTATTCATGAGTGCAAGTCGAGATCAAGTCGATTTTCTGCGTAATTATCTGCATTTACCCAAAAACCGCATCTGTCTATTTCCTTATCAGCCTACAGATATATCTTTCTTCATGCCAAAACCCACTTCACTACAGAAATCGCGTCCATTAATTGTTAGTGGAGGTTTGGAACAACGGGATTATCGAACTCTTGCACGAGCAACTAAATCTTTAAATGTCGATGTGAAAATTAGCGCTGCGTCTGCAATTAGAACTGTTAATTCCCAGACTTTCCCCGAAGTTATTCCTGCGAATATGTCCCATAGCTACTATGATTGGAAATCTTTGTTGCAGCTTTACCGTGATGCTGACATTGTTGCAATTACCCTCTATGAAAATAATTTTCAAGCCGGTTTATCTACTTTGTTTGAAGCGCTTGCTTGTCGCAAGCCAGTAATCATTACTCGCTCGCCAGGAATTATCCAAGAGCTAATCGATGCAAAAGCCGTATGGGGGGTGAATCCCGGTGATTCGGAGGGTTTACGTCAAGCAATTAACAGTCTGTTAAAGAGTTCTAAACAGAGAGAAGCTTTAGCCGATAACGGTTATCGGCTGGTACACGAACGGTACAATCACCATGTCTATATAAAAGCTTTGGTGGAACACTTGATTAACGTTTAATGATTGAGAGAATAAATAATTTTTATGCATCTACGCTACACATAGAAACAGGGTTGCATCGCTATTTTTGTTTAAAGATTTTGAAGAGATTTTCAATAAATAATTTATAAAATCTGCAAGGTAGAGCTTTTACTTATAGAATATTAATTTGGACGAGCAAGATGCCCATCCCACAAAAGTTTTATTCAGTTTTATATTTGATAGGAAGATTTTGCGTTTTGCTCTCGGTGTAAAATCGGCATGGTAAATAACCCCCAAGCTAAACCTGTAATTAAGCCGAATGGTGTAACTACAATATTTTGAAAACTCCACCAGCCTAATATTTCCGCTGCCATTTCTAAAGGATAAGCCATCATTAATACAGTAGCGATCGCCGCACCATTCCAACCGTATTGATGCAGCCAGTAAAAAGCTTTTCCTTTATCCGTAATATACAGTAAACGAGTAGTTAATAAACCCGTTACCGTACCGTAGCAACGCATACAGACAGCCATGAGGAAAGGCGGTGCTAATTCTGCTCCCATATGAGGTTGGGGGCAAACATGATGACCCATGAAATAAATTATGTTTGCAATCGTCGGTAAAATTGGCAACCCGGAAGCCGCAAGAAAAGGTGCAATAATTGGCCCGATTACCATTCCTGTGAGTAGGAAATCAGCGATGAAGCTTGCAGGGTTTATTTGAAGTTGTTTGTTAGAAATTGTTAGTTGCAGCATTATTGAAGCTTGTTTTTCTTCAGCAGTTAAAAATACGCCAGCAGACTGTAATTGTAAATCATTAAAGAAAGTTGGTTTGGTATTCGCAATTCGGGAGACGTAGCACTGCTACGTCTCTACAAAAGGTTGGAATTATTAACCAGCTTGTACGGTATAGGGGCTGGTTAATTTATCCAGTTGCTGTACTAACATACTGAGGAATAATCCTACATCTGTGACTACACCAACTGATTCTACTGAGCCTCGATCGCTTAATTTTGTTACTACTGCTGGATTAATATCGACGCATACCATTTTTACTCCCGCAGGTGTCATGTTACCTACACCTATGGAATGTAGCATGGTTGAAAGCATCAATATCATGTCTGCTCCTTTAAGTAGTTCCGCGTATTCTTCTTGTGCTTTTACTAAATCCATTTGAGTGTCGGGTAAAGGGCCGTCATCTCGAATCGAACCGGCAAGGGCGAAGGGTACATGATTTTTAACGCATTCGTACATCACACCTTTTTGAATCATTCCTGCCTGTACGGCTTTGGCAATGCTTCCGTGACGACGAACGCTATTGATGGCTTTGAGGTGGTGGCGGTGTCCCCCGCGTACTGAAACTCCTCGCTTCATGTCTACACCCAAAGATGTTCCCATGATTGATTGCTCGATGTCGTGAACTGCGATCGCGTTTCCACCAAGCAATCCCTGTACGTAACCTTCTCTTACCAATTGTGATAGATGTTCGCCACCGCCAGTATGTATTACAACAGGCCCCGCCGTGACAATAACTTTACCACCAGTATCGCGGATTTTACGCAATTCCCAAGCAACTTGTTCGACAATTAATTCTACGCGACGTTCGCTAGAAACACCAGCAGACATAAAGCTGAATTCTTCGGTGTTGCGTTTTTCTCGCGATTCGGTTTTACGAATGGTGCGGATACCTTGTACGTCAACAACTACCTTTTCCCCTGCTTCTAAATCGCGCAGTATTTTACACCGAGCGATAGTTCCTTCGGGAGTTTCGGTAATTGCGATCGCGCCATCCATACGCTGGGCATCCACTTTTACCCATGCGCCATCGATCCGAACTTCGGTAGGATAAATAGTACTAACGTAGAAGTCATCTGGTGCGACTCCATTTTGAATTACGGGTTCGAGTTTAGCATCTCGCTCGTCTTCTGGTAAGTTCATCGCACCCAAGTCAATTAGATGGGATACAATGCTTTCCATAACTTCGTGAGAAGGTGCAGAAACTTTCACTTCAGCAGCAGAAGTACTTTGACGCTGTTCGCCCAAAAGGAAATTTTGGACTTTGAAACTTCCGCCATTATCAATAATTAAATCCAAAGCGCGGTTAATTAAACCAGCATCGAGTAAATGTCCTTCCATGCGGACAACTTTACTTTCTACCTGAGAATTGGCGTGTACATCTTCTAGTACAGGTTCGGTTACTCGTAATGTTAAACATTTTGCAGCACCACCCGCTTTCAGAAATTCGGTTAGTGGGGTTTCAATAACCTCAAAACCAACTTTCGCTAAACGTTTTTTTAGTGAATCGGAAGCTTTATTCATTACCACAATGCTTTCCACATTCACCGTATTGCAAGCGAAATTCACCGCATCAGCTTCTTCTATAGCAATGCGCTTTTCCTCAGCTACTCGCATTTCAATTAAGCGATTGGAATAGGAGTCAAAAGCGCCGGGATAGTAAAGTAAATAGCCGTTAGCTAAAGGACAAAAGCAGGTATCGAGATGATAAAAACGCTCATCAGTTAGTCGTAAGGATAATACCTCAATATCCAACCATTTTGCCAAATAAGGATGAGAATCCAACTCCGAACGAAAACCGTAACCAGCCCATAACCAGCGCCCTTCTCGATCTAAAAGTGCATCACCCGCACCTTCAAAAGGTAAATCTTTGGGCAATTCATTAACGTTAAAACCATTTTCTTCAAACCATGCCTTGAAATAAGGCTCCTCTTTTTGGCGCTCTTTATGTAAAAAGCGACTCAAAACCACATTATCGCCCAAAACCAAACCAGCATTAGCGGTAAAAACCATATCGGGAACACCTTTATGGGGTTTTACCAAATCCACAATCGCGTGTTGTTTGAGTACCGAGTGCAGTTTTTGCCACTGTTGCACCGCACGCTCTTGAGACGACTTGTGAATATTCCCTTCCATCCAAGGATTAATCACATAATCGACATCATAATGTTCCGGGGCACACATCAAAAAGCGGATTTCAGAAGTTTTCATTTCTTAAGTACCTTCAAGGAGTATAGATGCAACGTTCCTTGTTTATTCTATTACCTCGGAGGATGGGGAGATAGGGAGAGGGGCAGAGGGGGAGATGGGGGGAATTAGTTAGGAGTTAGGAGTTATCAGTTATCAGTTATCAGTTATCAGTTATCAATTACCTATTACCAATGCCCAATCCCCAATCCCCAATGCCCCATTCCCAATGCCCAATTCCTCTTTTATTAGATAAATTTCTAAGTTTAAAAGAGTATTATTTAAAAATGGATTTAATAAAGTGGTTGATAACATATTATTATTATTCAATATAATTATTACTCAACTGTAATATTAGAATGGTGACACAAAATTCTAATCCAAATTTTGACCGTGGTCTAAAAAGGGTGCTTAATCGCTTAACGGAAACAATGGAACGGGATAGTTTAATTACGGAAACTACATCTCGTCTGCGAAATACATTTGATGTCGATCGCGTTGTTTTATATCACTTTTATTCTCGGTGGGATGGGCAGGTGACTTTTGAGTCTTTGAGTTCGGATAAATGGTCTATTCTTGGTTCTAGTGGCCCCAATGACTGTTTTAACGATGGATATGCTGAACTGTATTTACAAGGAAGAATACGGGCAATTCCAGATATCGAGTCAGAACCTGTTGCTGATTGTCACCGCGATTTTTTACGCAGTTTGCAGGTTCGCGCTAATTTAGTTGCACCTATTTTAAATGGTAAGGGTTTATGGGGTTTATTAATAGCTCATCATTGTCAAACGCCCCGTTTATGGACTCCATCAGATATAAAAATGATGCAGACTGAAGCTGGAAATTTAGCTCAGTCGGATTCTATTCGTAATTCTTAGATATTTGGTAATTGGTAATAGGTAATAGGGAATTGGGGATAATCAATTATAATTTATACAAAATATTTTAAATAAGTAATTTTATGGTTATCCAGTATTTTTTTACGTATTACTTCTTTTAACTGTTCTTTATTTTCCGTTCCCTTTAATTGAGGAGCATCCTAATTGTTGAAAAATAGGTAGTGCGAGCATCTTGCTCGCTGGTGCTCCCGAG
>JBARZF010000898.1:0-2663 GCA_049649675.1 Rivularia sp. (in: cyanobacteria) | reverse complement strand
AAAAATCCCGGTGGTGGATTCTTAAATGGTAGTCAAGCACAAGAAGAAAGTTTAGCTAGAGCAACCGGGCTTTATCCTTGTATTTCTCAAATGATAGAAATGTATGAGAAAAATCGAAATTATAGTTCGTGTCTCTACCTGGATGATATGATTTATTCGCCGCAAGTGCCGGTTATTAGAGATGATAACGATCAATTATTAGATAAGCCGTTTTTAATTTCGATTTTAACAGTACCTGCTGTTAATGCTGGTGCGGTAAGAAAGAATGGTAAGAAACAAGAAATGAATAAAATTGAAAGTACGATGTTACAACGCACAGAAAAATTATTATCGGTTGCAGCATTTAATAATTATAAAGTTTTGGTTTTAGGTGCTTGGGGATGTGGTGTATTTAAAAATAACCCCGATGATGTCGCAGGATATTTTCATTATCATCTTGTAGAAAATCCAAAATTTAGCGGTTTGTTTGAAAAGGTTGTGTTTGCTGTTTTGGATAATACGAAGGATGAAAGCGTTATTAATGCTTTTAGGAAAAAATTTGGATGATAAAAACTCGATATCGCGCTACATAAGATCCTCCCTAACCCTCCTTAAGAAGGAGGGAATAAAGCCCCGATTTTTATAATTATTGAGGATTTTTAATAAGGTAATAAAGCCCCCCTTAGAAAAGGGGGGTTGGGGGGATCTCAATGCCCAATGCCCCATTCCTTTATTCCAATTTAATCAACTGATATTTTTGCACTTCACCAATTACGCGATGGGGTTGCGATATTTCTGAAGCTTGTTTTTGACGTATCCAAATATAACTGGAAGTGGGAAGTTGAGAAATGTCGTTGACTTTTTTCCCATGTTTTGGAGTATAAAAATTGATCAACACTCCAGTTTTTCCGCCAACGTTAACAAAATTTATCGGATGATTTTTTAAGGTTTGACTGATTTCTGGCTGTTGTAAAAATGCTTGGAAATCAGGATTGTAATTGCTCAATAAACCCAAACTACCAGTTACCGCTAAACTCAACCAAACGGAAATCAACCAAGCACCTATCCAATAACGTGCAGTAATTATATTTTTACCAAAGCGACAGCGAGCAATCCAAATTAAAGGTAGAGTTAACCAGCCTAAACCCAATACTAAACCTATAATTGCATAATTGCGGATTTCACCATCGCTATCGCTTATAAAGAAAACAATCGTTCCTGTTAATAAAAGTAGAATTCCGAGGGTACCAAAACAATAGTTTAGAGTTTGTAAAATACCAGTTGAGGGAATATATGAAGGATGAATATATAACTTAGAAAATAAAGGTATATTTGGGATTTTAAATTCTTTATTTTGTTGATTCCAAATTTTTCCCAGCCAACTTAAACCCACTGCAGCAAGTAAAGCAATAAAAGGATACAAGCAAAGGCTGTAGTGAGATGTTCGAGTTGAAAAAATACTGATTTCGATAAATAAAATCAGCGGGAAACCTATTAATATTGAAAAATATCTCAAATCTTTTAATTTTTCTTTTCTCGTAGTGCGAGCATCTTGCTCGTTACTGCAATTATTATATGGTTTATTATTTATCTTTTCATCTTGTTCGCTACTATAGTTATTATATATTTTGCTAATTATCTTATCATCTTCTTCGCTACTATAATTATTATATATTTTGCTAATTTTATTATCATCTTTGTCGCTATTTATACAAGCATATATATTAGTTTTATGATTACTACATTTCTGAGTTTTATAATTATATTTAGACAGCAAATCGCGAATTAGTAAGCCCGTACCGAATAAGCTAAACAACGACCAAGGAAAAGCTATAATAGGGACATTCCAAAAATAATAAATCCAGTTATTATTATGACGCTCGCTAGAATTAAGCTTTGTTACAAAATTAATTAACTTTGCAAAACTATCGCCACCAAAGCGTAAGTAACTAAGCCTCAACCAAATTATAGTTGGTGCTAACCCTAATAAAAAGCCTACATATAACATTGGGTTTGCTAAATGATTGTGGCGGCGATGCTGCAATATTAAATAAGGTGATAAAGCTATTATTGGTAGAAAAATCATGAAGCTTCTAAATAAAAAGCCAAGTGAAAAACTAAACCCAGCAATTAAACCCCAAATATAACGATGCTTGGGATTTAATTCAGCTTTTAGCAAAGATAATATTCCTAGAAGTACCAGAAAAACCATCGATACATCCGGAGTCCCCAAACGAGAATATTGCAGCCAAAGAAACTCTACACTCAAAATTGCAGCAGCTAACCAAGCAACTTTTTTATTTAATAATATTTTGCCAATTTCATATACAAGCAACACGCTCAAAATACCGACAATCATACTTGGTAAACGAACGCTAATTTCACTGATTCCAAATAAACTGTAAAAAACGGCGATCGACCAATAAAAACCCGGTGTTTTATGATGCGGAGTTCCCCAAGGATTGATCCAGTCCCCCGAATCATACATAAAGCGCGATCGCCAAGCGTAAAGTCCCTCGTCGTGTGCCATCAGGCTGTTATCTCCTATACCTAATAGCAATAGGGGAAGCATCCAAATTAATAAACTTAAATAAGGAAAACCAGTCCAGGTTATAAAATTTCGTTTAACAAGATGAAAGTTTATTTTGGATGACATTTGATGAATAAAAATTACATTTGACAGA
>JBARZF010000897.1:0-5245 GCA_049649675.1 Rivularia sp. (in: cyanobacteria) | reverse complement strand
AGCAGATGCAGTAAAAGCTTTTCAGAAGCGAAACGGTTTAGAACCCGATGGTGTTGTCGGAGGTGCGACTTGGCAACTTTTAGATAAACGTTAATTGTTGAGTGAATTAATTTAATATCCGATTTTTATAGGGTGTGTTATCTCCGTCATGGTAACGCACCATTATTGATTGGATAATCAATAATCATAGCTTGGGTTGAACTGAGTGAAACCCAACTAATATCAAGTAGGGGAAAATTGCGATCGCAAAATTAAGGGAAGAATCAATCGCTTAATATGCTAACGTCAGTTCGAGTTAAAGAATAGATTTTTACTTGTAATCATTAATCAAAGGCTAAAATGAAGTAAAAACGTTGATAAGCTCTCAAACCAAGTAACAGTAACATAAACATAAGGGTTTGAGCTTATCCCGAACTCAGATTATGCTAGATTTCCAAATTGCAGCGTGTGTAAAGAATTACTTCACCGCCCACGATAACCGCAAGCTTCTCTCTATTCAAAGACAACATAATATCTAAATCTTTACCCCTTATCTTACTATTTTGGTTATTGGCGTTTTTGGTAGATATATTCAAAGTAGGCAATGGCCATAGTGACGGTAGTATACCTTTTGGAACTTTTAGATAATTTTTCTCTACTACTTCTATAACTTGAGCATATTTAAAGAAATACTTTTCATCTTTATCATCCAACCATCCTATTCGAGACGTAAAACGCTGATAGTGCCGGTGATTGTCATAATTTGACTCCCTAGGTTCATTTATATCTAATCGGTTTCTTGTATCAAGCCAAATTTTCTTTTGCACACTAAACCCAAAACGTCCATCTGAATGTTTTACCCATAGAGAGTCAATATTTTGAAGATTCTCGCAGGAAATATTTTTGAGAGAGTCTGTATCTAAATAACCTCGTTCTCTATTCGCCACATAAAGCATAAGTTGATATGTTCTTTGATCGGCTTCTTTCCATTTTTTATTCGCTAGTAAGTTATCAAGGTCATCTAGATAGTGTTCGATTAAAGATTCCTTAACTTGATTCTCTTTATTTTTATTTCCAGATTTTGAAAGTAAATCGATAAATTCTCGATGTAATGCTTCTACATTTTGCTTTGATAAGATTTTGACTTGAAGATTTTGAAATGCAGGACTGATTTTTCTATCTGTATTTTTTCCTCTTTCCCCTTCCGATTTCAATTTTTCAACAAATTCATAAGCTAATTTATATTTTTCTATGATTGCTTCTTGACTTTCATCTTTCTCTTTTAACAGATTTGCTTCAGTTTTTAAAGCAAGGACGCAAAATTGTGATGCTTCATTAGAAATATTTTTTTTAAACTGTTGACATTGCTTTTTACTTTGTTGTTTACTTTTATCTAAATACTCTTGTGCTTTTTCTAAATTCTTTGATTTAAGCTTTTGATAAGCATAAGATATGCCAGCATTCAGAATTGCAATTCTAAGTTTATGGTCTTTGATATTAACAGATTGACCAGCTTGTGATAGAAGTTCTTTAGCTTCAGAATCAGAACTTTCATCTTCAAGTTGCCCTGCAAGTTTTGCTAATGTTTCAACTGTGCCAAGATATTCATTAGTTTTGCTCGCTTCTCTGACTCTATTTGCTGCGATAAAACTTGATATTGCTGTAAATGCTAAAGTAAATATTAAAACTAAACTCCCGACACGAATCCGCTGTTTAGCTTTCTTATTCGCTTCACTTAATACCAGATTTCTCTTTTCTACAGCTTCCTTATCCTTCCTCTCCCTCTCCAACTGCGCTTCTCGTTCATCAACAGCAATTTTCTCCTGAATCTCCTTCTCCCTACTAGCAGCTAAAAACTGTTTATCTTGATAACTTAAATTCTTCTCTTTTCCCCATTCTTCAGCATCTATTAAAGCCTTTCCCCGCAACAGTCGAGATTCGTCTTTACCTCCTGAAGCAATCCAAAATTTAAAACTTTCGGAATAGGGACGCAAATTTTTTAATTCATTTTCAACCCAATTCTCGTTAAAAACTTGTTTATATATAAGGTTATAAACTTTTAATTTGCCTTCTCGTCTGGCAACTAATCCCGAAAGCAGTAATTCACTTTGTTCAATGGTATTATCTGCTGTAATCTCAGTTTCTACTTCTGAACGTCTAACTTGCTGATATAAATCCAACAAATACCCAGCCCGTTCTTCATTCCTTAAAATTCTGGCTCGAATCGTGCGTAAGTGTTCGGGTTCATCTTGAGATTCCCAATTTTCAATAATCTGTGATTTGACAACTTCTTCAACAGTGCGCGGATTTTCTTGCTCCGATTCTTCCACCATAAACTGACACAACTTTTGCGTCAGAAACGGTTGTCCTTTCGTCCAATTTAAAATTTCTTTTATTACCGCTTGGGAATCATTAAATTTTCCCCTAAAACCCTTTTCCAACGGTTCGACTTCATGTAATTGGAAACCTTTGAGAGAAATTGCTTTACCAATATTAAACGGAGTGCGTTGTTTATCTTGAATTAAATTGCTGGGTGAAGCGACTCCCAACAAACAAAATGTCAAACGGTTATATGCGGGATTATCAACACGCTGGTTATAGCAAGAACGAATAAAAGCGAAAAAGTCATCAGTAGGAAAATCAAGACTGAGAACGCTATCAATTTCATCAATAAAAATTACAATATTTTCTTTAATTTCAACAAGCAATATTTCTTCCAGAAACTTGCGAAATCTTGTTACAAGTGAATTTAACTGATTTTCTTCCCACCACTCCCCAAAATCAACATCCAAATCAAAAATATCAATTAGCGTATCGATTAAATCCGCATACCATTGCTCCGGTGGGACATTTTGGACACCACCCGCAGAAAGATCGATCGCAGCACATTCCACACCATTTTCTCTTAAACGGCGCATTGTTCGCACCCGCAAACTGGATTTACCGCTCTGACGGGAATTCAACACATAACAAAACTTTCCCGCTTGCAATCCATCATACAATTCGCGATCGGCATCTCGCGTTACATAAGTGCTGGCATTTTCCGGTAGACTTCCAGAGAAAATATATTGGTCAACCATAATTTACAACCAATTCGTAATTACCTTTTAACCTCACCCCGCCTCCGGCACCCCTCTCCTTGTCAAGTAGAGGGGACGGGTGAAATTATCACACCAAACGCTCCGAAAAATACCGACGATACAAATCGTAACTAGGAACACAATCATTTCCTAAAATTTTCACTAATCCCATGCTATGTAGTTTAAACCCGATTTCCGCATCAAGCCGCACTGGTTCATTTGCTCTAACAACTTTTTTATAAGCCGATTCTAACAAAGGATTATGTTGTAAATTCCATAATTGTTCCCGCAGATGGTTGCTAAAAATTCCCTCTTCGGTGGGTGCAAGTTTTAACAGTTGCTCTAAATTTATTTCCTTCGTTTTGAGATTGGCGATCGCCGTGTCAATTAAATAAGGATGTCCCCCAACCAACTCGATTAACTTATTTAAACCTTCTTGTCCCAACTGACTGTTATCATAGCGCTTGGCAATATTTTCTACTTGTTGCAAATTAAATTCAGGTAAATCAATTGCCATCCCAACATTAAACGGTGAGTGATTGATGTCCAAGGAAGGATAAGCTTCAGTGGAATGAACCACTATTAACCGTAGTTTTTGCCAAATTTTACCAATCCTATCTCCTTGTTTAGCAGATTCATACCAACCCCGCAGCAGCAAGCAGAATTGAGGAAAAATATCAGGATATTCAAACAGTCGCTCAAAATTGTCAATGGCAAATACTAAAGGGCGATCGCTAACAGATAATAAATATTTTTGAAAATAACGAGTACAGTTTTTATTCAACCCATAAATATCATTCCAATATTTATCGAGTTCTGGTTCCAATTCCAAACTGTCAGAAACATCAGCACACAACCACTGTAAAAATGTTTTTAAGTCAGCAAGGGTATTAAGATCGGTAAGTTTTAAATCTAATTTCGCTGTTTGATAACCTTGCTCTCTAGAATAATCGAGTAATTTCTCCAAAAGCGAAGTTTTCCCCATTTTCTGCGCTGCTTTGATGCGAATTAGCGCACCGGGCTGTAAAATTGCTTGACGGCATTTTTCTTCCATGGGGGGACGTTCAACATATACAGTTCTCACTGCTTCGGCAGGATTTTGTGGAGGTGTTTTTGCAGAATCCCTTGCGATAAATTGGGGTGTGTGTTGCTCCGGTATTCCTGCTATCCCAATCAAATTACAACCTAATTTATAAGCAAACTCATAATTTTGTCCCGCTCCGAGTGCATCGTAAAAACCCACCGCAAATTCAATCGCTGCTTTATCTCCAATTACTTGATTCATCCCCACCACGTAATCAATATACTGGGATATCTCCAAAGCCTGGTATTGTGAATAACAAGCATTGAGGACAACACACTCAACTTGCTCGCTAAATAATTGGAACAATCCAGCTAAAGCTTGAGCATCAACTAATTTTATGTGACCAGATTCATCTTCAAAAGCCAAACCATCTTCACCAGAACCATGTCCAGAAAAATGAATAATCTGGGGTTCGTATTCCAAAATTGCTCTATCTATATCCCTGTAGCGTACTGCTTTTGCAACTGATATGGAATATTCGTCGCGCTTCTTTGCTCGTTTCAACCCCTCCTCAATCTCGCGCATCTCCTCATCTAAACGCAGCAAACTAGTACCTCTGGGGTTCGCTGACAGAAGCAAAATTTTTCGAGTTTGATTATTTCCACTCATGAGCAACCCGAATAATTGTATGACACTGGGCTAGCACAGGTAATGATTAAAGGTTTTATACAAGATAAGTATGTGGTTTTCCGGCTTGAAAAGCAATATTGCTCATTATCTGTAAAAAAAACTAAATCCCAAAGTATTCTATTGTATAAAATTTGTCTCTGCCATAACTAAAAGCCCTATAAAGACGTAAAACTTTACTTCTCTACATAACAATTAATACTTAAATAAATAAGGCAATATTTAAGTATTTAACTAAATTAAAGTCGTAACTACAACCCGCAATAGGATAATATATATACAAAAAATTTTGGTATCATTAGATGCCATTACTTGGATCGGGTTATTTATCTGCGATCGCTCATATCGCTCATAAGTAGATACCGAAAAGTTTATTGTAAATTACCAGCCTACAAATCAATAATTTTCCCACAAAAAGCCTATGTTGCACTTTGTCTTAACTTGGCTTGGCACTGCGGTGTCATTGCTAATTACC
>JBARZF010000896.1:0-1582 GCA_049649675.1 Rivularia sp. (in: cyanobacteria) | reverse complement strand
CAGGAGTTGCTTACAGTTGGACAATTTGTATGGGAAATAATGGAAATTCATTTCACCCCGGTGTCTCTGAAAGTTTTCAAGGTAATGTTTATCCCAAGTTATTAGTTGGTAACTTTATTGGAAGTGGCTCAAACGTACTAATTCGTAGAGAAGCAATTGAATCGGTAGGCTATTTCGATGAGAGTTTGAAATCATGTGAAGACTGGGATTATTGGTTGCGATTAGCACCGAAATGGGAATTTGTAGTCGTTCCCAAACCTCAAATTATTTATCGATTATCTTCGGGGGCTATGTCAAGCAAGCTCGATGTTATGGAAAAATATCAAACTCTGGTGTTAGAGAGAGCGTTTGAATCAGCACCTTCAGAACTTCAGCCTTTAAAGAATCGGGGTTTTGCTTATATTTATTTATTCATGACTAGACTTTACTTGAGTCGAGCTAATGACGCAAAAGTTGTTAAAGAAGCCACTCAAAAATTATCGAAAGCAATTCGCTTATACCCGAAAATATTGCTAAGTAAAGAGGGCATATTTTTATTAATTAAGCTAGTTATATTACGAATACTTTCTCCACGAATTGCTTCTAGCATTTTAAACCAAAGTCCCACTATTCGTAATGTTGCCGACCCCAGATTACGAACTAATTGAGTTAGAACTTAGGAAGAGGGTATTTAACTTTCATGAAATAATAAAATTGCCCTTTTATAATTAGTTATTTTAGTTGCTCTCGATGGGAATATAATATTTAGAAGAACAAAATTCTGTTAGTATTTGACTTGCTAGCAGTTTTTTTTGTGCAGTTACATCTACCAAACAATTATGAATCAGCAACCAATGAACAAAAAAGTATCGGTGGTTATTCCGCTCTACAATGCAGAAAAATATATCGGCAGAACCCTACAATCTGTTTTAATTCAAACATATGACAATATAGAAATTATCATTGTTGATGATGAATCACCTGATAATAGCGTTAAAATTTGCGAGCAGTTTACTGACTCCAGAATTAAAATTCTTCATCAAAAAAATCGGGGCTTACCTGGTTCGAGAAATACGGGTATCCGTCATGCTAGCGGTGATTATATTGCGTTTTTAGATGCTGACGATATTTGGTTGCCAGAAAAGTTAGCAAAGCATATCGCTCATTTAGAAAGTAATCCAGATGTGGGAATAAGTTTTAGTCGTTCTGCTTTTATCGATGAAACAGATAAACCTTTAGGTGTCTTTCAAATTACCAAGCTTCAAGATATTACTCCGCTCGATATTCTTTGTCGTAGTCCAATTGGTAATGGTTCTGCTGCGGTTTTCAAAAAAGCTGTTTTTGAAGATATCAAGTTTCAAGATAATATTTACGGTTATGTCGAAGATTATTACTTTGACGATACCTTTGGGCTATCCGAAGATATTGAATGTTGGGTGAGAATTGCAATTCAAACTAATTGGAAATTTGCAGGTATTGCTCAACCATTAACTCTTTACAGAATTAATTCTAATGGTTTATCAGCTAATCTTCAGCAAATGATTAACTATAGAGAAAAGGTTTTTGAAAAAACTGCTACTTATGCACCAGAACAAATGGCACG
>JBARZF010000895.1:0-2666 GCA_049649675.1 Rivularia sp. (in: cyanobacteria) | reverse complement strand
CATTCACTTCAACATATTCCATTACAAACAGCTTTAGAAAAAGCTATTGCTGCCTTTGAAGGTTGCGGAGGTAGGCTTTGCATTAGAAATCAAGCTTCTAAGAGTTTAAATGAATGCTTAGAAACTGGCAGCACCTTAAAAGTTTATACCGATGGTAAGCAACCAGTAATGCCAGACTTATCAAAATATTCTTTAATGGAACAGCATAGTATTTGGAAAGAATACTATAAAAGTAATAAATATAATGTTTGGGCAATTTCCGATATAAATCAAATCCCTGGCTTACGAAATTTACAACCTGCTTTTCAAATCATTAAAATTCGCAGCATCTTGATGATTCCCCTCGAATATCATCAGCAATTGCTCGGTTACTTAAGCATTTTTCGCGAGGAAATAGATACAGAAACCCTTTGGGCTGGACAATTCGATTCAGATAAAAGGCAAAATTATCCACGACAATCGTTTGAAATATGGCGAGAATCTAAAACCGCACAAACTCGTCAATGGACAAAGGAAGAGATAGAATTAGCAGATAAATTAGGAAAACAATTTTCTACGGCAATTCATCAATACGACTTACACCAACAACTACAGGCTTTTAATAATAATTTAGAAACACAAGTCAAACAGCGTACAGACGCATTGCAACAATCAGCTAAACAACGGAAAATCTTGTTTGAAGTAGTTACTAAAATTCGTGAATCACTTGATTTAAACTTTATTTTTCAAACTACAACACAAGAAGTATGTCAATCGTTGCAAGCCGATAGAGTTGCAGTGTATCGTTTTAATGCCGATTGGAGTGGTGAATTTATTGCCGAGTTTGTCAACAAAGACTGGGTAAAACTGGTAGGTTCAGATATAGTAAAGCTTTGGAAAGATAGTTATATACAAGAAACCCAAGGGGGGCGATGTCGTTTCAATCAAAGCATTGCTGTAGATGATATCTATCAAGCTGGTTACGCCGATTGTCATATAGAACTTTTAGAGCAATTTCAAGCAAAAGCATATGCTGTTGCGCCAATTTTTATTGGTGAAAAACTTTGGGGAATGCTCGCGGCTTATCAAAACTCTGCACCACGTCACTGGAAATCATTAGAGGTTAAATTCTTATGTCAAACTGCTATTCAATTCGGTGTAGCAATCCAACAAGCAGAATTATTAAGTCAAAGTAGATTGCAAACCAAAGAAATAAAAACAACACTAAATAATTTAAGAAAAGCTCAAACCCAATTAATTCAAAGTGAAAAAATGTCCTCGTTAGGACAATTGGTTGCAGGAATAGCACACGAAATTAATAACCCAGTTAACTTTATTTACGGCAATATCAATCATATTCATCAATATATAAAAGATTTGCTAGGTCTTTTAGAACTTTATCAACAAAATTCTAACGGAAATAATTACGAAATCAGCGAGCGAGCAGAAGAAATCGATTTAGAATTTTTAGTTGATGATTTACCGAAGATGCTGTCTTCAATGAAAATAGGAGCCTCACGGATTCGCGAAATTGTTTTATCGTTACGCAATTTTTCCCGACTTGATGAAGCAGATTTAAAAGTTGTTAATATTCACGAAGGCATTGATAGTACATTATTAATTCTGCAATACCGTTTAAAAGAAAAATCAGATAGTCCTGCTATTGAAGTAATTAAAGAATACGGCAATTTACCCGAAGTTGGTTGTTATGCAGGACAATTAAATCAAGTATTAATGAATGTTTTGAGCAATGCAATTGATGCATTAGAAGAAGGAGTTAAGAATGCTTTTTGGCAAGTAGAAACCGACACAAATCAATCTTTAATCCCTAAAATTAGAATTTGCACTCACATTAGCGAAGATAACAATCGAGTTGTAATTCGTATCGCTGACAACGGGTTAGGAATTACTGAAGAAGTCATGAAAAGAATGTTTGACCCATTTTTTACAACTAAACCAGTAGGGAAAGGTACAGGTTTAGGCTTATCCATTAGCTATCAGATAATAGTTGATAAACACGATGGCGTTTTCAATTGTAAATCTTTACCCGGAAAAGGTACGGAATTCTCAATTGAAATTCCAATTAAACATAAATAAGAGGGGAGGGGGTAGAGAGGGAAGAGGGGGTAGAAGGGGTAGAAGGGGACAAGGAGACAAGGAGACAAGGGGAGAATAAATTAATTATTTACTCGTGACTCGCTACTTGCTACTCCTAAATCCTAAATCCTAACTCATAACTCCGCGCCTCATAACTATGCCCCAATCCCCTAACTTCTCAACTGCACCGGCATTGCTAAATAAATCATCTTAATTCCTCCGACGGGGGAAAAGATAACGGGGGCTAAGTTGTTGTTCAACTGCATTTGAATTTCTGCTGATGGTAATGCTTTTAAACCTTCCATCAAATATTTAATGTTAAAAGCAATATCAATATCTTCTCCTAATATCTGTGCTGGCATCGATTCCATACCGCTACCAATTTCTTGAGTTTCAACTGACAAGGTGATTTCTTGAGATTCGCTATCAATACTAACCTTGGCAATATTGTTTTTTTGGTCGGCTAATACGGCAATTCTTTCTAAGGCACTGATGAATTGTTTTCTGTCTAAAGTTAATTCTCGTTCAAATGAGTTAGGTATAAGCTGACGGTAAGCTGGATATTGTCCTTCTAATGTTCTGCTGGTTAA
>JBARZF010000894.1:0-4376 GCA_049649675.1 Rivularia sp. (in: cyanobacteria) | reverse complement strand
CAATTCACGGTGCAACCGTAGAAAACACTTTGTTTGAAGACGGTGACGGTTCTAACACCTTCCGTGCATTTGAACCAACCCAAGCAGAAGAAACCTATTCAATGGTGACAGCAAACCGTTTCTGGTCGCAGATTTTCGGTATTGCATTCTCCAACAAACGCTGGTTGCACTTCTTCATGTTGTTCGTACCAGTTACTGGTTTATGGATGAGTTCAGTAGGTGTAGTTGGCTTAGCGCTGAACCTACGTGCTTATGACTTCGTATCTCAAGAATTGAGAGCGGCAGAAGATCCAGAATTTGAAACCTTCTATACGAAAAATATTTTGCTGAATGAGGGTATCCGCGCATGGATGGCTCCTCAAGATCAGCCCCACGAACAATTTGTATTCCCAGAGGAGGTTCTCCCACGTGGTAACGCTCTCTAATCAAGCAATAGCATCGGGTGGACGCGACCAACAAAGCACGGGCTTTGCATGGTGGTCTGGTAACGCTCGCTTAATCAATCTTTCCGGTAAACTACTGGGCGCTCACGTAGCTCATGCTGGTTTAATCGTTTTCTGGGCTGGAGCAATGACCTTATTTGAGGTTGCTCACTTTATCCCTGAAAAGCCAATGTACGAGCAGGGTTTAATCCTGTTACCTCACCTAGCAGCCCAAGGTTGGGGTGTTGGTGCTGGTGGTGAAATTATTGACACCTTCCCTTATTTTGTTGTTGGTGTACTTCACCTAATTTCTTCGGCAGTATTAGGCTTTGGCGGTATTTATCACGCGGTTCGCGGTCCAGAAACCTTAGAAGAATACTCTTCTTTCTTTGGTTATGACTGGAAAGATAAGAACAAAATGACCACCATCATTGGGTTCCACCTAATCATTTTAGGAAGTGGTGCCTTATTGTTGGTGCTTAAAGCAATGTTCTTTGGTGGTTTGTACGATACCTGGGCACCCGGTGGTGGTGATGTCCGCGTTGTAACCAACCCTACATTGAACCCTGCGACAATCTTCGGTTACTTACTCAAATCCCCCTTCGGTGGTGAAGGTTGGATTGTCAGCGTTGACAACCTCGAAGATATTGTTGGCGGTCATATTTGGGTTGCCATCATAACTATTTCTGGTGGTATCTTCCACATTCTTACCAAGCCTTTTGGTTGGGCACGTCGTGCTTTCATCTGGTCTGGTGAAGCATATCTTTCCTACAGTTTGGGTGCGTTGTCCTTAATGGGTTTTATCGCTTCCACCTTCGTTTGGTTTAATAACACCGCTTATCCTAGCGAATTCTTTGGTCCTACAGCTTCAGAAGCGTCTCAAGCACAAGCTTTGACCTTCTTAATTCGCGACCAACGCTTAGGTGCTAACGTAGGTTCTGCTCAAGGTCCTACAGGTCTTGGTAAATACTTGATGCGTTCTCCTAGTGGTGAAATCATCTTCGGTGGTGAAACCATGCGCTTCTGGGATTTCCGTGGCCCTTGGTTAGAGCCTCTACGCGGTCCTAACGGACTTGACTTAGAAAAAGTTAAAAATGACATTCAGCCTTGGCAGGCTCGTCGTGCTGCTGAATATATGACCCACGCTCCTTTGGGTTCATTGAACTCTGTGGGTGGTGTTGCAACTGAGATTAACTCCTTTAACTACGTGTCTCCACGTGCGTGGTTGGCTACATCTCACTTCGTATTAGGATTCTTCTTCCTAATCGGTCACTTATGGCACGCAGGTCGCGCTCGTGCGGCAGCTGGTGGTTTCGAGAGAGGTATTAACCGCGAATCCGAACCAGTAATGTTCATGCCTGATTTAGACTAGGTTCTTTAGAACGGTAAATTTTAATTACTGACAATCGATTGCTCCCGTGTAAAAGCGGGAGTTTTTTTATGCCGGGATTTTGGATTTTAGATTTTTGTAGGGTGCGTGATTAGTACTCGACCACATATAAGTACATTTAAAATCGTCGCAAAGAGTGCGATCGCTATCTTTAGTTTTTTCGACTTTTTCGTATTTTTTTATAAATAACGTCTTATGTGAATTAAGCGCTCAAACCATTATCATTACTTTGATAAATTAAAAATCGAGATTTAAGCGGGCTTTAAAACCTTAGTAGAATAAGGGACATTTTTAATTCACATTAGGCGTAAATAATTTAATCGTAAAATATTGACCTTAAAGGCTTCAATAACAGTTACTAAACCCATTCCAAAGTAATTTCGATATTAGCAGTAGAAGCATCTTTGACAAGCAAAGGTGTAAGTTTACCAGATTCAATACCAACATCTATCCCGAATCTCACACGGGCTTTATCTGGCTTTATTTTTTGAACGGTTTCAGCTATTTCCTTTGTCAAAGACTCTATAGCCCCAGTCACTTCACTAAATGGTCGAGTTTGAAAAGTCAGTTTTCGGTCTCCAATAAGAGTAGCTTCAACCCTCACATTTGTGCCATCGCTCAACTCTACGGTAATAATTTTGCTTTGAAGTTCCATTCTTATTTAATTGAGTGAACCTGCCGTAATAGGATATCAGTAACCAGCGAACAGTTATCAGTAACCAGTTAATAATTATCATTTAACGATCTATTAATATAGTTTTCTAGATACAAATAATTATTTTTTTATAAAATATAAATGTTGATACTTTTGCTTTGTAATAAGTTACCTATTTTAGATTTATATTTTAGATTTATGCATCCGATTTCTTAGATTAGGCAAAACTTCTTATTAGTTTTCAACTAAATATTTTGCGTTTAAGTAGCGGGAGGCGTGAATAAAGATAGTTGTGATTTGTCATTGCGACGAGGTATTCGGTTGCATGAGGGCGGAGAGTAAGGCTCATCGCAACCGTTTCGAGCTTTTTACCTGCACGTTACATAGTGAGTTTTATTTGCGCCAACTTACTTAATACCTTAAATCTAACAGTTAATTGGTTACTAGTCACTGATTCCCCACATTCATAGCAGCTAAAAATGCTTTCTGACTGGCATCTTTATATAGTGAATTAAGATATTTCATTACGATATCTGTCGAATTAACATTTGCAATACTTTCATCTTCTTTGGCTAAAGGAATTGAACCTAATACATCTAAAACAGTTTCGCCGGTTGATGGTGCGATTACTACTAATGATGATTCCAATGGTTGATTGTATTGCCAGAAGTTATCTAGTTTTAAAGAATTGTTTTGGTTGTTATTCGACTCTTGAACTTCTGAAGTTTCTATTTCGGAATCTGAAATATTAGCACTACGTAATTTCCGTAAATTGCTAATAATTTGCTCTTTAGTACGTCCTCGCAATTGAAATAGCACAAATGGATCTTCACTAAAACGGTCGGCTAATTGATAGTAAATAGCGCCGATATGTTTGCAGGGGTTGGCTTTATCGGGACACGAACATTTGCTGTGAACTTCAGGTAATGTGAAAGGAAATAGTGATAAACCATTTGCTGTAAATACTTCTTCTATATTTTGCGGCATTTCCCCCGCTAATAATTTGGCAGCAAATATTGCTCTTTGGGACATTGTTTCAACAATAAAACCCCATTCTTCATCGCTGAAGGAATCTAGAGAAAGAGAAACACTATAAGGTTCTGGTTCGGTACCCTGTACTTTCGCTAATACTTTGGCATTTGCAAATTTAATACTGAGAATATTTCCTTGACGTGCATAATTTCTCGCACGTTCCAAACGTTTTTTAAAACGGTAAGAATCTAATAATTCTAACCACCGTTGCGACCACCATTCTCTTGATGCTTGTAAATCGTAATTTGCTTGCATGATATCAATTTTGGATTTTGGATTTTAGATTTTAGATTTTAAATTGGGCATTGGGCATGGTGAATTGTAAAAGCTTCTAACTCTAACCTTTGACCTTTAACCTTTAACCTTTGACCTTTAACCTTTGACCTTTAACCTTTAACCTTTAACCTTTAACCTTTAACCTTTAACCTTCTTCTTCAATCACTGCATCGCGATCGAGTATTAATAAATTACGAAGCTGATCGGTGTCCATTTCGGTTAACCATTCTTCACCAGCACCTACAACTTGTTCTGCTAATTGCTTTTTACTTTCAATCATGTCGTGAATTTTTTCTTCTAAAGTACCCGTACAAACAAATTTATGTACCTGTACGTTTTTTGTTTGACCGATACGAAATACCCTGTCTGTAGCTTGATTTTCTACTGCGGGATTCCACCATCTATCGAAGTGAAATACATGATTTGCACGGGTTAAATTTAATCCGACACCACCAGCTTTTAAGGAAAGAATCATTACTGGTGGGGCTTGGGGGTCGTGTTGAAAACGGTCTATCATTTCCTCGCGTTGCTTTTTGGTCGTACTACCATATAAAAACAAAACTTCTCTGCCCAACTTCTCTTCCAGATGGGGTTTGAGCAA
>JBARZF010000893.1:0-23895 GCA_049649675.1 Rivularia sp. (in: cyanobacteria) | reverse complement strand
CGATTTACCAAATTGAATTGCTGAAAAATGCAGCCAATCTGACTTCTTAAAGACCTAATTTTTGAATGATTTCTTCCATCGGTTTGTAAAGCTGTACCAAAAATCGCGACGCTTCCGGAATCTCCATTTTGTAAACCATTCAAATGACGCAATAATGTAGATTTACCCGAACCAGAAGCACCTACAAGAGCCACCATTTCACCTTGATTGATCGTGCAAGATACCTTTTCAAGTGCGGGTTTATCTTTGAAACTTTTTGATAATTGAGTAACTTCGATGGCAACCGTAGGAGTCATTTTTGGGAAATTTAGTGGAATTAAAAATAAACCTTCATCATACAAAAGCCCGCACCCGCTTATGGGTGGGGCTAAAAGAACATATAAAATTAATGCTACGTGTTTAAAGCTTTGTAGTTGCGCTTGGGCGCTATATAGCAGTTTTCAGTTGAATCCAATACACTCGAAACCTCACCCCCTTCCCCTCTCCTTACTAAGGAGAGGGGTGCCCGTAGGGCGGGGTGAGGTATAAAACTGTATTTCACTCAACCGAAATTCGCTATAGTAGAGCGATTATAAACCAAAAAAACTCGCCGCAACACCAAAATAAGCGGGAAGTTCCTTCAAAACAGGTTTGATATTTCCCCACAAAGTCTTACCCGATTCCACCGTTTTACTAGCATTCATACCCGCCTTGGAATAAATTCCCAGGCTAATAAACAAAGTCAGATAAATCTGACTGGGTAATTAATTATTTCAGTACGTTTTAACGTACTTGGTATATTAGCCTTGAAATTTATTTCAAGGTGGGTTATCGGGCTAGCGACATTGGTACAAATTGTGAATTTATACTTTGTTATTAGTTCCTTAAAATTGATTTCAAGGCAATAATTTGGACTAAACGAGTTCGGATAAAGTTCGCTACGTATTAAATTCATAAAAATTCTTCATTCACTAAATAACCCACGATCGGGTATTATGAGCGAATAAATTATGATTTAGCATCACACTTTTCTGTTCAATATTCCCCGTCAAATTGATGCAAACACAACAAAAATCGGCACAAAAGCCAAGCATTCGTCCTCAAAATCCTAATTTCTCTTCAGGTCCCTGTTCTAAACGTCCTGGTTGGGATTTGTCAGCTTTAAATAATGCAACTATAGGGCGATCGCACCGTTCTAAGTTAGGTAAGGCAAAGTTAGCGGAAGCCCTACAGTTATCTAAGGAAGTTCTGCAAATTCCCAGCGATTATCGATTGGGCATTGTCCCCGCATCGGATACCGGCGCGGTGGAAATGGCGATGTGGACTATGTTAGGACAGCGCGGTGTTGATGTTGCAGCTTGGGAAAGTTTTGGTAAAGGCTGGGTGACTGATGCGCTCAAGCAGTTGAAGCTCGAAGATATCAATACTTATGAAGCCGATTACGGGCAAATCCCTGACCTTTCGATAGTTGACACAGATCGAGATGTGGTATTCACCTGGAACGGTACTACTTCTGGCGTTAAAGTTCCTAACGGTGATTGGATAAAAGATAACCGTCAAGGATTAACAATTTGCGATGCCACTTCTGCCGCTTTTGCGATGGAAATTCCTTGGCAGAAAATCGATGTTTTGACTTATTCCTGGCAGAAAGTCATGGGTGGAGAAGCCGCACACGGTGTAATTGTTTTATCTCCAAGAGCAGTTGAAAGATTAGAAAGTTATACTCCCGATAGACCTTTACCAAAGATTTTTCGCTTAACAAAAGGCGGTAAACTTATCGAAGGAATCTTTGAAGGTTCAACGATTAATACACCATCAATGTTGTGTGTTGAAGATGCAATTGATGGTTTAAAATGGGCAAAATCCATCGGCGGTTTATCGAAATTAATTGAGCGTTCCAATAATAATTTACAGGTTTTAGAAGATTGGGTTGCTAAATCCGACTGGATTGATTTTCTTGTAGAAGATAAATCGCTTCGTTCCAATACTTCTATCTGTTTCAAGATTACCGATAAATGGTATCAATCTTTATCGAAAGAAGAACAAGCCGCTAAAGCCAAAGAGTTAGTTTCCTTGATGGCGAAAGAAGAGGTTGCTTACGATATTGGTTCCTACCGCGATGCACCTCCAGGATTGCGTATTTGGGGTGGTGCGACTGTAGAATCCAAAGATATGGCAGCTTTAACTCAATGGTTGGATTGGGGATTTAGTCAGATAAAGCAGTAGATAAACTAGTAAGATTCTTCGTTTGTACGCAAAATTGTAGAGACGCGATATATCGCGTCTCTACATTGCGTTGGGTTGGGAACTAAAGATATTTAAAATAGTCGTATATTAGATGGGTTTCGTTTCAAAAATCCACTGCGATAAATTATACAGATTTTAAATAAACTTCTTCCGGGTTATATAAATTTTCAACCGTATCATATTAATAGTGGTAACGGTAAATATTTCTTTTAGATATTGCCTAAAACGAAACGAAAGCTTAATTGTTAGTAATAGCTTTTAGCCACTATAAATCTTGGGAAATTCCTGACTGTAGGGTGTGTTTATAGAAAAACAAAAAACATATTCATTGGTGACAGAGGAGAAGTAAATGAAAGATTCTACAGCAGTTCCATCCAGTTTTTCATTAGAAGAATGGATAAATAACCCGCTTAAAGATGCAGAAATTTCAGAAGATATTTTAGAAGTAGATTGGATGCAAAACTCTGGAGATAAATCAGAACCTTTCGATAGCATTAACGACACATACGAAGAAGCTGGTGAAGCTTATGAAATCGAATGGGTAAATGAAGAATTAGGTGAGCAAAGGACTTTAACCCTTAAACAAAGAAGAATTTTAGGGAATCTTTACTATCATTGGAGAAGTTACAAAGACAACAGCGGACAAGGTGGAGAAGTGTATAATCACGTACCTTGCCGGACAAAAATTAAAGGGCGATCGCCAGACGTTGCATATATCACGCCGCAGTTAGCAGAGCATTTCGGTGACTTAGAAGTATTCCCCCAAAGTTTTCCATTAATCGCCGAAGTAGCTTCTCCTGCCGATTTAGCCGAAGAATTAATTGCCAAGTCTCACGAGTATTTACGTTCCGGAAGCGAAGAAGTTTGGTTAATTTTCCCCGAAAATCGCTGGATTATTATAATTACCGAAAATCAAAAACTTATATTTGGTTCCGGAGATATTGTTTATACTCAAAGACTGCTGAATGGTTTTAGCGTCGAAGTTGATGAGCTATTAGGATGAGGAGTTAGGAGTTAAGAGTTAAGAGTTAAGAGTTAAGAGTTAATAATTAACAGTTAAATGTTTGTAGAAAGTACAAATTTTTTTGATTCCAAAATGAGATAAATAAATCTCTTCAAGACAATCAGGATTTATATCAATTCAACTCCTAACTCCTAACTCCTAACTGTTAACTGTTAACTGATTTACCTAAATCCAAAAATTTCCGAAACTGCTTTAACAATATCAAGATAAAAATTTCCCTGTACTTCGCGAAACAATTCAAACTTAGTACCGGGGGCACCAAAAAACGGTCTTAAAAACCATCCTAACTGCATACCGACAAAGCCGTAAAGTAGTAACCAAGACCTTAAAATAGTAGTGCGAGTACCCTTACCAGTTTCATTTTCTTGGGAAAGTAGCTGCATTCCATCGTAAAGAAATTTAACCCCAAATGCACCCGTAATCCCAAAAATCAACACGTTAAGAATCTTGAAAAATTGGTAAGAATCTGGTGTAGTGATAAGAAAAAATAACGTCACTGGTGCAAAGCTAAAAAGCAACACGCTAATCACCGATACAGCCGTAAGTAATACCACAAAATGCTGTTTTAAACTACTCCGCGAACCGAATAAAACATTGAAAAAGAACAAAGTCGGAAAGCAAATCATGATCGACAGTAAGTAGAATGCAGGAAGTTTGATAGTACTGGTTAATGCCTGCATCCAACCGTGAGAAGCACCAATAATTCCACCATAAATAGCAAAGAAAATAGAACTACAAACTAGTAGAGAATTAGCTTTACTTTGCAACCTAATTTCCTGACGAATCTCTTCTAAAAAACCTTGTCGATCGCGCAACAAGCTAAGTAGAACATCAAAATGTTGGCTTCCTTGAAACTGAGTCTTTTTTTCCAGCGCGTTATCTTCTTGATTCATTGTTTTATTTATTGTTATGTTATTTATTTCAGAATTTGTTATTGATTTTATGAATATAGGGAACGGGGAATAGGGAACAGGGAACAGGGGGAGATGGGGAGATTGGGAGATTGGGAGACAAGGGAGATGGGGGGATGGGGAGATGAGGAGATGGGGAGACAAGGATAATTTTAATCTTTAACTTTTGACCTTAATCATTCCTAACTCCTAACTCCTAACTGCTCACTGCTCACTGCTCACTGTTCACTGTTCACTGCTCACTGCTCACTGCTAACTGTTATCTGAATCCCAAAAGATGAGCTAAAGATTGAATTATACTCAGATAAAAATTTCCTTCCCTTTCTCTAAATAATGTAAAAGGTGATGTTGGTGTACCGAAAAAAGGTCTAAGAGTCCATCCTAATTGACTGCCAACAAAAGCATATAAAAACAACCACGAACGCAATATTTTACGGCGCGTGTTACTATTCTCTCCTTCTTGTTCTAAAACAACTTTTGCAGCTTTAGATAAAGAGGAAATTCCGATAAATCCTGTAGCTGCGAAAATAATTACATTTAACAGAATTAGAAACTGATAGTTACCAGTACTAAGCATAAAAAACAAAGTTATTGGCGCAAAACTAAAAAGCAACACGCTTGTTACTGAAACCGCAGTTAACACCAAAGCAAAATACTGAGGAAAAGTCCTTTTGTCGCCAAATATTATATTTGCAAAGTACAAAGTTGGCAGACAAATCAATAACGTAATTAAATAAAGCGCTGGTAATTTGACAGCAGAAGATAAAGCCTGCATCCAGCTATGGTAAGCGCCAATAATTGCACCATAGCCTGCAAGAAATAGAGAGCTACAAACTAATAAAGAAATAATTTTAGTTTGTAATCTAACCTTTTCACGAATTTCTTCTAAAAAGACTTGCCGTTCTCGCAGTAAATTAGTTAATACAAAAAAGTATTTATTGACTGTAGATTGCTTTTGAATCATTTTATTTGATAGTTGATAGTTGTTAGTTGTTAGTTGATAAGTAGGTTGGCACTAATGAATCAAACTATGTAACGAAATGTAAAAAGAATGAACCGATTGGGATGAGCCGCACCTCCGGTGATTGCAACCGAATGCCTCGTCGCAATGACAGAATACAACTATATTTATTTACTTATTGCTAAATAATTGATGATTAAAATTCATAACTATTATCGTCAAAAATATTTGCAATCTAAAATCCAAAATCTAACTTTCCATAACTCTTAACTCCTAACTCCCAACTGTTCACTGTATGACGCTACCGCGTCACGCTGCGCTAACACTGTTAACTGTTAACTGTTAACTGCTCACTGTTCATAATCGTTTCCAGAACCAAATTTCCAACCATCAACCCAACGATGCCAATAATATTGATAATTTCCAGGTAGATTTCTCATTAACGGTTCTAACATTCGACTGACATCAAATAGAACAGAATAAACACCTAAATTAATGTAATGCCACATCCAATCTATTAAAGTTATTAAACCAACTTGAGGAATAATTTTGATAACTAAACCTGGATTAGCTAAGCTTGTTTTGAAAAGCGTTTTTGTTAAACCTCCAAATTGCACCACGTCTTGTAAAAATGGTTTGAGTACTGGTTCACCCAATTTTTCCATTTCAGCAAATACAACTGATAGTAATTCATTAATTTGATTTGGCTGAATTTTTTGATTTACATCCACGCTCATCGCTTTTTGAAATAGCCAAGTAACTGTCAAACTCGGTTGATATGGTTGCAATAATGATAGCGATGCTGCTGATAATTTATTAATTTGTAAGGCTTCATCAACACCTAAAGTCAACCGTTTAAGATTTCGTATCATGGCACCGAAGCCACCAAAACTCAGAGGAGATTGATTGCCGCTGCTATCACCTATTGGTAAAATCCGAGAAAATGGCGTTTTTAACGGACTTTGACGGTAGGAAGGGAAGAAACCAAATAGCGCCCTTTTAAATTCAAGCTGCTCTAATTCCACATCTTGATATTCTGGCATCAAGCGCAGATATTCTTCAAAAAATGCTTCTAAACCGATACGAGAAGGATCTGCATCTATATAGGTAAACATATAAGTTGTTCTACCGTCTTTTGCTGGAAAAGCTTCCCAGAAGTACTGACACTGGTTTTCTATTTCGGTGAAAGATAACAACAAGTCCCCACTGTGATTTTCCGGAAAACCTGAAGCACAAGTTCCCACTACCATACACAATGCATCTGGTTTGACTCCCTGACGTATTTGTTGGGTGATGGGAGAAAAGTTTCCCATTGCGTCAATTAGCAATCTGCTTTTGTATTGATTATTTACCATCACCCCATCGGGATGAACTACGGCTTCGGTAAAAGGTGTATTTTCAAACAGCTTTCCTCCCCTCTCCAAAAATCGCTGTTTCAAAGTTTCCAGTAAATAAACCGGATATACGCCGATATTAAGCACATTTTCTACCCAAACTTCCGTACCCGAAGTGAAACTTACTCTGGCTGGATTGTATTCGGTAGCGATCGCCTTTTCTATTTCTTCCGACGTAAGTAAATCTAATTCTAAAAGTACTTGTAATTCATGACGAGATATGTTCCATTCTTGTTCTCTACCTCGCAAAACTCCTCTTTCAATTAGTGCGACTTTTACACCTCGTGAAACCAAAGCGCAACCAATTAAAATACCTAATGTTCCACCGGAAATAATTACATCCCAATCGACATTACTTAGAGGTTGTTGATTTTCTTTCACCACCATCGGTACGGGTGCGTTTCCCGATTTTAGAGATGTCAATATATTATCCGCACGACGCAATCCCCCTAAAACATCACCGGGTAATTGCGAGAGAATCTCTTGTGTTAAAGACATAATTATTGCTTCCGCTAAGTTATCACAAGTTTATATATTTAATTTTCTTACTTTCTATGAAAATTGTGCAGAAAATACATTATTTGGATTTCGATTATCTACATAAATTAGTCTACCGAATATCTATATTAGTAATATTTTTGACGGCGCAACTTGACCCAAAGTGTACAGCAAGTATAATTACACAAAGATGTAGGTCAATATACAGATGAATAAAATTTTTTAAAATATTATTTAACCTTAAGACTGTTAATGTGATATTAGAAAAGATTTTCAGCCGTTTTCTGCCTGTATTCCTACTTTCAGTAACTTAGAATCTACTTTAAATAAATTTGATTCTCGGCGATTGCAAATAAAGAAACTGTGAAGTTGTCCGGAAAAATGTGCTATTAAAAACAAAAACGATTATTGTAAAAAGCGAACCTCTTGCAAGCAAGTTTTAACACTTTGATGTATATCTAAATAACATTAAGTTACACATCTTTTTATATTCATGAAAATTGCTTTTATAGTAGACGTATTCCCCATTTTGTCAGAGACATTCGTTATCAATCAAATTACAGGTTTGATCGATCGCGGACATGAAGTACATATTTATGCAAGGCAGGCTGACGGTAATAAGCCGCATCCAGATGTAGAAAAATATAAATTAGTTGAAAACACGCGCTACTTACCTGAAATTCCCAAAAACTATCTGGTGCGTTTTTTTGATGCTCTGCGTTTGTTTGCAAAAAACTTTTCTCAAGCGACCTTAGTTTTGCTGCGTTCTCTAAATATTTTTAAGTACGGAAAACGAGCTGCTTCTTTAAGATTGTTTTACTCAACTTTACCTTTTTTAGACGCACCAAAATACGATATTATTCACTGTCAATTTGGCAGACAAGCAATTTGTAGATTCGGACTTTACAGTTATGAAGGCGTAGTACTGCGCGAGATTGGTGCAGTTAAAGGAACGATTATAACGACTTTTCGCGGATACGATATCAGTTGGTACCTACATCAGTATGGCGAAAATGTCTACGACGGACTGTTTGAAAAAGGAGACTTTTTCTATACTAATTGCGAATTTTTTAGACAGCGAGTAATTAAACTCGGATGCGATGAAAATAAAATTGTCGTTCACGGTTCGGGAATTGATTGCAGTCGGTTTACATTTAAAGCCAGATATCCGGATGCTTCTGGCTTAATTCGTATAGCTACCACAGGACGTTTAATAGAAAAAAAAGGTATAGAATATGCTATTCGGGCAATTGCTGAAGTCGCAAAAATTTATCCCAATGTTGAATTCAACATTATCGGTGATGGGGAATTAAAAGAACGTTTTGTTAAAATCATTCAAGAATTGAACATTGCCGATAAAGTTTATTTAAAAGGATGGAGAAATCAAAAAGAAATTATATCTATACTTGATGAAGCTCATATCTTTGTAGCGCCAAGTGTGACTGCAAGCGACGGCAATCAAGATGCTCCTGTTAATACCTTGAAAGAAGCAATGGCTATGGGTTTACCAGTTATTGGTACGAACCACGGTGGTATTCCCGAATTGGTTGAAGATGGTATTTCTGGATTCTTGGTTCCCGAAAGAGATCAAAAAGCTATTGCTCAGAAAATAATTTATTTAATAGAGCATCCCGAAATTTGGCAACAAATGGGTTTATCAGGTCGCCAAAAAGTAGAAAAGCACTATGATACCAACAAACTTAACTCCGAGTTAGTAGAAATGTATCAACAAGTATCGGGTAATGATTTGTATTCAAAGCAAAAAAAATTGCCCCTTGCTTCCATAAGCAAAAAATACATAAAAATATAAAAGTCGAGGATTAAAGCATGAACTCTAAACCAGAAGTAACTATTATTGTTGCACCACGAGAACGTTTTAGCTATACTCGCGAATCTTTAGAAAGCATTTACGAGCATACACAATTACCATTCAAGTTAATTTATGTCGATGGTGGTTCGCCTTCTCATATTAAGAATTACCTGGAAACTCAAGCAGCCGAAAAGCAATTTCAAGTAATTCGTACCGAACATTATCTTTCTCCCAACCACGCAAGAAATCTTGGTTTGCGAAAAGTTGACACTAAGTATGTAGTGTTTATCGATAACGATGTGGTGGTTACTCCCGGTTGGTTGAAAACTGCTGTGGATTGCGCCGAAGAAACCAATGCAACCGTGGTAAGTCCCCTTGTATGTCAATACTTACCGCTACATGAAGAAGTACATTGCGCTGGTGGTGCATCGGGAATCAAAGTAGAAACCAAAGATAACACCACGAGAAGACAGTTTATTGAAAAGATTTTCAAGCAAGGACGAAAAGTTGCAGATGTGCGTCCTAAATTGCAGCGTGGAGAAACCGGATTGGCGGAATTTCACTGCATGATGGTACGCACAGAAATTTTCGATAAAATCGGTTTGCTCGATGAAGGTTTACTGAATACCAAAGAACACGTAGATTTGTGCATTTTGGTAGCCGAAGCTGGCGGCACTATTTATTTAGAACCCGATTCCTTAGTAACTTACGTACCTGGGCCACCTTTAGAATGGTCGGATGTAGGGTATTATATGTTGCGTTGGAGCGACGGTTGGGAAATGGCTAGTTTGAAAAGATTGCGCGAAAAGTGGAATCTGAGCGAAGACAAGTATTTCCAAAATAAATACAAGCGGTTGGGATGGCGCAGAAAGATGACCATTATTGACCCCATTTGCCAGAAACTGAGCTTCGGGAATCGTTTCTTATCTAAAGTAGTCGGTAAAATAGTTGGTAAAGCAGATAGATTGCTCAATCACTACATTACCAGCAGCTACGCTCGCAAACATTTGCAAAATAATTCCAATCAAACTCCCCCCACTCAACCACCTAATGCGGTTACAGCATCATCGCAAGGTTAATAGTTTATCTATAGGGCATTAACCCCTCCGCCCACAAATTAATTTGTAGAGACGTAAAATTTTACGTCTCCACATCTAGTAGATAACGCAAAATCTTTGTATAACGGGTGGGTTTCCGAAAAACTTTAAAACCAAGGGTGAAAAATATTGAAAAGAAAATTGAAAAAACATAACTATAGAAAACATCAACCATACGAAGCGATTTATACCCCAGAAAGTTTACTGAGGCATCCTTCTAGATTATTCAAACAAATGTGGTTGGATTTGCTAAGTTCTCGCGAACTTGCTTGGAGGCTGTTAGTAAGAGATATCAGCGCCCAATATCGTCAGTCATTTTTAGGTGTGATTTGGGCTTTTATACCGCCAATAGTCATGGCTGCGGGGTTCACTCTCGCCAGTCAAGCCAAGGTGATTAATATTGGAGAAACCGATCTACCTTATCCCGCCTATGTAATGTTTAGCACCGCTTTATGGCAAACCTTTGTAGAAGCAATCAATGGCCCCGTAAAAGCGGTAACGGTAGCAAAACCGATGCTATCAAGAGTTAACTTTCCTAGAGAAGCGTTAATTTTAGCCAAATTAGGCGAAGTTTTTTTTAATTTTGCTATCAAGTTAATTTTAATTATCGGCTTATTTATCTGGTTTCGCGTTCCTGTAAGTTGGACGGTGATTTTAGCACCTGTAGCTTTAATTCATTTGATTTTCTTAGGTACCTTTATGGGTGTTTTACTATCACCTTTAGGAGTTTTATATCAAGATGTATCAAAGGGATTAACTTTACTGACGAGTTTTTGGCTGTTTCTAACTCCTGTAGTTTATCCAGTTCCTACAGAAGGAGTTTTCGGTAATATAGTAAAACTAAATCCCGTTACTCCCTTACTCGTAACAACGCGAGAACTCGCAACCACGGGAATTATATCGGAACCCGTAGGGTTTTGGATAGTCAGTATTATTACTATAATTGGATTGTTTGTAACCTGGGTTGCTTTTCGTTTGGCAATGCCTTTCGTGGTTGAGAGAGTAAGTTCCTAAATTATGACTAGTTTAATAGTAAAAGAAAATGATACGCAGCCTGAAGAACGTGAAGCAGTTATTTCTGTTGAAAATGTTTCTAAAAAGTTCTGTAGGGATTTAAAACGCTCTTTATTTTACGGTTTAAGAGATATCGCTACTGAAGTTACTGGTGGTAAAAGAAAAAGCGATAATCTACGTAAAAATGAGTTTTGGGCAATTAATGATGTCAGCTTTAAATTACATAAAGGTGAAGCACTCGGTTTAGTAGGTTCTAATGGGGCTGGAAAAAGTACCATATTACGAATTATTAGCGGTTTAATTAAACCCGATACTGGAACCGTAAAAGTTAAAGGTAGAGTTGCTCCTTTGATTGCTTTGGGAGCAGGTTTTAATCCGATTTTATCGGGACGAGAAAATATTTACGCTAATATGTCAATTCTCGGTTTACCAACCGCTGAAATTGAAAAGAGATTTGATGAAGTTGTAGAATTTGCCGAAATCGCCGATGCAATTGACGCACCAGTTCAAACTTATAGTTCTGGAATGGCTGCACGATTAGGATTTGCTTGCGCCGTTCACATCGAACCCGATATTTTATTAATAGATGAAGTGTTGGCAGTTGGTGATGTCAAGTTTAAAATGAAATGCCATCGCAAGCTATCTGAATTGCGTAAAAAAGGCACGGCATTTATTTTAGTTACCCACAACTCTCACAGCATATTAAATATATGTGAAAGTTCTATCTTTTTGAAAAAAGGTCAGTTGCTTGCTTCTGGAGATACCGAACAAGTAATTCGTAAATACGAAGAAGACTTGTGTTTGAGCGGTAAGGAAAATGCTTTAGGAAGCATGATTATACCGCCTAAACCGAAAGAAAAAAGCAATGGTTTAGACATAGTTTCCCTATGCTTCAAAGATGAGCAAGATAATCACTTAGAAAATTTACTTACTGGCGAACCAGCATATTTAAGTGTAGAATGTAAATCCTACGAGCATATTCACACCGCCAATTTGGGTATGTTAGTTACGGCGTTATCGGGAGGAGAAGGTCTTGTTTTATATATGACCTCTACCAGCGATAATCAGGAATTAGAAATTCCCGTTGGAAAATCAGAAATACGGATGCATATGCCCTACTGCTCGATGATTCCCGGCGTATATAGTGCCAGAATTTATATTCGTAATGGCGTATATTCCTACGATATAGTTGAATCTTTTCGATTCACAGTTAAAGCTAATAAAACTATTAGCAGATGTCAATTTTATCAGCCCAGACAATGGCAGGTTATATCTGGCGATCGCGACATATAATTTACCAATAGTTCTTCAAATCCGAAGATTAATCTCGAATACCTGTAAGAAAATACTTGGGTATAAAAACTGATGCAAATATATAGCTGTAATTTATTAAGTTAGAAAGCTATTCTATTTTTTTCCGAGTTATTAACGTGCCAAAGGTTTTGTTATTTGGCAAAGTGTAATCATCATAAATAAAACAACCTTTTGCTATTGCTAACTACAAAAAAATTAATACGGGTGTATTTCAAATGAGCAATCCTTCACTGAGTGTAATCATTCCTACTCACAACCGTCCTCAACTTGTCATTCGTGCGGTGAAAAGCGCCTTAGAACAAACTAGGTCCGATTTAGAGATAATCGTTGTTGATGATGCTTCCGAAGTTCCTCCAGAATTACCTCCAGACAGCAGAATTAAATTGATTCGACTTTCACAACCTAGTGGTGGAGCAGCAGCTCGTAACGTTGGGACTAAAGCTGCTTGCACCCGCTGGATAACCTATTTAGATGATGATGATATACTCCTTCCGAATATGGCTAGCGTGTCTTTAAAAGCCTTGTCGGAAAATACTTCCACAAATCCAGTCGCAGTGATTTCCGGCTTGGAAGTTGTTGATGCTCAAGGAAAAGTAACCCAAAAGCGAATACCACCAAAACTGCGATCGCAAGGTTCTCATTTCTTTCTAGAAGAACTTGAACCAGGCTATTCATACAACAATAAACAGACATTAGTCGTGGAGCGTAAAGTCATTGAGCAAATTGGTGGGTGGGATGAAACATTTCGCTCCCGCGTTCATTCAGAACTGTTTTTACGGCTTAATCCAGCCTGCTCTATAATCGGTTTACCTATTGTGACTTACCAGCTTACAGCCCATGAAGGAGTAAGAGTGTCACGGGATATCCAACTGCGTCAAGAAAGTTTTGAACGCTTAATAAATAAGCATAAAAGTCTATTTGAAGCCCATCCTAAAACTTTTGCGGAATTCTTATGCAAACACGCAGAAAGGTCATTTGAAATGGGTCAACCAAAAGCTGCAATTTCTAATTTTATTCGTGCGATGCATCTAGATTTAAAACCTACTTTGGGACGAATTAAAACCTTATTTACATACACCTTACGAAGCTATTCCAAGCAGGTTTTTCTGCAAGCTTTTAATAGCGATTAAGATTAATTAAAGCCATTCATAAAGTTTCGCAGTTAACTGACAAAGATTGATGAAAAAAGTATCAACAAATGTTATAGCACTTAATCGGAGAAGTAGTTTATATCGTTTAAAACTGCTTGTAATATAGCTATTTGTCGTATATTTATTAACGTTTATTACTTCCTAAATTGAAAATAGCTATAACTACAACCTACATCTAATTAATAACCATCTATCTTCTAATAAAAATATGGCTATCGCTGTAGTTTTTTCTGCTAAAAAATAGTCTCATAAAGACCTTTATAATTAACTTTATACCTTATTCTTAAAAAACTTAAAAACTTATAAATGAAAAAAATAGGTACATAAAATGCAAAAATTAGTTTCCGTCATTATTCCTTGTTTTAATGCCGAAAGATGGATAGCAGAGACTATTGATAGCTGTTTAAAACAAACCTATCCTCATCTCGAAATCATTGTAATTGATGATTGTTCCACAGATAACTCTATGGAAATTATTAAAAGCTATGGAGATAAAATAACTTGGGAACGCCTTCCTGAAAATAAAGGCGGATGCTACGCCAGAAATCGAGGTTTTGCTTTATCAAAAGGAGAGTATATTCAATTTTTAGATGCAGATGATTTAATATTATCAGAGAAAATAGAAAGACAAATATATTTTTTAGAAGAAACAGGAGCAGATGTTGTTTATGGTGATTGGCGATTTCAAGGACATCAATCGAATGGAGTAGTATTCTTAGAACAGGTAGAAAAGTCTGGAAAGCAAACAGATATTCTTCAATCTTTAATCGAAAATTGGTGGACTGCTGTTGCATCCTTATTGTATAGAAGAACAGCTGTAGAGAAAAGCGGTGGATGGGATGAAAATTTCTCGGCTGCACAAGATAGAGATTTTTTCATTTCAGCGATCGTGGCTGGAGCAAAAGTTGTTTATCAACCCGGCTGTTATTCAATATATAGAAGATACGGCAACGTTACAGTATCAACTGTTTCAAAACAGCGTTGGGTAGAAAATCATTGCAAAGTTTTACAAAAAGTAGAACAAAAATTATTAAAACAATATAACCAGAATATTCCAATCAATTATCGTCGTGCTTTAGCACATGGCTACTTTGAGCTAGCCAGAGATTATATGTACATAGACTATCCGGAATATTTACGACTTTCCAAGAAATCCTTAACTTTATGTCCTGATTTCAAGCGCAAAACCAAAAAACCAATGTATAAGCTAGTTCAGGAAATTTGTGGATTTCGGCTTTGCGAACAAATTGTCAGTCGGGGATTACTTTTAAAAGCATTTTTAGACTCTAAAATCAATCCCCGCATCTCAAAATTTAACAGTTAAATTCCATCAAGTACTATGGCAATGGTAGAATATCTCTAAGAACAGGGAAAACTCATGGATAGAGGAAAAATTGTTGCGATTATCACGGGTGTATTTTCTATACTTTTAGCTGTTGCTTATCTTGTATTGGTGCAAATTCTAGATTTTCGAGGGGAAATGAAACCCGCACCAATTAGCCAAGTCGAAATTCATAGTGTGGTAGCTACTTCTAACGGATTGAAAGATGCTCAAATAGAAATATTAATATAATAAAATCAATGATTGCTCCCTTCCCCTTAATTCTAATGGGGAAGAAGTTTCGTAGTTAGGCTTTAGCCCCTCCGAATTCCGGATGCGCTAAAGCGCTACTACAAACCCGTCGAAATTAACGGCACAACTTCAAGCTCGTTAAATCCCGTTTGTTCGTCAAAGCTTCTATGAAAACTGAAATTTTCAGCAATCCCGATCGCAATTTCAGCAGTAGTGTAAATAATGCAACCATCACTGAGGTGTCCACCAATAACTTTACCATGAATGTCGGCGATCGCGATGTGAAGATGCATTCCCGTAGTAGCTAAAGTACCGTTGAGAGAAAGTATTTCAAATTTTTCGGTTAACACTGTGGTATTATCTCGATTGGCGAAGCGGATTGTTGCTTGTTTTAAACTACCAATCGCAGTTAATATAAACCCTGCTTGAATATTTTGTTCTACTGCAAAGCTTTTTAAACTCTTTCTTAAATCTGCATTGGATTCAAGTCTAATAGGAAAAATTTTCATAACTTAGATTAAAAAAAATGTCTATAGCCGTACTTGGTATGCTAAGAATTCATTCTAAGCCTGTTGTTGAGAATGATGCAATATCTAAGCCTATTCATACTTGGTAGTTTTAGTACCTTTAAGCTCGGAGGGGTCTAACCCCTTATTTAGAAACATCATGATAATTTCATTAATTTTAATTCCGTTTTATGCTTATGCTTGCTAGCAAAGTAGAATTATCGAACGAAAATAGAGTATCTTTATAAAGTAGAAATATTATCAGTAATAGTACTGAAGCGTATAGAAAAAAACATTTTTAGAATATACCCTAAAGTTTCTATTTTATTTTATCGGGATGCTACATATGGCAGAACTGCTGCCTCAATGCCAAAATCTAAAGGAACAAGTAGACTCTCTAACGCGATTTTTACAGCAAGAACCCTCTTTGGCTGCTTATGATGTTACCTCTGTACAAACTTCGCTGAGGAAAGCAATCTCTCCAAAGTTTGAAATTGTATTTGCGGGTGCCTTTAGTGCGGGTAAATCAATGCTGATTAATGCGCTTTTGGAGAGGGAATTGCTTTATAGTGCAGAAGGACACGCTACGGGTACGGAATGCAAAATAGAATATGCACATCCCGATAATGAAAAGGTTGTTCTCACCTTTTTGAGCGAACAAGAAGTTAGAGAACAGGTATTTTCTTTGTGCGAGCAGTTGGGATTGCACAAAGTTGAAAATATTAATCGAGAAGATGCAATTGAATTATTGCGTCAGGGAAGTGAAGCTATCATTCAGCAAGAGGGTGGTGAAAGCAAATCCGAACGTGCAAAGCAGGCTCAAGCATTAATTTTATTATTATCGGGGTATGTAGCAAATCGTAAGCACATTCACACGATAAATAACGCTACTTACTCTATGGAAGAGTTTAATTTTAATAACCTCAAGGAAGCTGCGGGATATGCGCGTCGGGGAAGTAATAGCGCGGTTTTAAAGCGAATTGAATATTATTGCAACCATCCGCTTTTGCAAGATGGTAACGTAATTATTGACACTCCTGGTATTGATGCGCCTGTAGAAAAAGATGCGCGGTTGACTTATGAAAAAATTCAGCATCCCGATACTTCGGCGGTGGTATGTGTCTTAAAACCCGCTTCGATGGGTGATATGACAAAGGCTGAAACTCAACTTTTAGAAGTAATAAGGGATAATCCAGGAATTAGGGATAGGGTTTTTTACGTTTTTAATCGAATTGATGAAAGTTGGTACAATAACGATTTGAAGCAAAGGCTGAATAATTTAATTGGTACTCAGTTTCAGCATGGCAGTAGGGTTTTTAAAACCAGTGGATTATTGGGATTTTATGGCAGTCAAATTAAACAAACAAGTCAAAAAGATCGGTTTGGTTTAGATACTGTTTTTGCCGATATTCATCAAGTAATTGATAAAACTAGTGCTGAAATCACCGATAGAACAAGTAATAACATAAATTCTAAGAAAGAATCAAAAGAAGATACGCCGCAATTTGTCTATGAATTTCTACGTTACTGTACTGCTTCTGGTAAACTACCTGCTGATAAATTTCGGATTTCTGTAAATAATTTTGAAAGTCAGAATCAAAATTATGTCAGAATTCTATCAGAGCAAGGAACCTTATTAGTTAATCAACTGATTGAAGATAGCGGTGTTGAGAAATTTAAAGCAGCAATTACTCGCTATCTTACTCAAGAAAAACGTCCCGAGTTATTTAAACATTTGGCTGACGATTTAGAAGATATTTGTATTCCAATTAAGAAATATTATCAAAGAATAGGTTGCGAATTAGATAGCCAACCGCAAGAAATTGAGGCTATGAAAGCCCAGGAATTGCAACGTCTCAATCAGCAATTGCAGCAAGTAGGAAACGAATTTCGCGAGCATATTGCAGAAGAAGTTAACCAAGTTGTGACTAATGCTTGCGATAAATTTGAAGCGGATTTTAATCAATTACGCGCCAGAATGATTCACCGTTTGGATGAATTATTAGATACTTTTTCTGTTGCCGACACCTATAAACGTGCAACATTAAGTCATCCTCGCAATGCAACAGCACCTTTAATTGCCATTTTGGTAGAGGCACTTTACTATCTTGCGAATCAATTGGAAGATATTTTAGTAGAATATTCTGAGAAAATTGTTGCTAATTTCTTTCAAAGGTTGAATGACAGAATTCGTAAGGCTGAATATTATAAACAATTGTACCGTTTGCTTGGCAATGATGGAGGTTTAGAACAAGAATTAGGTAAGTTAGAAAAACAGATTTCTCTGGCTTTACAAAATGCCGCGCGGGTAGAGTGCGACAGATTTGTTAGAGAAAGTCCTAGATTTTATGATGAAGGTACTTTTTCAATTTATCAGTTTCGCCAGACATTGCAGCAAACTTCTCAAACTTTTGATTGTGAAAGTATGGTGGAAGCTGAACCTGCAATTAAACAACTGTTAAAGTTAGATTTTGAACCCAAAGTTAGCAAAACAATTCGCATCACATTCCGACAAACCATTAATCAAAGCTTTAAAACTCAGCTTTTACCAATGGCGGATATTAAAAGTGACGAAATTTTGCAACAGTATCCTCAAGCGCGTGCTTATTTAGAGAAAACTTTAGCAAAAGAAGCACAAGAGAAAGTTGCTGATAACAAGCGACGAGCGGATGTAGTCAAAGACAAAATTGCTAGTTTCAATAAATCCGTGTCTGCCATTAACGGTTGTTTGGAAGCCATGCAATTATACGATTATTTATTGCCTGTAATCGAGTCACCAGAGGTAGAAATAGTTGATATTACATCGTTTGAAAAAAACGGTGTCGCTGAAACTATTTAAGCGATTACAATTGATGTTGTCTTGGTAACAGAGAAACTGTAAAAAGATTGGTAACTTAATTGGAAATTATAGTACACGATCTAAGCGAATATGGAAAGTAAATTCAAATCTTTGAGTTGTAACGATGACGATGTTTTGTCATACAACGGCAGTCTGGTTAAATTTAGTCAATTTAAGCAACAGTTAGAAAATGAGTTATGGCAGAAGGTGAACTATCTTCTCACAAAAGAAAATGATGGTTGTAACAGTAAAGAAAGAATATATGAATTAATCAATACATCTTTTGGATATTGCAATATCAGCGTCTCCTTATCTTCCCCAGAAGAAGGGAATGATTGCGAGATTCTCAGACTTGGTGCTACAAGTTGGCAGAAAGGAAAAATTAGAACTGAATCATCTATAGATTTCTTTCCCAATGAAAAAGATTCTACCAAAATAGCTAAAATTGAGTTTAACTTAGAATTCTTATCTGAAGAACATCAAGTTCAACAGCCTAAATTGTCTTTTGACGACATGATGTATGCTGCATAACATCTGAGATATTTTTTTAATCTTTGATAGATAAATAAGCGAACATAATAATCAATAAGGGTTTCATTCACGCTATTAAGATGAAATCCATATCATAGTCACCTCTTTTCACGCATAAAAATTTTCTTGTGCGATCGAATTGGCTTCTCAGAAATTAACTATTTTAAATATAAAACTAAATAATAAATATGCATCGTGGATTTGAGTTTTTATATTTAATTTGACCCAGTACTTAGAAGCTTAATAAGCACGTACAATAGATAATATCTAAAAAATATATTTCAAAAACTTATATGAGCAAAACACCGCGTATTTCCATTCCTTCGGCAGTGAGAAAATATGTATTTGAACGCAATAAATACCAATGTCAAAGCTGTGGTAAACAACATGGGGAAACCGATTTAACAATCGATCATATTATCCCCTTAGCCCGTGGTGGTTCAAACGATATCAGTAATTTACAAACTTTATGCTTTACCTGCAATCGTAAAAAAACCGATAAAATCGATAATCGGTTTCGGCGTAATTTTGATTAGGTGTAGGGTGTGTTACGGCTACAAAAATTTAATTCATAAAAAATAGATGATAAATTGCCGTAACGCACCATTTTTAATGTCTAGTAGATAGTTCGTAGGTTGGGCTCGCGGCGCTTTTATAAATATGGTTTTGAACAAGGAATAAATACGCCCCCTTCCCAACATTGCTGTCTTTTCTACAATCTTAATGTTGGGTTACGACACGATATAAAGATTATCGTTACAAATTTAATTTGGTAAACGTGTCTAACCCAACCTACAACTACACAGACAAAACCCACCTGCGTGGGTTATTTAATTAATTCATCTTCAACCATCCAAAAATTTGATTCGGAATAAGCGTTAATTCAATTTCTGGTAATACTAATAAAACGTCTTCTCCCTGAAACAGTACGGGTTGTTTTCCCGGTTCAAATATTAAAATACTTGAGTCATCCGGATCGAGAAACCACCCCAAACGAGTACCATATTTTAAACAATGAAGAATATTACCGATAACTTTATTCGGTTTTTGCTCTGGTGAAATTTCAATTGTCCAATCTGGTGGATTCTCAAAGTTGTCGGGAACATCACCATCAGCGGTAAAAGCAATATTATCCCATTTAAATACTGCAATATCCGGTATTATAGAACCTCCTCCAAAAGTACAGCGTAATTCAGGAAATGCATATGCAATTTTTTGTTCTTCAACTTCTTGGTTAATTGCAGTGCAGAGTTTTCCTTGTAAACGGCTGTGTCTTCCTTTTGGCGTTGGTTTTTGAATAATTTGCCCGTTAATGTATTCGCTTGCTGGTTTGGTTTCTGGGAGTTTGAGGAATTCTTCTAGGGTTAGTGGTTGGGTGGTTGTGACAGTCACGTGGCTCCGGGTGGGTATTTTAATATGGACGATGATAATGGGTTATGACAGTCTGTAAGTTGGGTTTAACGTATTTATAAACATGGTTTTAAACAAAGAATAAACATTGCAACCTAACCTAACATTGTATTATTTATCCACAATCTTAATGTTGAGTTACGACACGATATGAAGATTATCGTTACAATTTTAATTTGGTAAATGTGTCTAACCCAACCTACAAACTTAACAATAATGTTGGGTTACGACACGATATACAAAGATTATCGTTACAAATTTAATTTGCCTGCTCGTGTCTAACCCAACCTACGAGCTAATGAATTCTATAACCCGCGCAGGCGGGTTTTGCTTGTGTAGCCGCGTTAGCGCAGCGTGCCCGGAGGGCATATTCAATCGCCAGGTAAATCAAACAACCACATAATGAAGGTGCGTTACGCTCCGCAATAACACACCCTACAACAAACCACGTAAAAAAAAGACGTTGCACTGCAACGTCTCTACACAATTAATGGGTTTTATTCAAAAAAATACCGTTGTCTACAGATTTTCTAACCCAATTTACTCAACCAATAGCTAACATCAACTTTTAACCTTTGTCCCAATTTCAAAAGTTGACGCAACTGATTTTTATCGCTATCGTTCAATATTTCAGCGACGGTTTTCGGCAGTATTTCAGCGTGCAAACAATTAAAGTACAATTCTTGAGAACGTTCTAAGGATATACCTAAACTCAAATGTTCTTCTACTTCAATCAATCTTTCCAAGCGCTGTATCTGAAACTCGAAACTACCGCTCGCATCATATAACAATTGCCATAACAAGCGCAAGCTTAATCTTTCTAATATTTGCTTTCCTTCAGGAAGATTTAAATTACAGTGCAAATGTTTGGCTTCGTTTGCGATCGCCTCTAATTCTACCAGGTGATTCCAGCTTAACTGCGATTCGGAGATATCTTGCTCTAAGGAACGTAATGTCATCATACACCGATATTCTAGGGCAATTTCGGCTGCTGCTTGTAATTCTTTGGGTGCTTCTAATCCGTCTCGGTGGAATGCCATTAGCACTCCGTAATTATCCCGATAGGTTTGAGTATAAAGTTGGTCAACTCTAGAAAGTGTTTCTTGAGTCAATAACCGCATTAATCTATGGCGCTCTTCGGCAAATAGATTTTGTAAGTTGAAGGATTCTTCGCCAAATAATTGGGTCATGACCAAAATGGTATGAGCCGCGCTGCCTTGCTGTAAAGCATTTAATAGTTTTTCTTTGAGTTGGGTGTAACTCCGTTTCCCTTCAAATGGTTGGATGCAGCAGTGAAAATCCCAACCTCCCAGGTGCAGTACGGCGTAGGACACTTGCTGACTTTCCCAAGTAACTTCGGACACTAGTTTCAAATGTCCGACTGCCAGAGTTATCGAACCCAAACGCTGTAATTGATGGTCTAATTCCTTGGCTGTATAGCAATAAATCTGTTTGTGATGGAGTTGCGAATCTTGAAGATTATTTTTCTCCCCAAGCCCCGACCATTTTTCTACAGGTTGATGTCCGCTAAATAAAGAAGTAATCGCGTAGTGGGCTGCCACCTGTTTAAAACTAATCTGGGATGGTAACACCAATTGACGATAAACTTCTGCACCAGTTCTAAAACTCTCGATGTTGGTGGGAGCAAGTTCAAGTAGTTGTAGAAAATCTTTTTCTAATTGTACCCCTGCTACTTCTGCGGCTAATTCCATAGCGCGGGATGCATAGCGGAGTATTTGGGTTCCTTCGGGACGGGAAAGTTCTTCAAAAAACCATCCGCAACTGGTGAACATTAATAACGAGTGACGCTGCATTTCTAACAAACGTAAAGCGTCTACTTGTTCCGATGCTTGTAGCTTATGCTTTTGATGTCGATTCAGAAAGCTGGAAATATTAAGAGCAGTCCGATCTAATACAACTTCAATATATTCATCTCGTGTTTTCCAAGGATCGGAAAAATATTTACTACCTTGCTCTTGATATACTTCTACCAGTCGATCCCGGAGCCAGTTGAGGGAATCACGCAATGGTTTGCGCCATTTCAAATGCCAATCGGGGGCACCACCGCAGCCACAATCATCTTGCCATCTATCTACACCGTGGGCGCAACTCCAAGCCGTAACTGGTTTTAATTCAACTTCCCAGGTGGGAGTATTTAAGCTGAGATAGTGAGCAAAATTAGTTACCGTCCAACCCCAGCGAGGGAATTCTTGGGTGAAGGCATAAGCCAAAGTTTTCTCGGTACCTTTTTTATGGTGTCCGAAAGTTTCTCCATCTGTCGCGACTGAAATAACTTGAGACTGACGGCGATCGCCACGAACTGCTGCACCAACACGTCCGGCAAAATGGCTGGAGTTGTAAACTACATCGCTAAAGCCCATGTCTCGCGAAATTGGCCCGTCATAGAAAAATATGTCGATATATCTACGTTGGGAATTAGTATTTTCTGAATCTGGTAAATAACAGCGATAAGGACGAGTGGGATCGATTTGATTTCCCCCTACTTCATGCCATTCTTCCAAGGTTTGGTCAGGTGTGGGGATCAAACGACAGCGTTCGGCTTGAGAAGGTGCAAGGATAATGAAGCGGATACCTTCGTTGACTAAAGCTTCCAAGGTTGCATAATCCACAGCAGCTTCAGCCAACCACATTCCTTCGGGATCGCGTCCAAAACGAGAACGAAAATCTGTTTTACCCCAGCGAATCTGCGAATATTTATCACGCTCGCTTGCCAACGGCATAATAATGTGGTTGTATACTTGCGCGATCGCATTACCGTGACCGTTCAAACGCTCGCTACTTTTTCTATCTGCCTCGATAATTCGCTGATATACGTCAATATCGTAGTTTTGCAACCATGACATCAATGTAGGCCCGATATTGAAGCTCATATACTCGAAATTGTTTTCGATCCCCACCACTTCACCATACTCGTTTAAGATTCTGGCAAAAGCATTGGGACGATAGCACTCATGGTGAATTCGTTCGTTCCAATCGTGAAATGGTGCGGCACCGGGCTGACGCTCAATCGCGTTTAAATAGGGGTTCTCCCGTGGTGGCTGATAGAAATGACCGTGTACCGTTACATAGACTCCCGCAGCCGTTTTTAATGGGTTGAGACTGCGTTCCACGTTATTTGCATTATCAATCAAATTTGCACCAACAGCAGTTGGTAACTCAGCTCTCAAAGTCATGTAGAGTTATTCCTTTTAGAGGTAAACTTGCAATTGCGCCGAACAAAACCTAAATCGTTTTCTTACACAAAGGTATTTTCAGAAATTGTAGATGAAAACTTACAAAAATAATCAAATTTTTAGTTTGTTTGGGCGCTGTTAGATTGGCAGATGCATTACAACTTATACTAAATGCCTGCCAGAATTTTTATCCAGAAGTCCTTTTACAAAATACAAGAAAGAATTGACTGTTTCAATTCATCTCACGAGCAAAATCTTCCCCGGTAATCAAGTGGGAAAATTTTAATTCTCTCTTAATACATTAGAGCTAGTTAACAGTATAGAATATAATTCGGATTTTTTGATTTTTGCTAAGAAAGGTTGCTCGCACTACTTAAAACGTAATCTTATTTTATATATCCGGAAAAAAAAGCAAAACAGTAAAATTTCGGAAGCACGTAAA
>JBARZF010000892.1:0-2361 GCA_049649675.1 Rivularia sp. (in: cyanobacteria) | reverse complement strand
TAAAGTTGCCTTATTGACATTTAGTAAAAAATCGAATAATGATATACGGCAACAGAAATAGGATATTAGAAGTCTATAAAATCAAGGCTTCAAAGCTCCCATTGCGAAATTATGTAATAAAATACACGTGACCTAATAAAAGTGTATTGGGGTTGGTAACAATTTTTAATTTTATTCGTGAATATGTTTAAGCTTGCCTTGAGTGTCGCAAAGCCAAAGTTAATTTTACGACAACTGTTTACAGTAATTTTCAGTACGACTCTATTTCTTCCTTACTTAAAAAGTCAGCCAGCAAACGCACAAGTAACTAAGTATTGCCATATAACATCTACCGCAGTTAAGCAAAAAGAAAAGTTGCGTTTGTCAGCACAAAAAGGCGATCTCGAAGCCGCAAATCGTTATACTCTATTAGTCAGACAGCATTCGCAAGCTGTAAATGACTGCCGCAGACGCACTTGGCCAGAAGTCCAAGCAATCTGGTTGCGCTTGTATCCCTGCGACGTTCAAGCAGGGGCACTTGACAGAATTATGGATAATGTTGTCAACAAAGGCTACAACCAAGTTTATGTAGAAACTTTTTACGATGGGCGAGTATTGTTACCAAAAAACTCGAATCGTACAGTATGGCCTTCCGTACTTCGCGGTAAAGGGCAAGAAAACACCGATTTATTAGCGCAAAGCATTCAAAAAGGGCGCGAACGGGGATTAAAGGTATATTCCTGGATGTTTACCACTAATTTCGGCTATACCTACGCCAAGCGTAAAGATAGAGAAGAGGCGATCGCCCGAAATGGAAAAGGTCAAACTAGCTTATATGTAGTAGATAACGGCTCTCAAGTATTTGTCGATCCCTATAATTTGCAGGCTAAGCGCGACTTTTATCAAATGATGAATGAAGTAATGCGCCGTCGTCCTGATGGTGTACTATTTGACTACGTGCGCTATCCGCGTCAAGCAGGTAAAGATTCCATAGCGACAAGAGTTACAGATTTGTGGCTGTACAGCAAATCCACTCAACAAGCGTTATTTCAACGAGCGCTGAATAACAAAGGATTGGGGCTGATTCGGCTATTTTTGAGTAAGGGATACGTTACATCATCAGATATAGCGAAGCTTGACAAACAGTATCCTCAAGAAGGAGAACCCTTATGGCAGGGGCGCACTCCACCGATTCAACAAAAAGCACTTAATTCTCCACAACAAAGACAACCTTTACTGCAATCAGAATTGTGGCAGCTTTCCGTAGCTCATGCCATGCAGGGTATTATCGATTTCGTAGCTCTCGCAGCTTATCCAGCCCAGCAGATAGGAGTTCCCGCAGGAGTAGTATTTTTCCCCGGTGGAAATAAAACAGTAGGAAAAGGTTACGATTCGCGCTTACAACCTTGGGATAGATTTCCTAATTCCTTAGAATGGCATCCGATGGCTTACGGAAAATGCGGTACTAGTCGGTGTATTGTTTCTCAGGTAAAGCGAGTAATAGACACCGCTAAACCAGGAACCCAAATAATCCCAGCCTTAGCAGGTGCTTGGGGCAAATCCATGAGCAATCGTCCACCTTTGGAAAAACAAATGCAAGCTTTAAGTCAATACAAGCCATATATCAAAGGAGTCAGCCATTTTGCTTACTCTTGGCAAAATCCCAAAGATGACACCGATAGAAAATTCTGTCGGGTGCGTTAAAGGGAGTAGGGAGTAGGGAGTAGTTAGGAGTTAGGAGTTAGGAGTTATTAAGGTTAAAGTTCTCCTTGTCTCCCCATCTCCCCATCTCCCCATCTCCCCCCTCTCAAAAATAACTACAACCTCTGTGGCTGTAACTTCAAATAATCAATAAAATCCAGAAGCTCTGCATCATTTAATTGTTGACGCGAGCGTTTTTGATATCTTTGCTGCAAATACTCTCTTCCTTGTTCGGTAGTCCAATTTAAAAGTCTCAAATATTTATCGGATTGAGCAATTAAATTTTCGCGCAATTCAGCGGTTGTAAATTCGGGAGTAAGTTGTGCTTTACGATTAATTTTTAAACCGACATTTTGACCTAAAAGTTGCCAGTCTATTTCCCGATGTTCCTCCCAATTTACATCTATACTTCTGTAAGTTGCTGGATTATAGATATTACAAAAAACAATTTTTTTCTCTCCAGGTTCAACTGCAATTGTCAGTGGATGCTGTAATTCTTCAGCACTCAGTTTATCCAAAGACATCAGCAAACATTTAGAAAAGTAAGAATCGCTTCCCGATCGCACAACATAGGGTTTATCTGCGAGAATAAATAAATCGGTTTTTTCTGTTTCTCCAAATGAAGTTTCTACTTTTTTATTAACTTCTATTCCTGTTATTACCCCAGTCAAAGCTTTATCG
>JBARZF010000891.1:0-3228 GCA_049649675.1 Rivularia sp. (in: cyanobacteria) | reverse complement strand
GAGCGTTTACACTACCGTCAATTGCGGTACCATTTTGAACTGTTTGTTGATTGCTATTTTGAGATTGAGAATTAGCGAAAGCCGCACCAGGTGCAACCATCAAAGCAGCAGCTAATAAACCGAAACCGGCATACTTCTTCAACATTTTATAAACCTCGTGTAATAGTGTTGTGTGTTGTTGTATTGAATCGAAATCACATTGCACAGATATCAATTACCAATTACCAATCAATTAACCTTCCAGACTCGCTTCGGGTGAAAACAAATCATTGATAACTGTTCACTGATAACTGTTAACTGTTACCTGCAAGCACGGCTGGTTGCAGCAGTCTGCTTCTGGTCGCTAACGCTGCTGTTAGATTGTCCATTAACTGAACCGTCGAAAGCTACCCCGTTTTGAGCGCTACCCTGAGACGAATTTTGTGACTGTCCGTTATAGCTACCACCGCAGTAGCTTGGACGAATGGGACGACGGCCATGACCGAAACGACCACCGCGATTACCTACACGTTCGCGAGTTTTCTGAATTTGGTCTTGCACGTTAAGGGTATCAGAACTCTGAGCGTTGGTACTACCGTGTTCTGAGATACCGTCTTGAACTGTGTGTTGATTGCTATTTTGAGATTGAGAATTAGCTAAAGCCGCACCAGGTGCAACCATCAAAGCAGCAGCTAATAAACCGAAACCCAATGACTTCTTCAACATTTTATAAACCTCGTGTAATAGTGTTGTGTGTTGTGTCGTATCAGAGTGTGTTGTTACCGAGATTAGATACATTCTTTAAAGTTTCAGTGGGTGTTTATTAAGAACCCTCGCCCACATTTTTAAAGATTGTATTTTTCTCTTGCGGTATATACGGAGCTACAGAATTGAATTTGTTTATTCCGGATTTCTCCGAATTTTTTTTGGAATAAATATTCTTTTGTCAGTTATCAGTTATCAGTTACCAGTTATCAGTTAGCAACTAACCATTAACTACTAACCACTAACCGCTTAAAGCACTTAAACCTCTGTACCTAAATACTTTACCTAAAGAACTTAAGGGTGTCAAGTCTTTAGGTAAAAAAGTTGGGCGTAAGAATTTTTTTGATGCTACGATGTACGGCTATAGATGACAACAGTGCTTGTAATTGTGAAACCGAAACCAAAACCAAGGATAGCTTTTCTTCGTGAAAAGGCTGGTTTAACCCAGCTTGAACTGTCTCGTCTCGTAGGCGTGACAGAAAGCACCATTCAAAACTGGGAGAGTGGTAGAACGGGTACAGACCACATTCAAAGAATAATAAAGTTCTGTAAAGCTCTTGATTGCAAAGTAGAAGATTTGATTGAACTAAACGAAAGCGAACTTCCACCAGAAGCATCGACAAAACCTGCTTCATTACAAGAAATACATAATTTATTAGGTACCGACGAAGAAGAAGCGGAGCAATTATCAATTATCAAAGAACAATTCATTGATAATTGATAATTGCTCACTGGTCACTGGTCACTGATTGCCAAAGGGTATCTATAGTTACGAATGAATATCCCTGTTCTAAGAGTCTTGGGATAACAATATGTGCTGTTTGTGCTACGTATTGTCCGCCACAAACGCCATCGTGTAATACTATCAAAGAGCCATTTTCTAAGTTATTCATCACTCTATCTACAACTTTCGGTATTCCCGGAAGTACCCAATCTTCCGGTACAATGCTCCACATTACAGGACGGTAATTCCACTGGTTAAATAGCTGTAAAGTTTGAGGAGTAAATAAACCATTTGGCGGTCGGATATCGCGTACTTTTTCCGGTGGTAAATTGCAAGCATTGTGAATAGCTGCTTGAGTTTTTTTTAAACTTTGCTTGAGTTCGGTTGGCGAAAGTAGGGGAAAATTATGATGAGAATAGCCATGTAAGCCAATCCAATGTCCGCGAGAATAAACTTGTTTGGCTATATGTGGCGCACGCTCAACACAAACACCTAACCAAAAGAAACTTGCCTTTATTTGATAACGATCTAAAACTTTGAGTAGTTGAGGGGTGTATTGCGGATGAGGGCCATCATCAAAGGTAAGAGCGATAGTTTTGGAATTGGGATTACCCCTCCAAAGACATTTAGGAAAACTTGATTTAAGAATTGGGTGCAGAAGCGGGAATAAAGGATAAAGCTGCATTTTTGGGAATTTTAGATTTTAGATTTTGGATTTTAGATTTTAGATTTTAGATTTTAGATTTTTCTTGTTATAAACAAAACCGAAACTTTTGTCGAGACGGCCATAGTTTCGCGTCTCGACAAAAGTTTCGTCTCTTCACAGTTCTGATATGGTTCCGTAACAAATTCTGTAACCATCTAACCAATTTTCATATTTCTCGTTTAGATTGGAATAACTTTAGGAGTAATCCCGGAATCAGCGGGTGATGTTGTTTAAAGATATACGAGACTATCAAATACTTTATCTTTCTCTATTCCTTCTTTTAGGTATAGGTACGAGAGATTGGACGCTGCGACCGTCGATGATTGTTGTTACAATTGCGACAAGTTTGGTTATGCAATCGCTTTTAACATTTATCGTCAATCGTTGGTCATTTGCCGATGACCAAGAAAATAAAGAATATTTTGAACATAAAATCAATATTCGCAGTCCTTTAATTACATCCTTGGGAATCAGTTTACTTTTACGAGCCGATTATCCCACAACGATGTTTGTTGCTGCTGCTTGTGCGATCGCCAGTAAGTTTGTTTTCAAGTTTGAGGATAAACATTTTTTCAATCCGGCCAATTTCGGAATTATTTCTGCATTGGTACTAACCCCTGACGCTTGGGTTTCTCCAGGACAATGGGGAGAAGACTGGTGGTATGCGTTTCTATTTGTAGGTACTGGCGGCATGATTTTGCACCGTATCGGACGTTGGGACACTACAGCAGCATTTTTGGGGTTTTACGCTCTACTAGAGGCTATACGTAATTTCTGGCTGGATTGGACTTGGGATGTTTACCTGCATCGCTTAATGAGTGGTTCTTTACTGCTTTTTGCCTTGTTCATGGTAACTGACCCCCGTTCCATCCCCAATTCCCGCGCTGGAAGATTAACATGGGCTGCCTGCATTGCCTTATTAACCTTTATTCTGCGAAACAACTTTTATCTTCCCACAGCAGTATTTTGGGCATTATTTGCGCTCGCACCGCTAACGGTAATATTCGACCAGCTATGGAAAGCATCACGATTCAGTTGGACAGTGAACAGTGAG
>JBARZF010000890.1:0-1506 GCA_049649675.1 Rivularia sp. (in: cyanobacteria) | reverse complement strand
AAGAAACACAGGATTTCTCATCAACCGAACAGCAATCTTCAATTCTTACAGAAACTAGTAATTTACTATCAATTACATCGCAGCAGACTGACCCAAGCACAGGTAAACCTTTTAGTGGAGATAGATTAATTGAGCGTGCAACTCAAATGCATTTTGCTGGTGTTAATATTCCGATTGACTCTCAAATTAGCGATGTTATTAAGGGAATGACAGTCACAGAATATGGGAAAAAAACTAGTGCTAAATACAAGCAAAAATTGCAATCAATGAATTGTTTCTCAGAATAATTATGCAATCAAATCTTTGTATTTTTTATAAAATACGACTCAGTAAAAGTCAAACAATTATTCTAATTATATGCACAATTATCATGACTTTAACTGTATCGACTTCATATAAAAGTTTATTTAAAAATGATTCAATCACCAGTTGGAAAAATGCAGATGAAGTTATAACAAAACCTCTTCTAAAAAAGGTTGTTACTAAAAAATCAACTCGCTATCTGGATATTTGCTCAATCAAAGTAATGCAAATCCCATCTAGAGGTGCTGGTAATTTATATATTTTTGATTATGGTTCATCTCAACTTTGTGGTGCTGCTGGATGCTTATATTCAGTTTATAACTCTGATGGGAAAACACTTTTAGAATTTATTGCTAATCCTAAACTGACAAAATCACAAAAGCTCATCAAAGTCGGAGAAAATGTTAACCAAGGGTTTCCTTGTTTGACTATTACCCAAAGTGTAAATACTGACAAATTATTGTCGCAAACCAAATTTTGTTATCAACAAGGTAAATACATCCGCTTAAATACAAACTTTATTACCAAAACTAAAAGTGAATAAAAATTTGTATACGGTACAACAACCATCTAGAACACTACAAAATTCCCAGCTTGATAAATTAGCTGCCCACATTCAATCACAATCTGGGTTAGTACTATTAAGCTGTTTTGCCCTTTTTGGTATTTTCAAACTTATTTCTGGAAGTAATAATAAAGGTAAAGTCGCTACCAGCTACTGGGGTGGTAGTCGAGAAAAATCTCAAGCAGCTAAAAAAGCGAAGAAGCAGATATCTAAACCAATTCGTAATTCTGTAGGATTATATGTTGGAACTCCCCCCTACATCAGAACTGCTCTGCAAAAGCAATGGTACAAAGGCGGTTTACTCAAAACCAAGCCAAATATTAATCAACAACTTCTTTCTTCTAATTCAACTCTTTATGTACCAGATGCTCAAAGGGGAATAGCTGTTATCGGTGCAGCTGGTTCTGGTAAAACTTTCTCTGTCATAGACCCTTTAATTCGTAGTACTTTTGACCAAGGTTTTCCGATGCTGCTCTACGATTTTAAATTTCCAGCACAAACGGTTCGCGAGCTGTAGCTTATGCAATGAAGCGGGGTTATTCCGTGAGAATATTTGCACCGGGGTTTGCTGAAAGTGAAACTTGTAATCCGTTGGATTTATTGAGAGATGAGGAAGATGCTATCGCAGCAGGACAACT
>JBARZF010000889.1:0-4413 GCA_049649675.1 Rivularia sp. (in: cyanobacteria) | reverse complement strand
GTTATTTGTTCTATCACTATTGACGTAAAGATTAGGGGAGGGATTTGCTAGGGTAAAAGTGTCAGCTATCCAGTGAATGGATAAATATTCCCTCTACTCTCCCTACTTTGGGTTTTGCAGCAGTTTTTCCCTTCTCCGCTTGTTGTCTAGGGGAGCAAGCAGTGGTGATATACGTATTTATTCTTTGAAAGAATATTTATTAATTAGGCTCTGGTTCATCCAGGCTTTTTTCTGGTTGTGCAATCAATTCATCTAAGCTCAGAAGGAAAAGTCCCCCGTTCTACCATCTTAGTAAAAGCTTGATAGCAGTCATTCTTTGCTCCCTCCTTTGGGGGAAAACCCAGCCATAAAATCACAATAGTTTTTAATTCTGGGGTATCAAAAGCCCGAAAAAACAAACGATACCTTTGGGGTAAACCCATCTTCTTAACTCGTCCATAACGTTTTAAGGCTCCCGTCAGTGCAAAATGGCTATGCTTCGGGTTTGATGGTATTTTATTTTCAATTGCAACAGTAATTGCTGTAAATAGCTTGACAGTTGCATGGGTTTTGAACTCAGGTTCTGGCAGCTTCTCGCGTAAATCGGCAACTTGATCTAATAATTCTTGATACCGAACTCCAAATAACTGGGGGTGAAAATAAATTATCACTACGTTACTGACAAACTTAGCCATCATCAGGGGGAATCTAACTCTAATTCCACACCCTCAATCAATTCGCGAGCAGTTTTAGACATCTCGGCAGTACATCGGTTGTAACGTATTCTCTTTCAATGCTTCTGCGATCGCAAAATCTAGAAACAGCCGCATCATCAGTGAATCTTCTTCCGAATCGTCATCTACGACATCGGGAATAATCTTAACAATCGCAGTATCATGGGACAACACTTCTATCCAACCCGAAGCATTGTTAAACTGAGGATGTTCGCGGTAAAAATCAGCAGGCAAGCGAAACCCTGTACTGTTCCCAAATTTAGTACTGCGAATTTTGTAGGAGTTACTCATGAATCCCACATTCCGCACCCCAACTGTCACAAGCTCATGGGTACTATAAAATTTTCTATTGATTAGTACTTATAAACTATTAACTGAAGTATTATTTTTAGACTTAATAATAAAAAATATCATTAACAAATAAATATGCAATTAATTAGAGTATGGTGTGTTTAGAGAAAATGATTGTTATTCATCACATTTTTTGCAGCAGAAAATGTGAGAATTTAAGCAGATGTTGTTCTTGTTTGTTCTCATGTCTAATATTGAAGAAATTGAAATTAAAAATATAGACCATCTAGGTATTGTGGCAGGAATCATAGATTCTATAGGTTTGGTAGAAATTATTAATAAATACTGTGGTTCGGAGCCAGGTGAAAAAATAAGCTCAGGACAAGTGGTAAAAGCAATGATATTAAATGGATTAGGTTTCGTAAGTAGTCCTTTATATCTGTTCTCTGAATTTTTTCAAGATAAACCCTGTGAATATTTAATAGGAAAAGGAGTAAAAGCGGAATATTTAAATGATGATAAGTTAGGCAGAGTGATGGATAAGTTATTTATAAAGGGTCTGACAGAAATATTTTTAGCTATAAGTATAAATGTAAAAACACAATTTGATATTAGTTCAAAGTCATCGCATTTAGATTCAAGTTCTTTACATTTACATGGTGAATATAATAATAATTTGCCTTCGGTAACTTTTGGGAATCTAAATGAAAATGATGAGAGAAATTCACCACAAGCTATCGAAATTACTCATGGTTATTCTCGTGACCATAGACCAGATTTAAAACAATTTATTATAGAATTGATATCGTCAGGGGATGGAGACATACCAATATTTTTTGAAGCTGCATCTGGGAATCAATCGGATTCTTCTAATTTTCCTAAAATCTTTTTAGAATATAAAGATAAAATCAAAGAACCGGATAGTTTAATGGTTGCAGACGCGGCTTTATATAGTGCTAAAAATGTCAATTTATTATCTGGAATGAAATGGTTATGCAGAGTACCTTTGACTATAGGAATAGCGAAAGATAAGGTCTCAACATTACTATCAACTGATTTTATTACTAGTTGTTTACCAGGATATTATTATTGTTCTAGAACAGTTAATTATGGTGGAATTGAACAACGATGGTTAATCGTAGAAAGTTCTGAACGTAAAAAATCTGATTTACGGCAATTAGAAAAGAGAATATCTAAATCAAAAATTAACGTATCAAATCAGTTTAAAAAATTACTGAATTCAAAATTCATGTCTCAGCAAGAGGCAATTAAATCAGTTGATAACTTAAATAAGAAGTTAAAATATCATCAAATTGATCGCGTAGAATATAATACAACAAAATCAAAAAATAAACCAGACCAAAATACTTTTTATCAAGTAAATGCTTTAATCTCTGAGAATATAACTGCTATTAAAATAGCTTATAACAGTGCCGGACGTTTCGTATTGGCAACAAATATTTTAGAAGAAGAATCTCTTAGTAATGATGAAATGCTTTCTGAATATAAAGCGCAGCAAAGTTGTGAGAGAGGATTTGGATTTATTAAAGACCCTTTGTTCTTTGCTGATAGTCTTTTTCTCAAATCTCCGGAAAGAATTCAAGCTATGGCTATGATAATGGGATTGTGTCTATTAGTATATACTTTAGCTCAAAGACAAATAAGAAAAGCTTTATCAACATCTAAATCAACTATCAGAAATCAGCTTGGGAAAGCTATAAATAATCCAACGATGCGATTGATATTTCAACGCTTTCAGTCTATACATTTTGTGAAACTGCACTCGGAAATATCAATATCAAATTTGAATTTAGAAAGAGAATATATTCTGAGCTTTTTACCAGATGAATGTCGTTATTATTATAAACTTTGATACAGTACAATCACAATAATTTATTTTAATAAAGACTATTAATCTTAATTAATAGTCACAAAATAGAATAACTTTTTATTTATGAAACATAAGTAGTATCCCGATATTAAACTAAGAGTTATAGAATTTTATCTATGAATTGAACATCAAACTTTATTGGTTCTTATTGAGAATCTAAATTTCATCTAAGGTAAGTAAATAATACGACTACTTAAATGCGATTAGTCTGTTTTTATTCTTTTTAAAGAATAAATGCTCAGTAAAAACCCTTCTGTGACAGTTGGGGTGCGGAATGTGGGATGAATGTATGTACGTGATTTATTACATCATGACAGAAGTAACCCAACTTAAAAAAACTTGCGTCGCTTTTTAAACATAGTACTTAACCATTGCAATGCCAGCTAAACAAAAACAACATACAGTCCGATTTGAAATGCTAGTGACCCCCGAACAAAACGAATATTGGCAAGCATTAGCGGAATCTAGCGGTATTAGCAAAGCAGAACTGGTTAGACGGAGAATGGCAGGATGTCGTATCAAAAATATTCCCCAAGTCAACTGGGAATGCTACTGGCAATTGTTGAAAATCAGCGAAGATATTAGCCAAATCGCCAAAGCTCAAAACGCTGCCATAGCGCAAAGTTTAACCTTACCACCTATTGACTTTACTTCTTTTGAGGAGTTATTAAGAGAAATTTCAACATTACGTTTGTGTTTAGTTTTGAAAAGTGAAGAACCGATAGACGACGAACTAGAAAAAAGCGATGATTGGCAAAATAAAAAAAGGTAAAAGCTTTGCAGGACTTACCAAATACATCCTTGAAAAAGAACAAGCTGAGTTAATTTGCACAAACCTTGCAGGAGAAACACATATAGACTTTTATCGGCAACTCACAGCAACACAACAGTTAAATCCGAGAGTGCGATCGCCAGTTAGTCACATTAGTATTAGCTTCCCATTTCACGAAAAACCAGAAAATCAAGAATTAGAAGAAATAGTCGAAGAAACGCTTTTAGGAATGGGGTTTGAGAAAAACCTTTATTTTGCAGCATCCCATAATGACTGTAATCATTTCCACCTACATATTGCCGCAAGTCGTATCAATATCGATGGTGAATGTATATCGGATTGGTACGATAAACGACGCTTGGAAAAGGTTTTGAGAAATTTAGAATCTCAATTTAACTTAACCCCCGTACCAAATTCATGGGAAGTTGAATGTACAGCACCATCTACCGGACAAAAGCGACGAATGTTTCGAGAAAACCAAGAATTTGAGTTGGGACTGCGGGATAAACCAGCAGATAAAAGCGCAGTTGAGAAAATTCAGGATGCAATAGAAACTGCTATTCAACCAGGAATGGAGTTTGCTCAATTTATTGAACAATTGAAAATATCAGATGTAGAAACATCATTGAAATTCAACTCGGAGGGTATTATTCAAGGTATTTCCTATTCCATAGATGGTGTTGCGTTTGCTGGAGGTAAATTAGGCAGAAATGATAAAGCTTGTACTCTCAAAGGGTTAGCAATGC
>JBARZF010000888.1:0-3344 GCA_049649675.1 Rivularia sp. (in: cyanobacteria) | reverse complement strand
TACAGTTTTGACCTCTCTCCAAACCTCTCTCCTACAAGGAGAGAGGCTTCAAGCCTTGCTCCCCTTCCCTTGCAGGGAAGGGGTTGGGGGTTAGGTCTGTATTGGACTCAACCGAAAACCGCTATATATAGGGGTTTTCACGCTTGAGGAATACTTCAGAACCTCACCCCCTTCCCCCTCTCCGATGTTTTGGAGAGGGGTGTTTGCAGAACGGAAATCGACATTGCCAACTAGATTCACTGTCTGCGCGGGTTGTTTAATAAAGTCCAGGCAGGTGGACAATGAGCAGTGCAGTAGCGGTTGAAACCGCCAGTTTATTTATGCTGTTTATTTATAAATATTTTACAAATAATTAAGGATTGCGATATATTCTATTTTTTTATTTTAACTATTATCAAAAATTATTTAATATACGGATAAAATTAATTTATAAACAAAAATCCATAAGACATTTCGTCATACATAAATAAAGATCATTAATACACTTCTTGTTACTATTTACAATCAAGTACGATACATTTTTTAACCAAAAATAATTAATAATTTTGTTGCAATATTACTTTTAGTTAACGTAGCGATAAATACTTTGTGGATAGTGATTATCATTGTTTGCGGCATTGATTTGTTAATTATCTTACTCAGGTAAATATTGCAATATGACACTACAAGCTACTGCAAATCCTCTACAGAATTTTGCTACTAATTCTAAGAAATCATTATCTGTTGTAATTGAAGGGGAAAAAGCTACATCTGTTAATCAACTTCCTCAATCTTGGCAAGATATTTTTACAGGAAAATCTAATACTAAACTTTCTAATGCCGAAGATTATGTGAAAATGGCGCAGCTATTTCTTCATAAAATGTCTTGTGGTGATGTAGATTTATTCAATGAATCGGAACATTTACAGCACTTAAAGCCTGCTTTTTGTGAGATTTTTGGTAGTTTAGCTTGGCAAGCTCTTGAGTTTTACGGTAAAGATTTCGATGTAGATAGATATCCTAATTTTAACCGAATTGAACAAGAACTTTCTCCAGAAGATGACGAGTATATCGAGCGCAAACAAATTGTAAAAATTGGTAAAGCTTTGTTTGCAGAGTTTGGTTACGATTTACCAGCTTCTTTTTATCACGTACATTTAGCCCCCGTTTATAGAGAAGAAGTTTCGGAAATTCGTCCCTTAAGATTTTCTGAAGAAGATAAAAATAATGCACGTGCTTGGGATGCTTCTTTACACGGACAAAAAGTATTTCCGATTCAGTTGATGGTACAAAGTATTTCTTCTAAACACGGGTTTTTTCAAGAACATGGTTGTGGTTGTAATCACGCTATGGCTAGAGTAGGTTCTACCGATACTTCTTTTAATTATCAAATCCGTCCAGAAATGCGTAATACCTGGATTCGTGACTTTATTTGGACTGTTTGGTATGAGTATGCTTTCTTTAAATTTACGCCAGTAACTCGTTTTTTAGTTGATTAAAAAGATACATAAATATCTAATTAAAAATTATTATTAGTCGGTTAAGATATTTAAGCTTTCTTAACCGGCTTTTATTATTTAGGAGGGAAACGGGGAAAAGGGAACGGGCAACAGAAAAGGTCATACATAACTATTTAAGGGAGTAGGGAGTAAAGATTAGCAGAAAAATAATTTAATACAGGTAATCTTACAGGTAGTTAAGCAAAATTATTTATATCATTATCACTCAGTTCCATAACAGTTCCCTATTCCCTGTTCCCTATCTAAACAAATTTTATCTATACAAATAATAATTTATTCTTATCTATTTATTTTCGGATTAACTGCTAATTCCATGCATTAATATTTTAAGATGTTATGATTTGTTGGGAATTGTGTTTCAAATGGTAGGAGTCTTAGTATCAGTAACCCAGGTCTTTTATACTCTGGGTTTGTAAGAAACAGTTCTTACGTAATACTGATTAGACCGTGAGCCACAGGTCGGTAAAGACTTCCAGATGCAACTCCTGTTTTGATTATCTCTAAACCTAATTGTTTAGGTGTTGCGTAAAGGCAAGACATCTTATCCGTGGTGGTCGAGGAGACGGTTCATTACAGGTTACTGGTTCCTGGGTTATACCAATAAAAAGCAGACCCTTTACGGGTGGTTAAAACCACGCGGGGCATTTTTCCTCTCAGCAATAAATCAGCCTGAGTTTCCAAATTACCGAGATTTTTTTATGAGTAATCCATCACCACCAAGTTATCCGAGTAAACCGAAAATGTTGCAAAGTCTGTTTTCGGAAGCATATAAAACTGCAAAACAGGGATTATGTGGAGATAGAGTTCTCGCTGAAGAAAGTAGGGTAAAAAAAAGATTAGAAATTTGTTCTGGTTGCGAAAAGTATGATGCAGAAGCCAAACGTTGTACTTTATGCGGATGTTTCATGTTAGTAAAGGCAAATATTGAAACTTCCGAATGTCCGGATGGTAAATGGTAGGCTCGTATTATCGGCAATAATTTTTATGGTTGTCAAATCTCTCGTTGAGTATCCCAATCCTTTGTTAAGAGAAGTATCAACTAAAGTTGATGTTTTTGATTCAGATTTGCAAGTTTTGGTTAAAGATTTAATTGATACGATGCTTGCTGAAGATTCGATGGGATTAGCTGCACCTCAGATTGGGAAGTTGAAACGAGTATTTGTTTTGAATAAGAAACGTATTGCAGGTGACAAAAGGAAAAATTATCAACCTGAAGATATATTGTATATTGTTAATCCTGAAATAGTACATAAAGAAAATCCGATTGATTCAAGTGAAGGATGTTTAAGCTTTCCAGGAAGAAGAGAAACGGTGAAACGTTTTAATCAAATAAGCATAAAAGCTTTTAATAGAGAAAATAAACCTTTTACTCTTACTGGTGACGGGATGTTATCGATTCTTATTCAACATGAAATCGATCATTTGAATGGGATTCTTTTTATTGATAAGTAAGTGGGCATTGGGCATTGGGGATTGGGAATTGGGAGTATATTTTTTACCTTATTAATTGGGCGTTAGAGTTGAAAAACTGCCGGGAAAGGGCAATAGTCAGTAATATTGTTGTTAATAGGTTGCTGAGTGCCACCATAAACATAAGTAGAATTTGATAGGATGCTGCTTCTGATGCGGTTTGGAAGGGAATTTTATCGTAATCAACACCGCTTATTATTAATCCACTCATAAATCCGGGTATTGTTACCATTCCGATTATCATCATTTGATTGATGGTGGGAATTAAACCAGCACGGATGGAATCTTTTTTATACTGCTTAATTGCTTGTTGCGGAGTTGCACCCAAACTCAGGTGAGTTTCTATTTCTCCATGACTTGCATTGATTGTGCTGA
>JBARZF010000887.1:0-1760 GCA_049649675.1 Rivularia sp. (in: cyanobacteria) | reverse complement strand
AACCGCCAACTAATAGTATTGTAATTGGTAATCCAAATCCCAAAATCAATTTAAAAGCCGCCAAACGATTATCTAATTCTTTGAGACTGCGCCCTACTTGTATGTAGCCCCAAAGTTGATTATTTTGTGTATGTAGCTGCAAAGATTTTTGACTGTAACGAATTCCTCTGGTGTCTTTGAGTGTTTGCCATCCTTTGGTTTGTACCTTCTGAGGTAATTCATTTGGAGGAAAGCCAGCTACAGCAATCAATTGTCTGGAAGTATCAATAAAACGAACGTAATATATCTTATCTTGGTAAAAGGTACTAAAAATGCCGTGTTGAGAATGAACAAGTTTAATATGGCTAGGAATTTTGGTAGTCGAACAATTGGAATCAGATACACAGAGATTGGGTAAAACCACCTGAAAAATCGGCTCCAAGCGTTTGGGTTGCTGCAAAGTCGGTTCGATAACGCTGTGTAAAGTACCCGTGACAGCTTCTAATTCCCTATCAATAGAAAGTAGGTAGGCACGAATCATTACCTGGTAGACAGCAACACCACATAGGCTGAAAAATAAACCCATAGCTGCCCCATACCAAGCCGCCAGCCGCCACCGAGTTTTATTAAATACTCTAATCTGCATTGGCAGGATTAAACCGATAACCCATACACGGAATAGTTTCGATACAACTATCCCAAGCATACTTTGATAATTTGCGTCGCAGAAGCCGCATTTGAGCAGCTATTACATTACTCACCCGCTCCGTATCAAATGTATATAAATGATTTAAAATTTGGTCGCGGGTAACAATTACATCGGGATGTTTCATCAAGTATTCTAATAAGTGAAACTCTTTTTTGGTTAAAGTAATTGCCTTTGTCTCGCCATTCGGGTACTGACAAGTAACTGCAAAATTACCGTAATCTAAAGTTAGATTGCCTACTTCCAAATGCTGGGGCTGAAACTGCGGTACGCGCCTTTGTAAAGCCCGCAATCGTGCTAGTAATTCTTCCATCCCAAACGGTTTTACCAAATAATCATCAGCACCTGCATCCAAACCAGTAACTTTATCTTCCATGCTATCTCTAGCCGTTAAGATCAATACGGGTAATGGATTGTTCCGAAGTCGTAAATGCTTGCATAATTCTATACCAGATAATCCCGGTAACAACCAGTCGAAGATTGCCAACGTATATTTATTCGAGTTATTTTGCAAATAACTCCAAGCTTCATCCCCATCCAAAACCCAGTCAACAATATATCTTTCTTTGCTCAATTTCTCCTGAATTGATGCACCCAAATCTGGTTCATCTTCTACCAGTAAAACTTTCATAACTAGCGTGCCTTTCTCAATCAGTCAAACTCTTAACTAACGCGCAATCTGGCTATACCTACAGGTACTGCTTGATTGGAATTAACAAAATTCGCAAATACTTTGTAGAGCATTTCACCTCTAGTAGCACCTCGTTTTCTAACTTGATTCATTTCTATAGTAAGCTTAGTTCCCGGAGCAACGGGTTCGGAAAATGTTAATGTTGCTTTTTTCTTATCATCGATAGCAATTTCAGCATTAATCTTTTCTCCCGATTGGTTAGAGATATCAATATTATCATCTAGTTTTATGTTCTCAGGGGCTTCAATAATAATTTTTGACACAGCATTACTTCGTTCAGAAATTGCGATTTTGAAAGTGTGTCTAGGAGTACTCCAATAGCGAATGCGTTGAGGAAATTCTGAAAAACTAGTAATACGAGCAAAATTACTAGCTGCTGTGGTT
>JBARZF010000886.1:0-4988 GCA_049649675.1 Rivularia sp. (in: cyanobacteria) | reverse complement strand
GCACTCTCATTTGGGTAAACTGTAACTGATTTAATTGACCTATAACTTCGTCGATAAATATAGAAAACGCCACACCTGCCTTTTTTAGTCCTACATAATTTTTATTTTCTTCGGTATGACTAATATCATGAATTGCAGCTGCTAGCTGTAGCTTTTCATTATCCGGAGTGCTATTTCTAATTGACTCGACGTATTCAAGAGTTTGCTGCTTCAAAGCATCAATCATACTATGACTAATTCCAAAGTAAAATTCAACTTTACCTTGTTTTATTGTCATTCCAGGTTTAAGATTATTTTCTGCCATTGATTTCATACTAATTGTGCCAATGGGTTTAATTCTATTTACACCTTCAGGAGTCTGATATTGAATACAGGCAGATAAAGGATGGGGTAATTTTAAAGTAGGTTGTCTTGGTTTTATCGTGATACTAAGTTCTGTTGCATTCCAAAATTCAGTATCTTTGGATATGTCATATTTAATTAAATTAGTAACTTCTAATTTGCGTCCGCTTATTGGAGAACTAATAACTATATAAGCACCCGGTTCTATCTTTTTTCTTTCCTGTAATTCAATACGTTCTTTTATTAAAGAATTATATTTATGTCTAATATTTTGAGCTTGCTGTTTGTGTTCGGAGGTAAATTCAATTGTAGGATAAAGATTTCTAAATTGTTCAATAGGTCTAGCTATAATTTGGTTTTCTTCAAATATTCGATTTGTTTGTTGAATCATTAAATCAATTGGACTCAAACCATTTGTAGCCATACCTTTCTTAGTAAAAGCTTCCGTATTTTTCTTATCAGCCAGCCATTCTACTTCTTTATAACTAGTTACTACTTGACAATGTTGAATAATATTATTATCAGGTCGCAATGCACTTTTAGCTCCGTCAGTAGCAACTTGTAATTCGTTACTAAGTTCTGAAACATAATCTTTTAATAATTTTTTAAAGGATTGAAGTTGTATATCAACTTGATTTGTATCTAAAGATGTATTACCAGTACGAGCAATTTGATATATTCTATTTAATCTGTCTTCTGGAAGTTGTAAAGTTGTATGACTATGCTTTGATAAAATATAATTTAAATGTGTTGAAACTTTTTGTATATATTCGACTTTTATGGATTGCGGTAATTCATCAATTTCACACCGAAGGGCAATATTTTTTTGAATTTCATTAGCAATAATCCCAATTTTATTTTCCATCGCAGAAACAGCAATTTCAGGAAAACTTCCTTGATAGGGAACTTTTTCTTTTTTGACAATATCAGGGTACTTATTTACAGGTAAATTCTTTTGTTTGACTTCTTCTGTCATTATTGGAAACTCTTCACTCGATGCAAAAGCTAGTAAATCACCATCGAAATCGCACTGCATATTATCCATTGCTGTTTTAGGATTTATATAAACGCATCCCGATAGCATTTTCGGTAAATGTTTATTATTTAAGGTAATTACGCCATTTGAATTAATTAAAGGCGAACGAGTTACTATAATTTCTAAACCTTCTTTCAAATATGGAATACAGATTTCATCTTCCTGTAAATCTAAATTAGGTTGAGCTAAACCCGACATAAACTTTATTGAACGTCCGGTAGCAATATCAACCCATTCTTTACGAGCGAATTCTTGCAGTTCGGCTACGATTTTAGGATGTTCAATTAGTTGACAAAAATTGTTTAAATCTACTTTTAATAAAGAATAGATTAATAAGTCTTTTTGCTCTGCGCTTAATTCTTCTTCTTGGTTAATTTCTTCATCTTCAGTATTACAACAAAAGCAATCTAATATAGCTAGTTTTTCTGATAATTTTTCATCTGTTTCCGTAATAGTTTCCTTCTTAATATCTTCTAAAAGTGCTTTGCGGTGTTCGTAGTTTTCAACGTATTTTTGGGCTAATTCCCTGGGACTTTTTTGTGATGATGCTAATTCTTCTGCTTGCTGCTTCAGAATTGGTAAGATTTCTTCTTTGACAGCGCGAGGATAATTAACTAAAATCTGGGTTCCTAAACTATGTTGTCTGTATTGAGCGACTGATTTAACACCTAAACCTATATCAAATAGGTATTCTCCAGGTTTGATAGCGTCTTCTCCTTTTCTACCTTTAAAAGAAGAAGTAGCCAGTACCATATCATATCCAGTTCTGGTTCTAATAGTACCTTTTCTAGCGCTACCGCTTATCTGTAATTTCGATTCTCCTAATTTATCTAGTCTTTCGGGTGCAAGCGTACCTTTAGCAATTCGCATCACATGGCTTTGTTTTTGAGGTCTGATACCAAGTCTGAATTGAAAAGCACGCGGTTCTATATTGTTCGAGGAGGCAAAATCTTTATCTATTAAGCCTTTACAATCACCAACTAATTTTTTGGCATCACTCGTAGCAATAATTCCACCTGAATCTCCCGTTACATCATCAATTACCAGTATCCTAATATTATGCAACTCGTGAAAACTTCGACAAGGTGTAAATGGTAGAGGATAAGCAGCACCATCAGAAGGGTTTGGGTAGAGTAATGAGCGTACATCTGGATCGTTTGCAAAATACATTCTTTTACGAGCCGAGAACTGTAGAGTCATTCCATTGTGTTCTTCTAAATCTTGTGGAATAGTGGCTTCAGGGTAAGCAGTGCCAATGCGAAACTCAACACCAGGAAATAAGTATTCTGCTAGCGTATTCTCTAATTTTTCCTCAATTCCGGTATCTTGCTTTGTCTTAGTATCGAAATGATTGAGTTTTATAACCATAGCGCTATAAAAAGAGGAAAGAACAATTGTTAACAATCAGAGCAATACACAATTTGTTTTTCACATTTAGAATAAATATTGTTATCAGTTAACAGGTTAGACAGATGAATCAACAGCCAATGAATCAGAAACCAAAAATAAGTAGATACCAGGTAATGGCATCGATGACCCCTGAAGAACTTCTGAGCGAGGGATATGCAAATTACGATGATTTTTATGACCCACAAGATGAGAAAGAGAAAGAGGCAATTGCTTTATATGAAAGAAAAATGCTAGAGACTCCTTGGACTGATGATGGTGAAGAGTTTTAGTCTGGGATTTAGTTATTACGCTTGTGGTAAATCTTCCATAAGCGTTTTTGCGATGATGATTTAAGCTCAAGGTGTGTAAGCAAACAATAAAGTTGTAAACTGACAAATATCCGAAAGCCTTGATATTACGTTGACATTTACAAAGAGCAAAAAAAGAAAGTTGTAAACTGTGTGGGTGTAAAACTGCTGGTTAGTAAGAAACTGCAAACAATAAAGTTCCAAACTGTCACATTGCTTGTTAATTTAAAGCACTCAAAGGTTTTACTAAAAAACGGTTAACAAGTCTCAAAAGTTATAGTTCAAGATTCTTTCTCCAAATCTAACCCCGATTCCTATATGTGACAGTTAGTTTATAACTTTACGACCTAGTTTACGAATTTACGTCTTAGTTTAGAACTTTATTGTTTGGGTTCAAGAACCAAATTTACGTTTACCTGCCGGAACCACCCAAATGGTACAAAATCCTGACTTTGCTTTGCGGTTGTATTGCGATAAAACTACACCCAATTTTTGAGCATCCTTGATACATTCCTTATTGTCTAAATAACCGCGATTCCAATCAATCAAATTTTTCGCAAATTTACCTTCACTCGACATTGCCCACTTCATCGCGTTCAACTCGTTCCAAGTCAAAGTATTTGATTTCACCAAGGTATATCCCTTCCCTAACACACCAACAATCCAAGGTGGTATCGTAACTCCACCAATGAAACCCGCCCCAAAAATCAGAAAGAATACAATAGCAGCTGGATAAATAGAATTGATGATATTTCGACCTTCACGCACCAAAGATTCATGAATCAAAGCCTGTGCTGCTCGGTTAATTGCTACTTTCTGTCTTTGAACAGCAACTTGTTCTACCTTCTCTAAATTATTTGCTAAATCTTGATTCCAAGTTTTAAAAAGTACTTTTAATGTTTCTGGTGCATCCTGCAACATTGCTTCCAATTGTCCCGTTGCAACCAGTACCAGAAATAATGGGTCATCTTTTGATAAGCCACTTCTAAAAGCGAAATCCACTACTCGTTGCTTAAACTCTTCACTCTTCCCCTTCAAAGCTTGAGCAAGTAAATCATCCGGAGTTTTTGGTTTTTCTTCTATATTTTTGGAACCATCATCCGTACTCATTCAATTAACTCCGTTGCAGCTAAAGAAGCATAAATCCTCCTGAGATAATTTTTTACCCGCTGCTTTGATACCGCTTTAAATTCAGGATGAGAAACTGCTCTTTCAAAAGTAATTTCTAAACGGTCTATCATATTGCGTTCCCAAAATGGAAATCTGGGAAATTCCATAACGATGAACTTGTATTTATCTTGAGCAGCAACGAACTCAGGCATTTGTTCAATGTAGTTCCACTCATCGCACAATCCCAAGTTTTTGACAAATACGTGAGTGATATCATCACCTAAATCCTCTAAAGATTTAAGGAAGAAATTGACCGAATCAACTCCGCCAGTACATACAAACCATTTAATAAATGAAATGGAATGTTCTTTACCCAATTCGGTTAAATTATTACGTTTAATCCAGTTAGTTACATTAGAGTAAACTTGGGCAGGTAAATTAACAATTACTGACTTTTCAAATGCTAAATCAAAGATTTTATCGGCATAGGAAGCCTTCTTTTCATCATCGCTAAAAAATGCTAATTCAACATCATCATAAAGTTTTGCAATATCTCTATTGCTCGTATCCGCATCTACAATTGCGACATCTAAATCTTTAAAGGCACAGTATTCAATAAAAGCTCTACTGAAAAATGATTTACCAGCACCACCTTTTTCTGAATCTACAATATGGATTTTTGTTTGTTGTTTAGAATTTTCTAGCAGATTATTAGTAATATGCGATTCAATCTGCGTAGAATCTGGTGAATTTAAATCAGTTGAAGTTAAATTACCATCAAGCTCACGTTCCCAGTCTTCTAC
>JBARZF010000885.1:0-13990 GCA_049649675.1 Rivularia sp. (in: cyanobacteria) | reverse complement strand
ATAAATCAGCCGTAGCAACCACATTAGGAAAAGTTTTTGATGGTGAAACAGCCCACAAACCACCAGAATTAGATAACTCCGCCCAAATAGTCAACGACTTTGGTGAAAGAGCATTTGCAGCAGCACGCACTTACAAACGCAAAGAAGAAGCACAATCTTTAATTCCTGTGGGTAAAACCTACAGCGACTTTCAATACTCCATCGAGAAAAAGCGAGTATTAAACGCTCAAAGAGTAGTTAACAAAGACGATAACGTGAAACAGCATTCCCATACTCATAAAGTTTTGTAATTGGGAATTGGGCATAGGGCATAGGGAATTCCTCGTCTTTAAAATTCATAATTCCCATGTAGGGTGTGTGACGGTTACGGAAACTTTCTAAGCAAAACGTAATAAGTTGGCTATACCGTCACGCACCAACCGATAAATGTGACTACACCAAAAATTTCTCGTTCAAAATCCAATATAAAGCAGCTTTTCTGTCAGTTAATTACATTCTGACGGGCAGGGATGCCCGTACCACAAGAGTTTTAAAATATAGTCTTGTAGCTCATTCCCTTGTAAACCGCTGTCAATATTAAATATCCTGCAATAAAAAATACATATATCACCAAAAATCTAGGCATTTTCCTGTAGTGAATATAATGGATTAACCTTAAATCCTTTATAAAATCATCAGGAAAATGCAACTCTGGACACCTAACCAACAATTACAAAACGGTAAATTCACCATTCAAAAAGTCTTAGGTGGAGGTGGTTATGGTGTCACCTACAGCGCTATAGATAAAAACACAAATAATATTGTTGCGATCAAAACTCTTAACCCGATTCATCAAAGCAAAGCAGATTTTGAACAACAGCAGGTAAAGTTCGTTCAAGAAGCTTTTCGTTTGGTACAGTGCAGCCATCCTCATATTGTCAAAGTTCATGAAGTGATTAACGAAAAGGGACTGTGGGGAATGGTAATGGAATATATTTCAGGTGAAGATTTAGCTGTATATATTAACCAACGCGGTAAATTATCGGAAGTTGAAGCATTAAAGTATATTAACCAGGTTGGCACGGCTTTAGAATATATCCATCAACAAGGAATGTTACATCGGGATGTCAAACCGAATAATATTGTATTGCGTCAAAATCAGCAGGAAGCCGTATTAATTGACTTTGGGTTAGCGCGGGAATTTAACCTCAATCAAACCGGAAGCATGACGAATGTGATGACGGAAGGTTATGCACCGATTGAGCAGTATGAAAGACGAGGGAAATTTGGCGCTTATACAGATGTTTATGCTTTAGCTGCGACTTTATATACTTTGTTAACTGGGGAAGCTCCTTTACCTTCAAGATTTCGTATCACTGGTATTCCTTTACCGTCACCGAAACAGCGAAATCCTGATATTAGCGATCGCGTGAATGATGGGATTATCAAAGGGATGGAGTTGGAACCGAAAGATAGAATCCAGACGGTGCGAGAATGGTTGGAATTAGTAATTCCAAGTCAAGTAAAACCTCCAGATATTATTGAACCAAGCAAATTACCTACAACAATTGTCAGTCCAAAACCTGCTCCAGAAAAACCCGTTAATAATCCGCGAGTTGCTCAAACACCTCGACATAATTCACCTGTTAAAATCCAAACTCGGAAATTTGAATTTGAGTATGCAACCTTAAGTGCAAGCAAAGGATTTCTTGGTTTTGGAAAAAGTTGTGAAATTACTCGCTATCGCGGACAAGCAGAAGGCTTTACAGAAGATTTAGGTAATGGTGTAATTTTAGAAATGGTAAAAATCCCTGGTGGTAGTTTTATAATGGGTGCGCCAAAAGATGAAGAGAAAAGTAGAGATCGCGAGCGTCCGCAACACAAAGTAAATATTCAACCTTTTTTCATGGGTAAGTACCAAGTTAACCAAGAACAATATGAAAGAATTACAGGTAAAAATCCTTCTCATTTCCAAGGTAAAAAGCGACCTGTAGAAACAGTTAATTGGTATGATGCTGTTGAATTTTGCACCAAGTTATCCAAGCTGACAGGAAAAGAATATCGATTACCCAGCGAAGCAGAATGGGAATACGCTTGTCGCGCTGGTACAACTACTCCTTTTCATTTTGGGGAGACAATTACCACTGATTTAGCGAATTATAATGGCAATAGACATCTCCGGTACACATTATATGTTAGAAGACCTAGCCCCCTACCCCCTTCCCTACGAGGGAAGGGGGGTTTTAAAGCCTCTCCCCGAAACGGAGAGAGGTTTGAAGAGGGGTCTTTTTCTTTTCCGGAGATGTCTAATAGATATAGATACGGTGCAGCACCGAAGGGTGTCTTTCGTCAAAAAACAACAGATGTAGGGAGTTTCCCTGGCAATCCTTTTGGTTTATACGATATGCACGGCAATATTTCGGAATGGTGTCTTGATGATTGGCACGATAACTATGAGGGTGCGCCGAGTGATAGTAGTGCTTGGTTTAATGATAATAATAATCTTTCTCAAAAAACTGGTACGGGCTGTCTGCGGGGCGGTTGCTGGGACTTCAGTCCGGATCTCTGCCGTTCCGCGTCTCGCGGCTGCTACGTTGCGACTGAGCGCTACTACAACTTTGACTTTATTGGTTTTCGTGTTGCCTGCGGGGTTGGGAGGGACTCTTAATTAGCCCTTTTCTGTTTTCCTCTGCACTCTTTTCTTTAGCTATAATAGCCAAAAAAATGTCTTTAGCTTTTGACAGAAATACCTACGGAAAACTTTTAGCGGAATATCAACCACAAGTCATTACATCAGAAGAAGAATATGAGCGTATGCTGGCTGATGCAGAACGATTAATAGGTTGTAAAAATCGTTGCCAGGAAGAAACAGCGTTGTTACAAATTTTGGTGAGATTGATCGAAGAGTATGAAAATCAAAATTATCCAATGGGTAAATCTTCTCCCCATATAATTCTTCAACATTTAATGGAAACACAAGGAATAAAAAAATCTGAATTAATAGAAATTTTTGGTTCAGAAGAGATTGTTTCAGAAATTATTGATGGTAAACGCGAAATTACTGAAACACAAACAGAAGCTTTAGGGAAGTTGTTCAATGTATCTCCAAAGTTATTTATCTAATTTATTTTTGTAGGGTGCTGTGACGGTTACTAAAAATTTTCAAAGTTAACGGAAAAATTTGGTATTACCGTCACGCACCAACCTGTTTATATGATGTATTAAGATTTCCTAAAATTTTATATGTTGTCACAATACGCTGATGGTGCGTGACGGTACAATTATTATTCGTTTTTATTCAAATTCATTAAAACCGTCACACACCCTACAATCTGCTCTCTTAATCAAATACAATTCCATCTCTGGTGGAAAATTAAATGTTATTTTCATAGAAAATTAATTAAGATGTCATTATTTTATATGTTGTCACAATACGCTGATGGTGCGTGACGGTACAATTATTAATCGTTTTTATTCAAATTTATCAAAACCGTCACACACCCTACAATCTAAATCATTATTATTTTCAGCATTCGCGATCGCAACACAAAGATCCCAAAAAAATTAGCAGAAATAATTGATTTAGCTTTAATAGAAGAACCAGAAATTTATTTTAAAACCGCAAAAGCATTTAAACAGGCACTATTAAACGTATCGTGAATAATGTATCATGCCTATTCATAACCCGCGTAGGCGGGTTTTGCCTGTGTAGCCGCGAATTCTATTCGCCAGGTAAAATACAAAAGCATAAACCTTCTTCCCAACAATCAAAACCATGATAAAACTCTACGGTGGAACCTTCAGTCGCGCTTCAATTGTTCACTGGTACTTAGAAGAACTAGAAATTCCCTACGAATTCGTCAAGCTGGATATGAAAGCCGGAGAACATCTCAAGCCTGAATTTCTAGCAATAAACCCAATGGGTAAAGTTCCAGCAATTACAGACGGTGATTTTATACTTTGGGAATCCGGCGCTATATTGCTATATCTTGCCGATAAATATAGTAAAAGAACTCTTTCTCCAGAGGAACGCGGTGTTTATTCTCAGTGGAGTTTGTTCGCAAATGCTACTTTGGGACCGGGTGTTTTTGTGGAAGCTACCAGAGAAAAAGAAATGCCTAAACTAATGAATCCTTTGAATGAAATTTTAGGAAAACAACCTTTCTTAGTGGGTGAAGAATTTACTGTTGCTGATGTAGCAGTCGGTTCGATACTCAACTATATTCCTATGATGCTCAAACTAGATTTAAGTGAATATCCAAACGTTACCAGCTACATGAAGAAACTTGCCGAACGTCCAGCATTTCAAAAGGCTATGGTTTCTCGCGGTTAGTCTCAAGAAGATTAATTTGTAGTGCCGTAACCCAACATTAATATTTTAGATAAATTCAGATATTGCCTTTATGCCGACAATAAAAGATGTTGGGTTACGTCGCTTTGATTCATTTTCGTAACAAACCATTATTTTTCGTGCGACTAACCCAACCTACTAACTACTAACTAACTAACTAACGATAATTCGTAAACTGCAAAGCACAGGGTAATTCTTCTTCTTTCAACCGCTGCATTACGGTTTGCAAATCATCTTTATTTTTACTAGTAACTCTTACTGCATCTCCCTGGATGGATGCCTGTATTTTTTTGAATTCATCGCGAATCATTTTAGAAATCTTTTTGGCAATCTCTTGACTAATTCCTTTTTTCAACTTTATTTCTTGATTCACTCGACTACCACCAGCGGATTCGGGTTCGCCAAATTCAAAGATTTTCTGAGAAAGTTTACGCTTTGCTGCTTTTTCTCGCAATATAGTATTTATAGTGTCTAAAGTAAACTCGCTATCTGTATTTACTTTAATTTCTTCTTCACCTAATTCCACTGTAGTTTTAGTATCTTTTAAATCGTAGCGACCTTTAATTTCTCGCGTAACTTGATCGACAGCGTTAACCAATTCTTGTCTATCAAAATCGCTAACAACGTCAAAAGAATAAGTAGAAGCCATAAAAAATTGTCAGTTTTATTTATTAGTAATTTTACATTTTAATAGTTGCTATCTACTATCTATTATCCACTATCCAATTTCAACTTGCTTGAATTATACTCAGCACGAATAATGTACAAGAACAAGCTAAACCAACAGCATACATAAGCGATCGCAGAATAGCTATATCTAAAATATAAAAGACTGAATACAGTAAACGAACTGTAATAAAAGTTAATGCCGCCCATGCAGAAGCAGGAGAATTAACGCCGGTTGCATAAGCCATTAAAGCCGCAACAGCGAAAATCATAAACCCTTCAAAACAGTTTTGATGCGCCCAAGTAGCACGTTGTCCGTAAGCTGGAAGTTTGTCAAACATCCCACGAGGTGCAGAATAATCGTAACCAATATTCAAACGAGCATAAGCAACTACTAGAAATGGTAAGTAAATCTCTAGAAAAGCTACAGCAATACAGTATAAGAATAAAACTGATACGGGCAATTGTGAAACAATCATCAACATAAATAAATATTGGAAAATTCGTTTTCTATTTGTATAAAATTGTGTGGTTGAGGGAGCGAACTATTTTCCTGCGGATTATTCTTACATTTTGTAACCCAATTTACCGAACAAGTAACCGATTGATTTGCAGCATCAAGAAATCGGCAATTCCTGTAAGCAATATATACCTACACTATGCTTTACAGGTTCACTAGTCATTAGTAACCGTGCTAATTACATCCATTCACCATTTCCTAAACGACTGAAGGATTGTATCCCGACAAAAGTGACTAATGACTAATAAGTAAGCGACTCGAATACAGATCCGATCAATCAAAGTAGAACAAAGTTACCACTTTCCTTTGCTCTTCTGCATCCTTACACGTTTGTAGCAAAGTGCGACTATCGTGAAAGGCGAAGGATACAAGTTGCTGGCAGCGGGAGATAATCTCCTTGTTACACAGGTAACTCGCTTCAGCAAGGGATAAATGGTCATTACTAGAATTTTCTACCAGATGCATCACTTGTTCTAATTGCTGGCGCGATTCTAACGGCTGACGATCTAAACTTTGGGGTAAAATTACCGTGAGAAAGTTAGGATCGGCTCGCATTGCGCCCTTGATAGCGGCTGAATTGGTACCTGTAGCACCAGAGGTAATAACTCTATTCCCCGATAAAACTAGGGCATAGGTCATCATTTCAATTAGATTCTGGTGAGTAATAGGCACGTGACGAGAACCCAGCACGGCGATTCGCTTGGAACCCATTTGCTGGATAGTCGCTAGTTCTTGCGCTAACGTATCAATGTTATTTACTAGGTCTGTTGACTGACTCAAAGACGATGTTGACTGCTATTAAACGACCAAGATATTTTAGCAGGTGAAAGAGTTGTCGGGAACCTACTAATGGTTAGAGCGTACAATTTTTTAGTTTAATTTTTAGTTTAATTTTTGTTTAATAGCTCGATTGCTTCGTTACACTACTCAACCCACTGCGCTTCATAACGAATAGCTTTGCGAAGAGTCAAATACTGGAACTTTGCCGGTTGGGAAAGTAGTTGAGGATTTTGAAGTCATGCCGATCGCGAGACGATTTGCAGCACGAAACCAACTAAAAGAAATGTGAGCGTGTGGGGAATGAGCATAGGCCATAGGGAATAGGAATTTTTAAGCAATTTCGTTCGCTGCTTACCAATTTTTACTGATTTTCAAGTCAGCATGAAGCTTGAACCCACAAACCAATGAATAACTTGATAGAGATATTTAAGATGACTTACAGTTCAGATGACGTACAAAAAATCCTTCAGCTAGCAATGGCACACAAGCAGGAGGAATCATTTTCTGAGAAACAGCTTTCAGAAATGGCGACAGAATTAGGAATTTCTGCCGAATTGCTGAAGACAGCAGAACAAGAGTACTCAATTCAAACCAAAGCAAGCAAAGAAAAACAAGCTCGTCGTCAAATTATGCGTCGAGAATTCAAAGCACACTTAATTTCATTTCTGGCAGTAAATACATTCTTAGTAGTGCTGAATTTAACCACAACTCCCGGTGATTTTTGGGCAATTTATCCGATCTCAGGTTGGGGATTGGGACTTTTTATGCATTATGTGATATTATCATCGGCCGTTGATTCGAGCAGTGATTTATCGAAGCCCCAGCGGTAGTAATTATAGAAGCAAAAAAAGAAAATCTCAAAGGTGGTTTAGGTACTGCTTGCGCCATAATTCCTTACTCACCCCTACTGAATCGCATTGAGTTCGTAATTGTTAAATTTGATATTTGTGCATAAATAATACATTATATTAATTATACTTAGTTAGCTAAACTTGAAATTTAATTTTCGTTAACTATAAGAATATCAATAATATTTGTAATTCATGCCCTACAAAGATTTCAATATTTCCGAAGTAACACAAAAATTTGATTTAACACTAGTTGGAGATGAATGTTTTTTTCCAGAAGTTGAATCTGTTGCACTAAGTCCTTATTTATCAGAATATTTAAAAGAAAGTATTCCTCTCGCAATTGCGATGGGTTCGGGAAAAGCACGTTCCGAACTTATTATTAGTCCGATTTTATTTGAATTACGAAAGCTTCTGAATAAAGAAATCAGCTTTTTTTCTGGTGAAGAATTCAACGTTGATGAAAATTTAGGATTGACAGGGTTTTGTGATTTTATTGTTAGTCTTTCTCCCGAACAACTATTTATAGAAGCGCCAGCATTAGTAATTATAGAAGCGAAGAAAGAAAATTTCAAAGATGCTTTAGGACAATGCATTGCCCAAATGGTTGCAGCACAGAGATATAATGCGAAAAATGATGAATCGGTATCGGTTATCTATGGAAGCGTTACTAATGGAAATTTATGGAGTTTTTTGAAATTAGAAGAAGATATTGTCACAATTGATTTTACTGAATATTCAATTATGCCGGTAGAAAGGTTGTTGGGTATTTTGGTATGGATGATTCGCGATGGATTAGATTGATTTTTAAATCAGTAAAATATCGCCCTACAGAAACTCTCTTAAACTTCTTCCTCTGTCTTGAAAAGTTGTTCATGGGGGAAACCCCCAAGATCACACTTTATGTCAAGCACGGACACGCAATACCTACGGTACGCTTCGCTAGCCGCTAACGCTGCGCTCTCCGCGTCAAGCATCGGTTCATTATAAAATCTTAATTATCCCTCTTCTTCTCCCAAAAATGACTTCAACCCTCACCAAAAACTCCAATAAAACCGAAAAATTACCAGCAGGAGGCACAAATCCAAATAAATTTGACGTACTCGAAGCTTGGTATCCGATTCATTATATTGACGACTTAGATAAATCCAAACTTACTCGTTTTACTATCCTTAATAAAGACGTTGTAATTTGGTGGGATAAACAAACTTCTGCTTGGCGAGTTTTTGAAGATAAATGTCCTCATCGTCTCGTACCTTTATCAGAAGGAAGAATTGATGAAGATGGACTTTTAGAATGTCCCTATCATGGTTGGGCTTTTGCTGGAAATGGTGATTGTAAACGCATTCCCCAGCAACCCGAAGGTAGAAAAGCAGAAACATCTCAAAGAGCTTGTGTTAAATCTTTTCCAACATCTGTTAAACAAGGATTATTATTCGTTTTTCCTGGAAAGCCGGAAAATGCAGAAAAAATCGAAGTTCCAATTATTGACGCAATTGAGGAAACACCTGATGAATGGGTTGTTTTAAATACCTTTCGGGATTTACCTTATGATGCTTTGACATTATTAGAAAACGTGATTGATTCCAGCCATATTCCTTTCACCCATCACGCTACCGTAGGAAATAGAGATAGCGTCTCACCCGTGGAATTAGAATTAGTTGAATCTGGAAAAAATGGTTTTACAGGAATTTGGCAAGACGGACCGAGAAAAGGTACTTTAGGAAAACAAGATACAAGTTTTATCGCACCGGGATTGGTATGTCACGATTTAACATCCAAGAAATTTGGTAGAACTTTGACAGTAGTTTATGCAACTCCCATCCGTAAAGGTGAATGTCGTTTATTTGCGCGTTTCCCCTTCAAATTCTCCTCAAAACTACCCGCTTTCTTTATCAAACTAACCCCACGCTGGTATTCTCATATTGGAAATAATCGGGTTTTAGAAGACGATCAAATTTTCCTCCACTATCAAGAGCGTTTCTTAGAAGAATCTGGAGGAAGTCGCAATTTTAATAAAGCATTTTATCTACCCACCAAAGCAGATACCTATGTATCCGAGTTGCGAAACTGGGTGAATCAATATAATGCAAATCCATTTCCCGGAGAAACTTTACCACCAAGATTATCAAAAGAAGAACTTTTAGATAGATATCATTCCCATACCAAACATTGTGGAAGCTGTAGTAAAGCACTCGCGAGAATTCAGAAATTGAGAATGGCGATCGCACTTCTAACAGCAGTCATCTGGGCAATGATACCCCTGACAACTTTTTTACAAACTAAATTAGTAATTTTACCCTTATCATTTTCAGCAATATTTATTTTATTGGGTGGTGCATGGTTTGGTTTGGGGAGATTAGAAAAGCGGATGTACCAAGGAGAAGAAACACCTCCGCGTAATTTACCCTAAATGTAGAGACGGGGCGCAGTGCTACGTCTCCCAAAAATGACTGCACTAAGCCACAAATTTAATCAATTTAATTTTGACAGATGTGTAGGTTGGGTTGACGAGAGGAAACCCAACATTTAGTTTATTAGCTCTTATTACAATTTGAACATTCCTCTAACCCAGCATTCTTAAATATTTGAGGACTGCTACTACATTTTATATCACGTGTTTCATCATCGTACATCATATATTCTAATGCCAAGCTTTTCCAATCGCGACAGCTTTCATTAAAATGAAACTTACTTTCCTTATTGCTTAGATTTCCTATATATTTACCAGACAATTTTCTTGGTTTTTCCTGAGATTGGTTATATATCTGGTCATTTAATTGTTCAATCTCCTTTTGCTTACGGCGATTATCTTCACTTACCTGTTGTAATCTTCTTTCTCCCATTTCTCTTTGAGATTGAAGTTCTGATTGTCTAGTAATTGCTTTTTTTAAATTTTGATTCAGTTTCTCAATCTGATTTTGATTAGTCCTATTTACAGAAATAAGATTATCAAGTTCTTGACGAAGACTAACTTTTTCTAAACGTAAATCATTAATAATATTATTAGCTCTATGAATATTTTGGGACTGAAATTCTAATTCATTTACTTTCTGGTGATTATCTTCAAGTAGTTTATTAAACTGTTCTGCTATGGTTTTTATTTGAGAACGTAGTTCTTCACGAAGATTATGAGATTTTTGTTCTCCTTCGTCATCTTCTAATTCAGTAATATATTTTAAGTAACTATTTTTAATTAAATCTTCAATCTTATAAAGTAATCTCAACCTATAAGGACTGATATACTTAGCGTTTTGTTCTCTATATCTAATCAGCCTATTAAATAAATCTTCAAAGATTTCTTCTGAAGCCTGACTATTATTTATATAATTATTTAATTTATTAATAATTTCTTCAATTTTTCTATAGTCTTTTTCTGCTTGACTTAGAAATATTGATTGATAAAAATTTTTAATTCTAACTATAATCTGATATTTTTCTAGTCTACGAGGTTCTAATTCTTCTAAAATTTCACTTCTTTTCTGTTCTAATGCCTCTATAGTTTTAGCTATTCTTTGATGACTTTCAGAAGTATTAACGCTGAGTATTTGTATAACTTCACTATAAAGCCATGCTTGAGATTCTAATTTATTTAATTTTTTAATTTGCTCTTTATTCTCTAATTGTGAAGTAAATTCAACTGTTTGTAGATTTTTCTGTAAATTATTAATTTTTGAGCCTATATTTCTGTTGAAGCAACATAAAATCAATTCGATTGCTTGATTGAACGGAAAAGAATAATCGGCAAACCAACCGAATATAATCCAAAAAATTAATGATCCTATAAGAAAAATAAAAACTTTAAAGTAGCTTACAAGTTTTCCTAGTAAGCTTAAAGGCTGTAAATCTCTATCAAGAAGACCTGAATAATAGTAATTATTATTTACGAAAGTTATTAGTTTGCTGACCCTGACCTAATACCGCACTACCTGTTACATTTTCGATGCGAATTTTTACATCTTCAGCAGTATTTTGAACTTCAGCACTACTCTGCTGCTTTACTTGTTCAAACTTAATAACAAGTTGTTCTAAGGATTCTTTAAATTCATTATCGGTTACAGCTTCAGTTATTATCAAAGCATTTAACAACTCAGGATTTTCTTTAGCTTGCTCTAATTCAAGCTTACCTTTAAATCTTATTTTCAAAAATTCAAATATCTTTACTCCAACTTGTTGCAACGCACCTCCAGCAGTTTTATCAAGTATCCAAATTACGGCAGCACTAGCTGCTTGTGCCAATTCAGTTAATCCCATAGGAAGTATATCTGTGATAGATACTTTGTATGTACAGATAGCTTACCACAAAATCAGTAAAATTACGCAAGAAAAGGCACTATTGAAAAAGTACAAGCTTTGTAAATTACTTTTATCTGCACTTGGATAGGGGGTTTACTCTTGCAAGATGAGAAAAATAAATAGTATCAATTTATAAAAGAAACTTTTTCCTTTCATCTAAATTCTAATTAAATAACACCATAAAATATCTCTACAATGTCCGAAATATCACGCAGAAAATTTATCAAACAAGGTACAACTGCTTTTATAAGTCTTTCTTCTATCAGCTTGCTTAAATTACTCGCCGATTCTGTTTCCGCAGCAGAAACTGTAACTGGTAATTTAGAAACGCAAATCCCCAAGTTAATGCAAAATTCTGGAATTCCCGGTATTTCTGTGGCAATGATTCGAGATGGGGAATTATTTTGGAATCAAAGCTTTGGAATTAAACATCAATATAGAAAAACATCGGTTAATAACGAAACTATCTTTGCTGCTGCATCTTTGACTAAACCATTATTTGGTTATGCAGTCTTAAAAATGGCTGAAAGAGGAGAAATCGATTTAGATGCACCTTTAACAAAATATACTGATAAACCTTTAATTTCCGAACCTAGAATTAACAAAGTAACAGCTCGTAGAGTATTGTCTCATACCACTGGTTTTCCTAATTGGAGCGGTAGCAAACCAGTATGGTTTAAGAATAATCCAGGAACAAAATTTGGTTATTCGGGGGAAGGATTTTTATATTTACAAAGCGTAGTTGAAAAGATTACCGAGCAACCTTTAGAAGAGTATTTACAAAAGAATATATTAAAACCCTGGGGAATGAATAGCAGTAGCTTAATTTGGCAACCCGAATATGCCAATACTGCTAGTTACGGGCACAATCGCCAAGGTAAACCTAGAGCCATGAGTCAACCAAAAGCTGCGGGGGCTGCGGGAAGTTTGCGTACCACTGCGGCTGAATACGCTCAATTCCCGATCGCGATGATGAAACCGGGAACAGTTGATAGTAATTATTTGACGGAAGCAAGTTTAGTGCAGATGCTAACTCCCCAAATAAAACTGAGTTATTCCCTCGATTGGGGTTTGGGTTGGGGATTGGAAAAAACTAATAAAGGTAACTTCTTTTGGCATTGGGGAGATTTAGTTACTTTTAAAAGTTTTATTGTAGCTTCTAAAGATTTAAAAACAGGGATTGTGATTTTAACTAACAGTCAAAATGGTTTAAAAATTTGTGAAAGAATTGTTAATTTAGCAATTGGTGGAAAACATCCGGCATTTAAATACTGGATGATTGATTATTAATAATAATGTAGAGACGCGATATATCGCGTCTAGATGCAGAGACGCGATATATCGCGTCTCTTCAAACTAATTATTTAGTTTTAGCTAACATCAAATTTGACTGATTCACCCCAAATTTATAGCCAATACCAAAATCTAAGGGCTGAATATCTTTATTACTTGTATAAACTCGTCTCAAATCGGATTGATAGCTATTTCTAAATAAACCAATGGGACGAGTATAATTACCATAAAATGTTAAGTCCCATTTCTCATTATCAAACGATTTTAAAGGCATTCCAGAATCATCTTGTAATAGATGACTGCTAGTTGCCAAGATGGTATCTCTAATCCCTGAAAAACTACTGTTATACATTAAGTAAGAAGCTGCTTTCAAATAAGTTACGGGTTGATTAAGTTGACTCACAAACTGCGTTAATTCAGGATGCTTTTTCAAACCTGAATTCGATAAATCTGTGGAGAAATAATACAAAGTACGAGGTTCTGATTCTCCTTGAGGAACAAAAGCAATTTTGACTCCGGGAACCATTCCTTTTTCAAATTGTTTGACTTTAGCATTTTTATCTAAGCCAATATACTGTAAATCGAGGATGCGGTTATTTGTACGTGCCATAAATACGTACAAAATTGGTAGAACACCTTGCTTTTGTAAATCAACTCTCATGTCATTGGTGCGGAAGAAGCTGAATTGCAATATTTCCGATAAAGAACTTCTTGCTTTACTTAATGCTCTACTACTTTCACTAGCAGAAAGTTTAGCAAAGTCTGGAACGCTACCTACTGGTTCTAAACCGACTAAAATCATTTCTTTAGCTTTAGGAAATAAAGAGAAAGAGTAGAGAAAATCTGGTCCGCTGAAAGGATAGAAAACAGTTGGAGATTTACCATTAATTGCTTGTAATTCCTTCTCTCTCCATTTTCTTACTTTCGCTAGCTGCTGATTTTCTAATTTACTCCAGGCATTTTTATAGTAATTCTGATGGGAATTCCAACCTTTAACTTGCTGTACTTTAGCTAAAGAACTTTTACTATCTACTTCCATACCTGCGAGCAATTTTGCTGTATCGGTTAATTTAGCAGATTTTGAAAGGTCAAACTTCGCTAAAGGATCTACAGGTTTAATTGATTCAGCTTTTTTAATTGCGTTACTGGTAATATTGGTATTAATATTGTCGCTACCACAGCCTTGTAGCAATAATAATGCACTAATACCAGTACCAAAAATAGCAGTAAATAATTTATTGTTTTTCATGATTGTAG
>JBARZF010000884.1:0-9619 GCA_049649675.1 Rivularia sp. (in: cyanobacteria) | reverse complement strand
TGACGAATAGCTTGAAGTGTAGCAAGTAATACTTGAGGGTCATCTAAATCTCTAGATTGAGTTTCAACACCATGACTTTGGATGCTCAACATAACACTATCTCCCAATATTTTCATTATTTTTATTTGATGATAGAAAAAATTGGAGGTTTCCGACACAAACCACCAGCACTATCAGCTACCGAAGAAATCAACGACCGCAGACAAGAAGTTTTGTAAAATGATACTTAAGTTTTTATCTGCAAAAGTATGACGGATTGAATTAAAGTATAGTTCAATCCGTTAGCTAATATCAAAACTCATTCCTTAATCGTCAACCCATTCCTCATCTCCTATAAGATCGATAATCCAATCTCTAGGTAAAAAATCATTTTTTTCTAACTCGCATTCAAAGCAAATCCACTTGCGGGGGGGAATAAACTTACAGACACGACAAATTGGTTCGTTGCGGCAAAGTTTTCCTCTGTCAACCAGTTCTCTTATTTCATCTTTGATGGTTTCAATGTTGTATGTTTCGATTGTTGATAGCATAATTCACTTCCTCGCTGTTTAAAAAACTTGATCGTAAACTGATGATCGGTGGATTATTAAAGTAATTTCTCTAATTTCATCTTAGAAACTAAATGTGAAGAACTTGTGTCATTGAAAATTCAACTATATACAAGCATTTGTAAGTATTATCTTGACCGAAGTATTAAATTTCTTAATTGTAATGTATTCATATTTACTTCTTCACAACTTCCCCAACTTTGTAATTTATAACTAAAAATATAGAGATATTGAATTAGATGCAACTCAATATTCTGCTAAGAATCTTTGATTGAAAGGGAAATCATATTCGACAGCAAAATTATAAATTCACAAAATAGTCCGCAAAAGCCGCAGTCTTTAGATACTTCTGGATACATCCATATATCGAAACCTGGGGGAAGCCTATAAAAAGGAAGGTGTTTTATGGTACTCGTAAAAGATAAAAATCCACAAGTAAAATATAGAAAAACCAGCTTTGTTGTATTGTTTACGACATTATTAGTCGCAGGTAGTTCGTTAGGTTGGATGAAATTTCAGCAGGAACAAGAAAGAAAAATTGGTTTAGCTCAAAACTTGTTAGCAAAAGAATGTGTCGAACAAACTCAATCAGATAATTTTTCAGCGACTGCTCAAAATGTAGATCGGGCAGTTAAATTATTGTACGGTATTCCCAAATTACCTGGATCTACTTATCCAGAAGCTCAAAAAGAACTAACGAAGTTTTCCGAATGCATCAAAGTTGTTAACGCTAAAAGTAGTTTCATAACTGCTAAAAGTTTAAGCACCAGGGCTTTTTCTGTTGATAACCAAACCGTTCTTCCTATAGAAGAATGGCAAAATATCCGTGTTGATTTAGAATCCGCAATTATTGAGACTCAAAGCATTCCACCTGATGTTGATATATCAAAAGAAGCTCAAACAGAGTTAAATAAATATCAGAATCAGTTGCAACTCATTAATCAAAAAACTCAAAACGAACAAATTGCTCTTAACGCTTTGAATCGCTCGATAAATTTAAAGCTACAGGCAGAAAATATAATTCGCTATAACTTTAACTTAAAGTCTTTATCACAAGCGGAATTGAAAGTAAGAAATGCAATTCAGTTGCTCGACGACCTTCCAAATCAAACAAGCATAGCCGAAAACAAAGAAAAATATTTGGAAAGTTATCAAATTGTACTGAATAAAATTCAATACAACATGGCTGCTATTCGGTTAAATCTTTTAGTGAATAGTTTCAAAAAGTTTGCCAAACAGCTTCGTAGTCCTATGGGGTATATTGAATATTCAGAACGGCTTGAAAACTTGAAGTTTAATTTCGATAATATTTTCAAACAACCTTTTGTTATCGAAAATAAAACCACAAAATCATTAGAAAGGGCACTATCATACTACGATGATGCTTTAGTAATTAAACGCCATTGCTACGAAGGAAACTGTTTGCACTCGACAGAAGCTTTATTAGTCAGGTATAGATGGAGGGTATTATGGCTACCAATTTCTTTTAAATTAAATGGTGTGCCAATTACAGAAAAGTACGTTTTAGAAATAACCCCTAATATTTTCAGACAGAAATACGTCCAAGTGAATCACGCTTTACAAGGGATTTTTCATCAAGCTGAAGAAGAAATTAAGCAAATCTAATAACCTTCGTAAATTAAAAATTGTGGAGAATTAATCTCAATTCTCGGCAATTTTTAATCATATTAGTTTCTCGTTAAATTAAAGCTAAAAAGCAACCGTTACTCCCTAGAAGAATAACGATTGCTTTTGGTAATTAATGGATTCATATGCCTGGATAATTGTTTAAATTTGATGTATCAGTCTGTATTATCCAAGCATTTGCTAACATTCACAGTTAGACGGGATATTTCTAATGGTATAGCTTACTTAGAGCGTGCCAAGTCCGAGGACCTACAACTCCATCTTGAACTAAAGCCATGTCTAATTGGAATTTTCTCACTGCTACTTCTGTGACTGGACCGAAATCACCGTCTATATCAAAGCTATAGTAACCGTGCAATGATAAGGTTCTTTGAACCATTCTTACATACTTGCCAGTACTACCACGACTGAGAACTGGGATAGGTGGAACCGGAGGGGCACCGCTATAAAGTGCTTTCCAAGTTAGCGAACCCACAATACCATCTTCTTCCAGGAAAACACGATGTTGATATGCTTTGACAGCCCATTCAACATATTCGCTGAAGATACCGTCTATAACATCGTAGTAAAGATCCCAATATTTCAGCAGTTTTTGCAGTTCTTCAACTGCTTCTCCTGTATCCCCTTTTCTCAAAATCGGCTTATTCAACTTCATTGTTGTTTCCGACATCGAAAAGGTAGGAAGGTTGCTTATATCAATAAGATGGTTGTTTTCCAGTTCGTTTCTGTCTTGAAGTTGCATAATTTGTTTCCTCTTAATATATTTACGAGGGTTTCTACTGCAATGCAGTTGAGTCATATATGAGTTAATCTAATATATTAAATATTTCAATTAACTCATTGTAGATAAAACATTTAAACCCTCTAACTAATGTTCTCTATACTTTTAAGATAAACGAAGATTGTGAGGAAGTTGTGAGCAAGCTAATATCTTTATAAATAGATGATTTTGTTTGTAATTATGTGTTCTCGCACACAATTCATCTATATTCATTCTTGATTCATCGATTATTACAAGCTTGGCAATACTTGTAGTCTGCTGTTTTTTTCTAAAGTATTGATTTAGTTAATCGCTCTTAAATTCGCACTTATTGCTCGTATTACAATACTTTCATGATTTTTATCTAATAATTTAATATTCACTTAATTTTTGTCGCCAAGGAATATTATATGTATACATTTTATTCTTATCTAAAGCAATTTAAATATTTTTTATAGGAATAAAAAGGAAAAATTTATTCTACATAATTATGCAGAGATAATATAAATAATCCAATTATTCATATCAACAATTCAAGTTTTGTATCCCGACTTATCTGTCATCTCAAAGATTAATACGTACAAATAATCAAATCATCATTTTATAATAAAAAAATACTCACAAAATCCTCAATATTTTTGAGTATTTTTAAAGTATATATACTTATCATTCTCAAATCCAGTTATTCATTGAGAATATAGTAATGGACTATGTACAAAAGCAAAATAAATACCGGCGAAAAAACACTTTCTAAAAGAATTGTAACTAAAGTTGAAAATCAAGAAACAAAAGATTGGCATACTATTGAAGCCGATTCTGTTATCGAGTCCCTGAATACTTCAAAAACTTCGGGATTATCTAGCGAATCAGCTTTAGAAAAACTTTTGAAATATGGGCAAAACCTTTTACCAGAGCCAGCATCGCGTTCGGAGTTCAGTATTTTTATTGAGCAGTTTAAGTCACTACCAGTAGCTTTACTAACTGCTGCTGCGATAGTTTCCACTGCAACGGGTGGCTGGGTTGATGCTTTGGTAATTATGGGGGTTGTAGCTATTAATGCAGTTATTGGTTATTTTACAGAAAGCCAATCGGAAAAAATTATTCACTCCCTCAAAAAACATGACCGCCCATCTACTTTAGTTTTGAGAAATGGTATTATAACTCAGATAAACACTGAAAATATAGTTCCCGGAGATATTTTAGTTCTTAAACCCGGTAGCTATATTGCAGCAGATGCCAGGTTAATTGAAACAGAAAATCTCAGCGTCGATGAATCGGCTTTAACTGGTGAAAGTATACCAGTTACTAAAAATACTCAATCCCTTTGCGGTGAAAATATACCTCTTGCCGACCGAATTAATATGGTATATAAAGGTACATTAGTTGCGGTTGGACAAGGTATGGCTGCGGTGACTGCAACTGGTCAATTTACCCAGCTAGGAGAAATCCAACAATTGGTAGGAGAAGCTAGCGCTACAGATACTCCTCTAGCAAAACAGCTTGATAAAGTTGGTAGTCAATTAGTGTTCCTTAGTAGCGGTATTTGCGGTGTTGTTTTTCTCATTGGACTACTGCGGGGCTATCCTTGGCTGACAATGTTAACGACATCTATATCCCTAGCAGTTGCAGCAGTTCCTGAAGGTTTACCGGCTGTTGCTACTACGACGCTGGCTTTAGGTATTCAAGATATGCGACGACATAATGTCCTCATCCGCAGTTTGAATGCAGTCGAAGCGTTGGGTTCGGTACAGAAGATTTGCTTGGATAAAACCGGCACAATTACGGAAAACAGTATGTCAGTTGTCGAAATACATACTGATAGCCGAGTAATTCAGATAAATAACGATAAATTTGTGAATGGTGAAAAAACAATTAACCCCAGTTATTGTGAAGAACTTCTTCAATTGATTCGAGTCTCCGTGCTTTGCAATGAAAGTGATGTGGTGCAATCGGATGGTGAATATACCGTTAATGGTTCTTCCACTGAAAATGCTTTAATTTATATGGCAATTGATGCCGGAATTGATGTTATTCGTCTAAGAGAAGATTATCCACTCAAAGAAATTAATCAGCGCTCGGAAAATCGTAATTTTATGAGTACCCTTCATGGTACTTATGATGGCAGTACACTAATTGCAATCAAGGGAACACCAACAGAAATTTTACACCTTTGCAACCGGCAAATGAAAGGAGGAGAAGTAATTCCCTTCACAGAAGATGCTAAACTCGCAATCGAAATAGAAAATAAGCGGATGGCTGATAAAGCATTGCGCGTACTGGCAGCAGCTTATACCTATACTAGCGATTTAGAAAGTAGCGAACATACTCAAGAAAATTTAATCTGGTTGGGTTTAATTGCAATGACAGACCCAATTAGAAAAGGAGTCAAAGATTTAGTGAGTCAATTTCATCAAGCTGGAATTGATACCGTAATGATTACAGGCGATCAAACTGCTACCGCTTTCGCAATTGCTAAAGAATTGGAACTAGCCAACCACAATCAACTGCAAATCCTCGATTCTACTGATATTGAAAATATTAAATCTGAGGAAAGAACAGCAATTTTTGACAAAGTAAATGTTTTCGCCAGAATTAGTCCTGCCAACAAACTACAAATTGTTCAAGCTTTGCAGTCAGCCGGACGAATTGTATCTATGACTGGCGATGGTATAAACGATGCCCCTGCTCTCAAAGCCGCAGATGTGGGTGTGGCAATGGGAAAGAGCGGTACTGATGCAGCCCGTGAAGTTGCCGATATCATTATTGCTGACGACAATTTGGAAACCATGATTATTGCTGTGAGTCGGGGACGAACTATTTACAACAACATTAGAAAATCGCTGCATTTTCTGCTTTCTACCAACCTCAGCGAAATTATGGTGATGCTAGCAGCGACAACTGTTGGTGTGGGACAACCTTTGAATGCGATACAACTTTTATGGTTGAATTTAGTCACAGATATCTTTCCTGGTTTAGCACTCGCATTAGAACCAAGCGAACCAGATGTGTTAAGTAAACCACCCCGCAACCCCGAAGAACCAATTATCAAGACATCAGACTTTGGTAATTTTATGTTTGAGTCTGGAAGCATAACCTTGAGTACTTTGGCAGCTTATGGATACGGTATCAGTAAATATGGTATCGGTTTGCAAGCAAGTACCATTGCTTTTATGAGTTTGACACTTGGACAACTGCTTCATGCTCTGAGTTGTCGCTCCGATAAATACACCATATTCGATATTGGTAAACTGCCGCAAAATCAATATTTGAATACTGCTCTTATTGGTTCCATTGGATTACAACTACTGTCAATTGGGGTTCCCCAACTGCGATCGCTATTAAGTCTGACGACCATTAGTATTACGGATAGTATTTTAGTTAGTGGTAGTGCAATTTTACCATTGATATTTAATGAAACTAGAAAAAAATTAACCGCAGATAAAAATGTTTTAAATTTGAAATAAGGTATCACCAGAAAAACGGAGTTGGATTTTTGGCTAATTATCTCAGAGAGCCAATTAATTAATAGATATTAGATTGTTATTATCGAATAATATAATTAAACAAACAAGATATTTGAGCAATTTATATAATTCACTTCGGAAGCAAATACAGTAGCTAAAAAGTAAAATTAGCTCCTTCCCGTCAGAAAACTACCGAAAAAAATCTAATTTCCGCACCCTCAACTGTCACAATCTGTTTTTACTGTATTTTTGCAGAATGCTCCCGCTAGCTAAATACTTTTTATCCCTATTTTGATTGAGGATAAAAGTTTTTTAGCAGAATTTATAGCTGAGAATCTAGAAAAGATCAAGTGATTATGTTGTGTGACACCTTTTCAGTGCGGAATGTGGGGTATGAAATTAATTCATTTTTATCTGGCAACTAACACCGAACAACAAGCGTGGTGAATAACATAACTGCTGACGCTACCGAGGACATAATGCGATCTGCTTGCAGCAGCGCTTCGCTATCGCATTATGTCCTCTACTACCTAATACAATTAAATCCGCACCCCAAGATAGAGCAAAGTCGCAAATTTTCTTCCCTGGGTCCCCAGTCTCATAGGTAAATGTTGCGGGAATTTTCCGCATTCGTGCTTGTTGGCAGTAATATTCCGACCATTCGCTGACTGTTTGAATTTCTTGGTTTAATTCCTGTTGATAGTTTTTGTGTAAATTTCCATATATATTAATATCGCCAATAGTACCAACACCACCGATAGATGATACTTCTCGAACCATCGTGTTGCTATTTATACAATGGAGAAACTTAATTTCGCTATCTTGTTCTTTGACTAAATCTAACGCTGTTTGAAAGACTTTCCCTGTTTGCTTAGATTTATCTAATGCAACTAAAATCTTCCGATTAATCATGATTTATCCTCACAGTAAATATTTAATACTTTTACTTTATAGATATAATTTGAAGAAAATGTGAGGATGTAAAATTACACAAATTTAGGAAGGCTGGTCATAACGTACAAAAACACGCAGATTGTAGTTTGATGTATGTCTTCAAAGCTTCCTCACAAGTTCCTCAAATTATTCCCGTATAACTCAAAGTGAAGTAAATACAAAGCTTCAATCTCTTGTGCGCTATGCGTAAAGGCTATGTTACATCCAGTATCTAAAGTTGCTACGTCCGGTTATATACACTCAGTTGAAACTTGCGGTACGGTGGATGGTCCTGGTATTCGCTTTATAATTTTTACTACAGGTTGTCCCCTGCGTTGTCTGTATTGCAGCAATCCTGACTGTCGCTATCTGGAACATGGGAAACAGGCAACAGTTGATGAATTAATTGTAGAAATTCAGAAATATACTTCTTACATGAAAGCGTCGGGTGGAGGTGTAACAATTAGTGGTGGTGAACCTTTATTTCAACCAGAATTTGTCAGAGAAATTTTTCGACGCTGTAAAGAATTAGGAATACATACAGCTTTAGATACATCTGGGTTTTGCAATTTAGAAACCGCAAAATCTGTATTAGAATTTGTGGATTTAGTATTACTGGATATCAAATCATTTGACCCAGCCACCTACACCAAAGTCACGCAAGTTGATATCAAACCGACACTAATTCTTGCTAAATACTTAAGTGACATAAATAAACCAGTCTGGATTCGATTTGTATTAGTACCCGATTTAACTGATGACCCAGATAATATTACTGGTGATCGTAATTTTATCTCTACCCTTAAAAATATTGAAAGAGTTGAAGTCTTACCATTTCATAAAATGGGTGAATATAAATGGGAAGAACTTGGTTACGAATACAAACTCAAACAAACTCCAAGCCCTACTTCTGAGCAGGTTGAAAAAGCATTAAGCATCTTCCGAGATAAAGGCATTATGGCACTTTAAACAGAGTTGCTTCTATTTTAGGCGATCGCATCTCCATATCTACTGGAATATATCTTCCTCACAAGATTCTCAAATTTATTTTCTAGATTAATAATATACCTTTCTTATAAGCCATTTATTGGAGGTTGCACAGATGGAATACTTCACACTAATACCATTAACAACAGATATTACATATCTAATCGCCAAACTCGCGGTACTGCTTGTAGTTCTATTAGTTTGGATGATAGTTATGACGCATCCAGCTTATTAAATCTTCATCAATATTGCAGCATCAATTATTACTAAGTAAGGAGCCAATCAATAAATAGATGTTTGGTTGTTGCGATCGATGAAAAATAGACTACACCAAAAAAGTTCGCGCTCGCGGGCTTTATTTGGTGTCATGAGACTCTTTATTCCTACTTATAGATATAAAAAATAAACGTAAAAGTTTTGATGTCAAGAAGGTTTTGAAAATGTCTGACAACTATCAGCAGAAAATCATATCTCTGTGGAATGTTTTTCTCTTAGGTACGCTTTTTCATACTCAACGCCGCTTTAATGCCATTATTCCACGGCTTGAGCGTTGCCCATCCCAATTTGCACGCTCACGATTTAAAAGATATATCGTCTATTTTGTGGTTAATGTTGCTTTTCTTTACTTTACCAATGTTTGCGATTATTGCGACAGACTTTACTCATTCTAGAAGATATAAATTAGCTCATTTTTGTCTAACTATTTTGTACTCTGTGATGAACTTTATGCATTTGGCGCTTGATTTGCAAGTTAAACCAATTGTATGGGCGCAAATTGCATTGATGTTAATTTTATTTGTTATCGGCTTGTTATTGAATATTGTTTCCTATCAATGGATGAGACAAGGAATTCACCGTAAAAAATTATATATCCAAGACAATTAATATATAATAAATTACCTTCACAACTTCCTCATGTTATTTCTATACAACATAAGTACGGGGCTAATTAACTGTGTAACAATAATCCCGTCCCCAGATTATGGTTGTAACTTCATATAAAAAGCCGGAAAATTCTTTATTCGTACAGCCAGCAGATATCCCTAAACGCAGGGGTAATAAAAAAGCTATTCACTGGATTGCTGGCGTAATTTTGACAACTTTTCTTGGTGCGGGTTCGGTTTATGTAATCTCTCAAATTCAAACAAACAAACCTACACCAGTTCCAACTACTAGTATCGCTCCTATTACTAAAATTACAGCTTTGGGACGACTGCAACCGCAAGGTGAAGTAATTAAATTATCGGTTGCTTATGCTCAAGATAGCAGAGTAAATAAAT
>JBARZF010000883.1:0-2889 GCA_049649675.1 Rivularia sp. (in: cyanobacteria) | reverse complement strand
TATTAAGTTGATTTGGGAATTTAGTTTTTTTAATTTAGTTGTAGAGACGCGATATATCGCGTCTCTACAATATTTGGTAATTACGATGCGGTGTTAGTTGCTGCATCGTTTGTTTTTGGCGCAGATGGATTTCCACCCATGCGAATCTCAGAGGTGAAAGAAGCCATGCTGAAACCACCGAAGCGCTTAAGAATACCAACACGCATCCGTAAATTTGGACTTGCGAACCACAAACGTTCTTCAGAGGACATGGTTTCGTATTCTGTAGTTAAGGTAAGTGCATCATCGCTGCCCATTTTATAACTTCCGGCAACTGGAGTTTTTTCTGCATAACCCATTTCTCGGAGCAACTTTCCTTCCAAAGGGTTTTCTGTATTCGGTACTGCAACTAAAACTGTAGAACCTTCGTGTTTTTCTTTATCCCATTCCATTGTGCCGTTCCAGGTTACTCTAGCACCACTATTTCCACTGCTAGGTTCAACTTGATGTTGTTCGCACAATTTAATTACTTCTGGATGATCGGCTGCTAAAGTTTCAATAATAATATCTGATTTACCGCCTTCTGATTGTTTAAAAGCCAAATGATGGCTAGTACGATGAGAAAACCATTTACCAGCACTTAATTCAAAAAACTCTTCAATATTCATCAATAAAATTACCTTAAGTCAAGATTTTTATAAACGATAGGGAATAGGGAGTGGGGAGTAGGGAAAATAATTTTTAAAGGTCAAAGGTTAAAGGTTAAAGGTTAAAGGTGTTAAATTCCCTTACTACAAACAAAAAATGAAATAAATATATTTTTATTCTTCCCCCCAACCCTATTTCCTATTCCCCGTTGCTTGTTGCCCCCAACCCCATTCCCCGTTGCCTGTTGCCTATTCCCCACTCCCTACACTAAGCAAGATTACTAATTATCCCACTTGATTGTTCGCTTGTTCAAGTCTTGATAGCGAAATTCTTGCCGATTCACTAACATGATTGTGGCTATCTTTTTCTAAATACTTCAAAGCTGAGATACTTTTATCAGTGGGAAGATGACCTAAAGCTTCTGCCAAACGCTGACGTACTAACCAATCATCCGATTGAGCAAAGCGGAGGATTTTGTCTACAGATTCAATATCTTTGATTTCTCCTAACGCTGCGATCGCCGCTTGTTGGATGACAATTTCTTCACTTTCCAAGGCTTTGTAAAGTACATCCTTAGCGCGAGTATCTTTCAAATTACCAAGGGCTACAGCAGCACTAAAACGTACCAGCCAATCAGTATCTTCATAAAATGCTCGCGATAAAGGTTCTAAAGCTCTAGCATCACCCAAATACCCTAAAGCACCGGCAGCATCGGCTCTGATGCCATAATCCGAGTCACTCTGCATTGTTTGCACTAAAATCGGATAGCAATCGGGTGTTTGTTTAATCCCCAAAGCAAATATCGCCATCGAACGCAGTTGTAGAGATTCGTCATCAAGTACTTTTTTAATTAAAGGCACTGCATCCTCTGCGGGGACATTCCTTAAAGAAGCAAGCGCTACCATCCGATCTCTTAAAGAAGAACTTTCTAATTGAATAGTAATTTCTTGTAAACTTGTGTCTGCCATTTAATTTTTATTTGAATATAGTTACTAATAGTTACATTTCTATAAGTAACATTACGCCAGCTAAGATACATTAGCCCGATGGCAGGTTTCCACGATGATTATTTACCAGCCATAGCAATAAAATACCAGTAATTGCAGCACTTGCAGCCCAGCCTATACCATTAGATATAGTCCCACCGCCAAATTTACAAGTAGCTCTACAAACATAAGAGCCTACTGTACCTCTGAATACTCCACTCAAAGTGCTAGCAAATATCCACCAACCAGCATATCGAAATTGACGGCGCAGTACTAACCACTGTGCAAATCCCAACACTGCGAAATTTATGGGTTCATGAATAGTATTTAACCAAAACACTTCCCATAATCCGCCTACAGATGTTAGGTAATTGACTATAGGATTCAGAGCTTCACCAGTAAATATTCTTAGATAAATACCTAATATCCAGCCGAAACCGCTTGCAGGTATCCACCAAATAGCAGAATTAATATAACGTCGCAACATTATCCATTGAGCAATTCCAACGACGAAACCACTCCCAATTAATTCCCAAAAAAAATCAGTAGGAGCAGCTATATAACCGATAAACGCACCACCTATACCAGTTGCTAAAATCCAAATTAACAATAACAACATAATTCGTCAGAGGGACAAGGGGACAAGGAGAAATTTTTAATCCAAAATCTCCTAACTCCTAACTCCTAACTCCTAACTATTATTCTTCCGTCTTTCTTCAAGCTTAAGTAAAATTTCCGCGTGCATTTCGCGGGTTATAGGATAAAAATAGGTTAAAAATAATCCGCCAATTAAACATACTATGGGAATGGGACCTACAGCGATACGGATGGCTGATAGTGCTGCATCTGGCTGTATTGGTAATTCAGTTTGTCCGGGGATATTTTCTTGAAAACCCGAAGTTTCTAAAGCGATTCCGACTAGAAATAAACCGAAAGCCAAACCAAATTTTTGCAGTAACACCATAAAGCCGTAAAATAATCCTTCACGTCTTTGTCCGGTTTGTAATTCGTCTAGTTCGATCACATCTGGCATCATAGACCAAGGTACTAAATAAGCTACCGATACTCCAGCGCCTGCCATTACCGCTAAAACGTACATTAAATTAATTTGACCGGGTTGTAAAAAGAATAATCCCGTCGCTGCAATTATCCATAAAAACATCCCCATAAAGTAAACGGCTTTTTTGCCAACTTTTTTACTTAATGCACCCCAGACAAACAGCATTAATAAAGCTGTTCCCTGTACCCCAATCATTACAGTAGGTACATCTGATTC
>JBARZF010000882.1:0-6487 GCA_049649675.1 Rivularia sp. (in: cyanobacteria) | reverse complement strand
CCTAAAATTGCATTCAGTGGCGATCGCAAATCGTGAGATACCATTGCCACAAAATCATCTTTGGCTCGATTGGCTGCTTCGGCTTCTTCTCGGGCTTCTTGTTCGCTAATTAACAACTGAGCGCGTTCTTTTTCTATGCGCTTGCGTTTTGTAATATCAAGTATAAAAGAAACACCCTTCTTTTCAGAATTTTCTAACAATGAAGCACCTAAAACAATCGGCACCCTACTTCCATCTTTACGAATATATTCCTTTTCAAAAGGATGGCAAACTCTATTATTTCTAATTTGCTCGATTACTTCTCTATCAACTTCTTGCCATTCTTCTGGTGTCAACTCATCCCAACGAATTAATCCTGCTTGTAAATCTTCACGACTATAGCCAATAATTTCCAAAAAGCGCGTATTGGCATCAACTATTTTACCGTTGGTTTCCCAAAACATAATTCCTAACATATCTGACTCAAAAATCTGACGGAAACGAGCTTCACTTTCTCTTAAAGCTTCTTGAGATTGTTTTTGAGCGGTGATTTCTCTAACTACTCCCAAAATCTGCCTGGGTTGCCCATCCGGGGTTCTATTAAACACCGTATCGCGACTGCTAAACCAGTGATATTCACCTTGAATGTCGCGCATTCGGTATTCAAATGATAAAATTTCTCCGTCATTTACAGATTTAAATTTTTCGTGATAGTCTTTTAAACGCTGTAAATCCGAAGGATGAATTAGGTTGTTTACTAAATTATTCCCCATTTCTTTAATTAAAAGCGGTGAATAACTCAAGCGTTGTTCTATTTGACGATTAACATAAATATTCCGCTTTTCTTTCAAGTCATATAAATATAAAATATCTGGCGTTGTATCGGCGATTTGTTGTATTAAACGCTGACTTTCAAGCAAAGCTTGTTCCGATTGCTTGCGTTGAGTAATATCGCGCCAAGTTGCAACAAAACCATCTTCTAATTTAGATATTCTAATATCATAAGCTGTACTCAAAATTCGCTCTCGATCGCTATTAAATAAAATTTCTCTTAAAAGCGGCTTACCCGTTTCTACAACTTGACAATATTGCTCAAATAACTCTTTTTCTTGCTCATCCCCAAGCTTTTGTAAACCGATTAATTGATTTTCGCACGCTGCTGCGTTCAAATATTCGCTGCGAAATCCTACAATTTTTCCACTATTATCGCGAATGCAAACATATATACCGAAACAGTCAAGCATATTTTCTACGGAAGCAAAGAAACGCCGTTTACTTGCTTCTAATTCCTGCCGTAAAACTGTTTTTTCAATGGCGTTTCTGACAGCTAAACACAAAGTTTCTGCTGTTGTATCTGCTTTTATTAAATAATCTTCAACTCCGTACTTCATAGCCTGTACGGCTACTTTTTCGTTACCTTCTCCAGTCAACATTACTACTGCGGTTTTATTCCCATTCAGGTAGGGTTTTAACTCTTGCAAAAACTCCAAACCATCCATATCTGGCAGCATATAATCAAGCAAGATAACGTCCGGTTCAATTTGCTTACAGGCTTCTAACCCATCTTCCCCATAATGTTGTTCTAAAAAGGTATAATCGTATTTCCCGTCTTTTTGTAAGTAACGACGATAGGTATGTCTATCTTCGAGGCAATCATCGACAATTAAAACTGTACGTTTTTTGTACATTATGCTTTACCTTCTTGCTGCTTTGCATCGAAAATACGCAAAATTTAATTGAATTTTTAGATTTTTATTTTTTTTGTATGACTAACTTTATAAAGAGTAATTTTTTAAATTTAATATATCTATATTAATGCTTGTCATTCCTAAAAATATTGGGTGTTCCTATTTTAAAAAATTATAAACTAAAACTAATAGTTTGCGATTGCCTTTGACGCTAAATTTTATGTTAAAAAGCAATTATTCCTGTCTAAACAATAACAATAATCCTTCATAACTAAGATTATTATTACCTCTTCATACTGTTCCCCCCAACCCTATAACTAATTTTGAAAATCAAACATAATTCCTAATAGGAATCATAATTTTTACCATCTTCAGGAAGAACAACGGTGTTAAACCAGTAATTTACAATAGACTGCATGACTTCTTTGGACTTGTTTACATTCATTGGTTTAAGGATATAGCTATTCACCCCAAAGCGATAACAAGTGTCAATATCTTTAGGATTAGATGAAGTCGTAAAAATTATAACTGGTATAGTCTTAAGTTTCTCGTCTTGCTTAATTTGTTCTAGAACTTCTCTTCCATCGGTTCCCGGTAAATTCAAATCTAACAAAATTATAGATGGACGCGGTGCTTGTGGAGAATCTTGGTAATCTCCTTGATGGTAAAGAAAGTCTAGAGCATCTTCACCATCAATACAGCGATAAACCGGATTAGAAATTGCCGATTTTTTGATAAAGCGTCCGAATGCTTCAAAATCTTCGTCGCTATCCTCAACTACCAGTAGAGGTAGATATGATTTTTCTACCATTTTTTGTATCATTCTCCATCGGGTTGCAAAGTAAAATAGAAAGTACTACCTTCTCTAAAAGTTGACTCCAACCAAATTGTACCACCGTGGCGTTCTACGATTTTCTTGACAATTGTTAAGCCAGCCCCAGTACCCCCTCCGTATCTATTTGGTGCGTGTAATCTTTTAAAAATGCGGAAAACAGTTTCTAAGTGTTTGGGACGAATTCCGATGCCATTATCTTTAACATAAAAAATAATTGGTGGTTGTGTGTCGCGACGATGGCTGTAATGTTTTTCATATTCTTCAACATCAACAACTGGATCGATAAAACCAATTTCTACCCATTTTTCTGATTTATCATTGTACTTTAAACCATTACTAATTAAATTACTAAATAGCTCGCTAATTTGAGTTTTATCGCAGTTGATTGTAGGTAATTTTTGTGGAATACGAATATCAACTTCTTTGTTATAACTAATTTTTAAAACATCTACGACATTGTTAATAATTTCGTTTAAATTAGTATTATGTAGCGAAAGTTCGGTTCTTCCTAAGCGGGAATAATGCAGCAAGGAATCGATTAAGTTTTCCATGCGTTTAGTTAACCGCATCAAGGTTTCTAACTTGGAAACACCATCTTCATTAAGGGTTTCTCCATAATCTTCCATCAGAAAACTAGAATAATTATGAATTCCCCGCAACGGTTCTTTTAAATCGTGAGATGCAATATAAGCAAAAGAATCTAAATCATCGTTACTACGTTCTAATTCCAGATTAACTTTCGCTAATTCATCTGCTTTCCTAAGCAGAATTCCCACAATCGAACTCCGCAACTCTAAGGCTGCTTCAATTTCGCAGTTTTTCCAAGCTAGCGATTTATTTCTTACAGTTTCTTGCCATAATTTAAAAGATTGTCGTGGAGATATATTTACAGTACCATCTGACAATACTTCTATAGTTTTATGAGGATTCCCTCCCCAATTTACTGTTTGCAAAACTTCAGGACGAAACCATAATATATAAGTACTTTGGATTTTAGAAATTGCTAGCGCTACTAAACCGCTACCAACATCCTGAAACTTTTCTGCTTCTGGATAAACACTAGCTAAGGCATCAGTATGATAAATAATCTCCGAACCCATTTGCGTTTCTACCCAAGAAACTAACTCGTTAATTTGGGATTCTGTAGGAGTCGCACCTTGTTTAATTGAAGTAGCATCATTACAAATTACAACTCCTTTTGCACCTAACAAATCTAATAAATCGGATGGATTTTTGGTTAAACCATCAACCAAGTCTTCAGCTTGAGTCATTGAATCAATAAACCGAGACTGAATCGACTTCAGCTTGATTTTGTAATCTAAATCTTCATTTTCTTCTTTGGCTGCCAATTCAAAGGACATTATTTGCCCCAAAAATTCACATACCGTGCGGATTTCGTAAGATACCGTTTTTTCAGAATCGTAATGATGACAAGCAATCAAACCCCATAGTTTTTTATCTTTCAATAAAGAAACCGACATCGAAGCGGTAACACCCATATTTTCCAAATATTCGATATGTAGCGGTGAAACGCTGCGTAACACCGACAAACTCATGTCTAAAGGTTCGTTAGTTTGGGGATTTAATTGAGGAATTAACTCTACTGGCTGGTAATCTACATTCCGAATCAAACGTAGTAAGTTTAGCTCATACAGCCGTCTAGCTTGCTTGGGAATATCAGTAGAAGGATACCGTAAACCTAAAAATTTGTCTAAACCTTCTTTAGGAGATTCAGAAATAACCACACCCGCTCCATCATCATCAAAGCGGTAAACCATTACCCGATCGAAACCAGTTATTTTCCTAACTTCCTTGACAATTACATCACAAAGTTCGCTCAACGTAGAACTTTTCTGAACCTTATTTAAAGGGTTTTTAACTAAATTATAAAAATCAAAAAACTTCGCATCATCTTGATTCGATAGCGCTGGCTCCAACTCCAAAACTACTGCACCGGCAGTGCGATGAACTATACCGTTAAATATAAGTGTTTCATCGGAACGCTTGATAGAAACTTTTAAAGGATTTACGCTATCAAAATCCTCCGTCAAACACCTACGAACTGCTTGAATCTGACTTTCATCGAGCAGAAAACTCAACTTTTGATTTAACAACTCTTCTGGCTGTAAACCAAGATATTCAAAAGTATTATTACTTACCTGTACTATCGTAAATTCCGGCTCAGATAGAGAGAGTAATACGCCATGGGGCTGAATCGAACTCGGAATCTGAATTGCTTCGCGATCGCAATTCGTCAAATTTACATTTTCTGCCGTTACAACTTGATTTGTACCCACAGCCTTACCCTGTCTCATTCGCTAATCCCTAATTCCTTTAAGTCAACTAATATACTTAAATAGCTATCAAATTTATTTTTGTGAATATTTAATTTATATTTATAATTACAGAAGTAATTAGAAATATAATAATAAAAAATTGTAAATATGGGTTAATCTTCTAATAAAAAATATTGTAGAAAAAGGCAACGGGGAATGGGGAACAGGCAACAGAAGAATAACCATTATAATTAACTGCTCACTGCTCACTGCTCACTGCTCACTGATAACTGATTTACCAAACCTTACTCATATTCAAAACAAAACCCGGTAATACATCCTCACCGCTAACAGAATCGGGATTTTCCAAACATTCCACCGACTGCGGACGATAAACGTAAACTCGGCGATTTTTGCGATCAATTAACCAGCCTAACTTAATTCCAGGCTCCTGCATATACTCTTCCATTTTTTCCTGCAACGGTTTAAGATTGTCACTCGCAGACCTTAATTCAATTACAAAATCGGGACAAATAGGAGCAAATTTTTGTTTTTCTTCTTGTGATAAACTATTCCAGCGTTCTAATTTCATCCAAGAAGCATCGGGAGAACGATCTGCACCAGTAGATAGTTTAAAACCAGTACTTGAATCAAAGCAAATACCAGTACCGTCTTTTTCCGACCAATTTCCAAGTTGTAAAGCTATATTAAAATTACGATTGCCAGTTTCCGAACCCGTAGGTGGCATAATAGATATTTCTCCATATTGATTTCTTTCAATACGTAAATCGCGATTCATTTGACAGAATTCAAAAAACTGCTCATCTGTCATTTTTAATTCTGAAGGCATCCGAAATACGATAGGAGATGAAAGCATGATGTTTAATTATTTTGGTTTATACTTCCTATTTTGAACGACAATTTTGTTAAAAGGGAACGGGGAATTTTTATAAAGAAATTTATTTAACAAATAATTTTGTTGATAACCCACATAGTTGTAGAGACGCGATATATCGCGTCTCTACATTTAATACATTATTGATAATTCAACAACAGATTATTTATTAGGCTGAGGAGTCATCCGTAAATAAGGCTTAACTACTTCGTATCCTTTAGGAAACTTTTCCTTGAGAACTTCTGGATCTTTTAGAGTGGGGACAATAACGCAATCATCGCCATCTTTCCAGTCAGCAGGAGTCGCAACGCTGTAATTGTCAGTCAACTGTAACGAATCAATTACCCGTAAAATTTCATCAAAATTACGTCCAGTGCTTGGAGGATAAGTTAAACTCAAACGTAATTTTTTATCTGGATCGATGATAAACACCGTCCGCACAGTTACCTTAGCGTTAGCATTCGGGTGAATCATATCATAAAGGTCAGAAACCTTTTTATCATCGTCAGCCAAAATAGGATAATTGAGTTTAGTGCTTTGGGTTTCCTCAATATCTCCAATCCAACCCTTGTGAGATTCAGCATCATCAACGCTAAGAGCGATCGTCTTAACATTGCGCTTATCAAATTCCGGTTTCAACTTGGCAACGGTACCTAATTCAGTCGTGCAAACGGGAGTATAGTCAGCAGGGTGAGAAAACAGCACAACCCAGCTATCCCCAGCCCACTTGTAAAAATCAATTTCTCCTTCACTTGAAGCTTGAGTAAAGTTTGGAACTGTATCACCGAGACGTAGAGCCATATGAAGATTTCCT
>JBARZF010000881.1:0-1638 GCA_049649675.1 Rivularia sp. (in: cyanobacteria) | reverse complement strand
TCTTGAATAAATTGTTGCCAAGTTTCATTCGGAATCCAAATTTGATGTAAATCTTTTTTCGCTGCTTCATCACTAACACTTTCTTGATAACGGCGATAAAGATATATAAAAGCAGATACGCGCTTATTTGCTGCACAATGAACAAAAACTTTTTGATCGACGTTTGTTTTCATTACTTGAATAAATTCTTGTAACTTATCTTCCGTAGGATTTTCCCAAATCACGGGTATATGAATGTATTGCATCCCCTCAGCTTCAACAATCTCTTTTTCGTTACGTAAAGCATTTGAGGAATCTTTTAAAGCAAGATTTATCACTATTTGATATCCTGCTTGTTTTATATCTGAAAACTCTTCTACAGATGGTTGTCCCGCAGTAGCAATTTTATCTGATATTTTTAAGTAGTTGTAAATATTTTCCATACAATTATGAGACATTTTAATTTGAAATTAATCGATGCGCGACTATTTTACAATAAAGTCCAAGTTTGCAGCACGATTAACAATTTAGGGGAGAGTAATTAAACCTATAATGGCAGATTGGCAGTTTTAATTTAATTATAAAACCGAATAATAATGTTCTACTTCGGGAAATGGTTCGTAAAAATGATGTAAAAGTTGTTTCCATTCTTGATATTCTTGCGATTTTCTAAACCCGACGGTATGAGCTTCTAAAGTTTCCCAACGAGCAAGCAGAATATAACGATTTGGAACTTCGATACATTTTTGTAATTCATGAGATATGTATCCCGGCATTGAAGAGATTATTTTAGAAGCTTGTTTAAATGCGGCTTCAAATTCATCGGACATTCCTTTTTTAACGTTTAAAATTGCAACTTCGAGAATCATTTGTTTATAGATTGTTAAATCAGTTGTTAAATCAATAATCCGCTATGGGTTGCAAACCCATAGCTAATAGCTAAAGTCATCTAAAGATGACTGAGAATTGATAAACCCGGTTTTTTGAAAAACTAGGTTTTTTATCATCTGAAATTATTACTGAGAATATAGAATCACTATATCTTAATCATCTTTTTCCTCATCTTTGACTTGTTGAAGTAGTGAAATGCAGTTGTTAACCATCCAAATAAAGATTTCTATTTGTGATTCTCCATCTTGAATGCGGTTTTTAGCTTGAATACCCATGAGCATGATTTGCAGGGTTAGTAATAGAGCGATAAGTTCATTGAGCAATTTAGTACGAGACATTGCATTTACCTTTTTCTGAAGTTAGGTAAATTATTTTTTTGGGCACTTCCCCATACAAACTCCCCAAGCAAAGTCTATAATGCTTGTATATTATGAGTTTGCTGCTTGGGGAAGGTTGTCTGTTTGGGTGATTTTTATTTCTTAATGTTTTGTTTATATTTAACTGATGTCGCGAAATATTTCTTGGAATGACTGTTTATTAGAAAATGTTTTAAGTCTGATAGAAGCTTTATTGGAACTATCAGAAAAGCAAATAGATAATTCTAAACCCCAGCTTTGGGTGGAATGGAGAGAAGATAAACTGCGAGTGACGGGATATAAAACCAAACAGATAAAAGGGAAAAAAAATACAACTCCTGAAGTTGGTACAAGGAAAGAACATTTAATTCAGCAGATAAAAGATGTGGGTAAAAATTTACAACTTTCCTCA
>JBARZF010000880.1:0-14790 GCA_049649675.1 Rivularia sp. (in: cyanobacteria) | reverse complement strand
TACAAGGCAATTTACTTGCGGATGCAACAGTTCAGCAAATCTTTACCATTGAGGATGGTTTGATTAGCCTTTACGAAATTGGCGAAACTGAAACAATCCAAGAAATGATTCAAAAGGCGAGAACCTCTGAAAATCAATGGACGTGAGGTGGAAGGGAGCAGTGACTTTGTTATCAAACGCCCATGAGTAGCAATGCAACTGAATCCTCCCTATGGACGTATACCGAGCTTGACTCAATTCACAAACTACGCTATAGCCGAAAATAAAAATGAAAATTCTAATTATCGGTGGAACTAATTTTATCGGTCCGTGGGTAGTACGTCAGCTTGTCACAATGGGACACGACGTAACCTTATTTCATCGCCGAAAAACAAAAGCTGATTTACCCGAAAACGTAAATCATATATACGGAGAACGCTCTCAACTTCACGATTATAAGAACGAATTTGAGAGTCTTTCACCGGATGTTGTATTAGACATGATTTGCTACACGGAATCGGAAGCACGGATGTTAATGGACGTATTTAGAAGTATTACACAGCGCGTTGTCGCAATCAGCAGCATGGATGTATACCGAGCTTACGGAATTATTTTAGGTAAGGAATCCGGTACGCAAAAAGTTCCGCTAACGGAAGATTCAGCTTTACGTTCTTCGCTATATCTTTTAAAAGATGCGCCTAAAAGACCTTTAAATGCATCGCCAGATTACGAGAAGATTGTAATTGAAAAAGTTGTGATGTCATCCGAATTGCCTGGAACAATCGTCAGATTGCCGATGGTATATGGAGAAAATGACCCTTTAAATCGAATATCTCCCTATTTAAAACGTATGGATGATAGCCGCGATACCATTGTGTTGTTAGATATTATTGCCAAATGGCGGGGTTCTTACAGTTATGTTGAGAATATCGGATATGCAATTGCTCTAGCTGTTACCAACGAACGAGCAAAAAATAGAATTTATCATGTTGCAGAATCAGAGATACTTTCTGAAGGGGAACGAGTTACTAAAATTGGGAAACTCGTAGGGTGGAAAGGTAAAGTTATCAGTCTACCTAAAGAGAAGTTTCCTCCAGATTGGAATTTACCACTTAACTCAGAACAAGATTGGTTTCTAGATTCCACCCGCATTCGTGAAGAGTTGGGATACAGAGAAATTGTACCCATAGAAGAAGCATTAAAGAGAGCTATTGAATGGGAAAGAAATCATCCATCTATTGAAATGCAGCAATTGGTAGCACCCTTTTTATTAGATTATGCAACAGAAGATGCTGTGGTGGAAAGGATCAATTAAGGTATGTTTCGGCACGAAAAACATATGCAATCGCTAAATCTTTTTCGTGAGGATTGCATATAGCAAAATCGCCAATTTATCATTGGCGACTGCGTAATTTAGCTTGCGCTTATTAATTAGCTGTGGATTTGGAAGCCTCTGCGGGCTGGCTATCAGTAGTCTTAACCTTGCCATTCCTGGAATTATGTAATGATTGAATTTCGGTTTTTAGCTCCTTGAGGTCTTTTTTCAGAGCTTGAGTTTCCTCTTGCAGTAGTTCCTTAAGAAATGGACTCAGCACATTCCTGATTGGTGCGAATAATTGCCGCCAGCGTTCCTTATCCTCTTCGATCAACATCACATAACTGTCAGTTCCGTGGGGAAAAGGAATACCACCCATAAAGCCTAAAGCCCCACCAAAATCGACAGAGAAATTCTGGGCACCTGGCCCAATCACCGTATGCGCCTCTCCAACACTGGCATAGTTTCCTAAATAAAAACTACCAATTCTTAGACCGTTGGAAGATAAAATATTTAAAGGGAAGGGAGGCGAAAATGGCACTCCAGGTACTACATCGAGCAAGTTTTCGATGCGATAACTCATTCCTTCGCCCAAATGTTGGTTGTAGTAGTCGGCAAAGGCTTGATTGCCAACTTTAACTCCTCCAAAAGTATAAACTTTGGTCACCACGTCGGTATCAGGAAGACTAACGAAACAGCGTTCGAGATCTAAACCGCAGAGGTTGGCTAACCCCCCTCCTAAACTGTGGCCAGTTACATATACTTCCACAGGGGTGCCAATTGGCTCAAGTGCTAATAATTTCTGCTCTTTGTAGCGTAAAACTTCCTCAAATTCTTGATCGTTTCCAAGTTCCCCATCTTCAACAATTTTATGAACTAGAGCTTTTGCTTCCCGCTCAAAATCATCACCTAGTCTAATTCCCCCAGCATCTGCCATTGCGGTGATACAGGCAAACTTCCTTGCGGGAGTCATCCTGTCAATTTCCATAAAATCGGTGGCTTTGAGCTGACCTAGTAAGGTTTTAAAGAAGATTTGAATCTCATCTGAGACGGATTCATAGGCTTCAAAAAATCCTTGAGCAACTTTAATCCCGGAATTAGCCATGGAACCATAATTGACAAAATCCCAGTCTAAATCTGAGATCAAGATATCGGTTAATTCTACACTACCTTTGTCGGTAACGATTGAACCCCGGAAAACCACCGCATATTGCATTATATTAGTTTTCTTAAGGATAAAGCCTCGGATATTTGTTTCATCATTGCGGATACTGTGAACAAACTTCCAGTCTTGATTGCGGTGAATTGAGTTATAAATTTCTTCAAGTTCTACATCTTCTATACTCCCGTCGTCGTACTGGAAAAGGCTATAAACTTGCTGGCAGAATTTACCAAGTAATAAGGCTTCATCATAGCTAAAGCCTTTGCGAATATTTACGGTTGCAGCCATTTTTATAAGTTCTCCTTAGTAAGAATATCTATAGTTTTACAGGTCAAATTTAGCACATTTACTACCCAAGCTTTAATTTCTAGAGATAAGCTAAATCTCTAATTATCCTATCTTAGTTGCCCAAGTGCGGAAAATTTGAAAGAAAACTTATTCAACCAATTTTCAAGCAGACATTGAGAAAATCATATAACGTACTAATCCTTGAGAACTACCCCACTCAGTCAATTTTGTGGTCAATTGAAACTCTAATTCTAAATCAGCTTGATCTTGACTCATTCCTTGGCTTATGTTTTGAAAGAATGGGTAAGTTGGCAGAGTATTAACAGTAACATCGTACTCCCGCAATATCGTAAATCCCGATTCCCGCGCTAATTTCTGATAGTCTGCCAAAGTGTAACTCAAATCGCACCTACCATAAATGCGACTCCATAGCCCACTCAATTGCCATAGCTTCAAAAAAGGTTGCACAAGTTCCACCGGCACATAATCACTAATAGCCAGACGACCACCAGGTTTCAGTACTCTTTTAGCCTCGGCAAAAAAACCTTCGCGGCTAGGGAAGTGAAAAATACACTCACTTGCTACAACAACATCAAAGGAATCTTTTTCAAAGGGAAGTTGACAAGCGTCGCCCCAGACAAATTCGATTTGATTACTTTCAGTCGCTTGTACTTGCTGTCTGGCTTGTGCTAACTGGCGCTCGTCAATATTCAAACCCACCAAATTCATCTGGTTAAACCTTTCATTGATGCTAGCAATAGTCCCGCCAAAACCACAGCCAACATCAAGAACAGATTGACCATCTGCTATACCTCCAGCAGCACAAACCTGATGGCACATCTTCTCAGCCGCCGCAGCAAAATCCTCTACCGAGCCGTTTGAAGCAGCTGGCGCATCCCAGTAACCCCAATGGGAGTGTCGTCCAAAGCTTTGAGTAATATCAGTTTTTCCTTCGCGAAAGGATTCTAAAATCATGTCCATATATGGAAGCTGGACTTCTTTATTTACCATTGTTAATAACTCCAGAAATTATTGATAATTTTGACTTGAGCTATGTGTAATATCAAGTTCGGTATAACATCGGCTCGTAGTAGCACCGTCTTCACTCGATTCTAGATTGTGCTTATAGTGCCCTACAACAATTTTTTTATCAGTAATGTTTAGCAACTTGATACAATATTTCGTGTTAAACTACTGTTGACTTTTGAGGATATTGCAGCTAGCACGGGAACTATGAGTCCAGACAAGTTTTAAGAGTTTCTGCTAAGGTTTCTACATGGGGTTGCCGCAAAATATTGAGATGATGTCCTGGAATATTGATAATTTTAACTCCTTTGGCGGCTAAATCACCCCAACCCAAGGTTGGATCTCGGCGAACATTGCCAACTGAACCCCCAGAGCGTAGTAGTGTTACTTGGCCAGGGTAAGGCTGTGGTCTATATTTAATCAAGGTTTTGGTGTTCGCCCAAAAGATGGGAAACAAACGCTGAATGGAAGCTTGGCGAAACTTAGCTGTTTGGGATCTCTCGCCGATCGCTTTGGCTATCTGGGCTGTTCTATCAGAGGTTTGCAACTTTGTGCGATCGCTTTGTTGCTGAATCTTCGTTTTTTCGTCAGTCAATCCGGTTAAATTAAAATAATCGAAGACGTAGGGCCAAATGTCTCGCACTGCTGAGGTAGTCGTAAACTTGACCATCTCCCAGATAGTTATAAATTTATTAGTTTGATTGGCTGTTCCATCTAAGGAAATTAACAGCACAGATTCACCCATCTGTTGCAGTTGTTGGGCCATTTCAAAGGCAATCATGGCACCCATTGACCACCCTCCCAAAGCATATGGTCCTTCTGGTTGAACTGTCCGCAGGGCTTTTATATAGTGAGTTGCCATTGACTCAATGGATGTTAACGCACGAGTGGGACCTACTATACCTACAGATTGTAGTCCATAAAATGGTTGTTCCTCCCCCAAGCAAAAGGCTAACTCATAGTAGGGGAAAACCACCCCAGCATGGGGATGAATGCAAAATATTGGTCGCTTCGTACCATTGGGTTGAATGGGAACAAGGCAAGATTGCGATCGCCGAGCTTTAGCTGCTGCTTTTGCTTTAGCTCTGGCAATTTCTTCTGGGGAAGGGGAAGTAGAAACGGGATTCATAAAGAGGCAGTAACGGATTTAGAAAACTGTTCAAAGGTTTTGATATTACTTTGGATTGCCTTATCAATCGATACTCTAGAATCGAGCAAGCGCATTTCGCGGTTAACTGGCCACAGATAGTCTAACTCGCTAGCCAATTGACGTAAAGATGATGCTAGCTTTTGGTGGTATTTGAATGTTTGGTGAAAACCCTGATGTTCGTGGCATAAAGACTGTTCTATCCAATACAACGCGTCTTGGGAAGACATATCAAAGATTGGCGTTTGTAAAAGCTTGTAAACAAAGCTCATAAACAAGGAGTCATCACCAAAATAGTTACCATGTAGCCCGCTAGAAATCCCATTAATTGAGTTTACCATCCGTTGTAGCAGGTATACGTTACCATTGGCGATCAACTTCTCGTAAGCCGTTGGCTTGGGGAATTCCTTGTACAAATCGCGAGCCAGTGTCTGGGATGTTGTCATGTGGAAAGATTCATCCAAGAAATGGTAACGAGAGATAGCTGTTGGTACTGGTATAAATTCCCCCTGGTTCTGAAGTTCCTTGAAATAGAGAGAATGCCGGTGTTCCTGAGTCTTGGTGAGGGCGTTTGCCAGGTAACGGGAGAAGTAGCAGAAGCAAGCTAAAAAGGGAGAACTAGCACAGCTTAAGGTGGACAACTGATTAATTGGAGCAGGTGCATTTCGCCGATTCCAAGCAATCTTTGGGGCAGAGAAGAACTTACCTTGCTGTTCTAACTCAATCAAATATTTTGAATAGAACTCCTCTTGATTTTTTAGCATAGTTTTGACTATGTAGCGCAGGGCGCGGTCCTCATATGTCCGTAAAGGAGAATTATTCGAGTTAATGGCAAATAAATCTCGTTTTCGAGGCGAAGTAGAGGTTTTGCTAGAAAGGGAATGATCTGATTTTTCCTGTAGGAACTGAGTCAATACTTTCGTACCAAGTAAAGCCTTACTCGTTTCCCGACATACTTTTTGAAAGGCACGAATATGCTCTCGTTCTTGGCTGGTTTCTAGCGCTAGTTCTTGACATAGAGTTTCGTAACCACCCACAGCTTCAAAAACTCCTGCGGTAATTTGGTTATAGAAAATGGCACCTGTTTCCGAAGATGCAGTTCCATAATAAAAAATCATCCAATACAGGTGATTAAGTGCCAGCTTTTGGGAGTCAGAAGCAGCCTCATAAAGGGGAGTGGAGTACAACAATGAAAACTCTGGTTTACTCCAAAAGTATTCGCTGTTGCTGCTGTAGTCGAACTTCTTTCCCAATTCTTTAATATTTTGGGTGTAATAAAACTCCTGATTATTCCGGCAGGTATTTTCAATTAGAGTTAAAGATTTTTTCTTTTTCGCCTGTGGTTTGGTTAAAGATTGGTTGTTGGTATCTAGCACAATCATGTGATGTTTCCCCTTCCTCATTTTTTTCAGCAAAAGGGCAAGTTTAAAAGACCTGAAATAGTTTCTTTTTGATGCAATTTGCATCAAAGGTTCAATTTTGAGAGATAGTTTTTGCTTCTATCATTCCTGTTGTGGGAACTTTAACATCCCAGACCAAGCCTGGGACTTCAAGAGTGCGGATTGCCCAGTAACCTAAATCAATTTGCCACCATTTCAACCCAAATTTTGCTGAGTTTGGGAAAGCATGGTGGTTATTGTGCCATCCTTCACCGTTAGTGAGAATAGCTAGCAAAATATTGTTCGTACTTTGATCGTCAGTATTAAAAGGGCGATTTCCGTAAAGGTGATTGATAGAGCTGAGACCGAGGCTAGCGTGGTAGGAAAGGAAAATGCGAACAAAGCCACCCCATAGGAGTCCAGATAAGGCTCCCATCCAAGTAAGAGTTAATAATCCTCCCAACAGCGTGGGGATAGCCAGACCTAGGAAAATCCACAAGTAGTACAGCCGATTAACTTTAGAGATTATCGGATCTCGCAATAGGTCTTTAGTAAAGAGAAAAGTGTTGGTTATTTCGTGGTCAAATGTCCACCCTATATGGGAATACCAAAATATTTGGAAACCGCCAAGGGGTCGAGCGTTTTTAAAATAAGGAGAATGAGTATCTCCTGGGCGATCGCTATACTGATGGTGGCGGCGATGATTGCTTACCCAATAAATTAGGGGACCTTGGCAAGCCATAGAGCCAAGTATAGCAAGAATAACTCGGATGATTGTATTAGTCTGAAAAGCTCGGTGGGCAAAGTGTCGATGAAAACCTACAGTCATTCCCCCTATGGTTAGGGTATACATAAAAACTAGTAATCCTACTTCCAGCAGCCCAACACCTGTCTGGCAAGCAATAACAATTGCGATTACCGATGCCAGAGCAGGAATTAACGAAACTAATAAAGCATGAATCCGCATCTGAGCTTTGAGCTTATCACTCTTAATCGTTATTTTTGGCTTCGGCTTCTGCCTGGAACTGGCAATCGACTCCACTGATGTTGTACTATCTAACTGCATTGACTTTCCTTACTCAAGTTAATTAGTTGCTAATCTAGAAAACTGCTCAAATGTTTGGCGATTGGTTTGCAGGGCTTTGTCAATTGAACCATTCTCTGCCATCAAGCGCATTTCTCGGTTAACTGGCCACAAGTAATCCACACCTTGACAAAAATGCCGAATATTTGATGTTAGGGTTTGATGATACTTGAGAGCCGAGTGAAACCCCTCATGTTCCTGGCAGAAACATTGCTGCATCCAATGGAGTGCTTCTGTTTGGGACATACCAAAAACAGGAGATTTGAGAAGCTTGTAAACAAAATCCATTATTGGAAAGCCATCTTTAGAAATCGATACTGGTGATACACCAGAAATTCCATTATGGAAATTTTTCTGAGTTAAATATATTGTCCAATTAGCGATAAATTTCTCATATGCTGTTGGTTTTGAGAACTCCTTGTAAAAGTCTCTACCTAGAAACATAGAAGTTGTGGTGTGAAAGGCTTCATCTAACAAATGGTTGTAGGAAATTGCTGTTGGAGTTGGGATAAACTCACCTTTTTTCTCCAATTTTTTGAAATATTTATAAATAGTAAGTTCTACATTTTTTACTCCCATATTAGCAATGTAGCGCAAGGCATAGTATTGGCAGGCCATAAAAGGGGAACCTCCCCAGTTAAAGGTCAAGAACCGTAAGCGAGAGTCTGGTGCTAACGATCGTCCCCAAAATCCCCCAGCAGACCCTGGAATTCGGCTTTTATGCTCTAATTTACTCAAATATTCCGAATAATATTGTTTTGAATCCTTCAACATCCCTTTGGCGATGAAACGCAAGGTATTATCTCGGTATTCTGTGAAGGGGAAATTTTGCTTTTCTCTCGATTCTAATTCTGATGCTAAACCTTTTTTCTTTAATTTGTAAGATTTACCTTTGAGGGGAGCTTTAAAAGCATCTTTTCCTAGCAAACTCTTTGTCGTTAAGAACCCGATTTTGTGAAAGGCATGAATGTGAGAACGCTCCTGTTGTGTTTCTAGTTCTAACTCTTGGGATATAGTTTCGTAACCGCCAATGGCAGCAAAAACACTAGCAGTAACTTGATTATAATTAATGACTTCAGTTTCACCAGCTGCGATATTACTGTATGCCAAAAACCAATTCAGGTGATTGAGTGCTATTTTCTGCGAGGGAGAAGCAGCTTCATAAACGGGAGTACCATATAAGATAGATTGCTCTGGCTCACTCCAGTAGCGATCGCTATTTTTCTGATAATTAAAGCTCCTCTCCAACTCTTCTATTTTTTCTGTATAGTTGGATTCTAAGTTACTGCGACGTGTTTTCTCAATTGCGGTTAAGGTTTTCTTGCCGGGTTGGAGCGAAAATTTCTGTTTTTTCTCTGGTACTTGAAGTTGATCTACCATGATTTTTTTTTAACGATTCGGTTCTACTAAATAAGTATTATCAAGTTAACTTATGATTTTCTTGGCTAAATGCTGCGCCAGAGATTCAATAGTTGGGTAATCATAAAGAAGGGTAGGATCGAGTTCCTGCTCTAACCATTCCTCTAAGTCCCCGGTGATTCCAACCGCTGCACTCGAATCCAGACCATAGTCATTAAACTCAAAGGTAATATCGACCTCCGAGGCTTCAACCTCCAACATTTCAGCCAAATAAGAGACCAACCAAGCTTGAATTGCCGCAGCAGTTATAGGTTCTTGAGGAGTAGCTACATGACCATTGTCTGTGTTACTTACTGAAGTATTACTTACTGAATCTATTGGCATCTCGGTAACTTCAATATTTTGAGTTTCCATTTTTTATAAATATTCGATAATTTTTGTTGCAATTGGCATCAAATGTTCAACTTTGGGAGATCGCTTTAGCTTCTATCATTCCCGTTGTTGGGACTTTTACTTCCCACACCAAGCCAGCCAGTTCAAGAGTTCGGATTGCCCAGTAACCTAAGTCAATTTGCCACCATTTCAATCCAAATTTCGCTGAGTTTGGGAAAGCATGATGGTTATTGTGCCATGCTTCTCCGCCAGTGGGAATAGCTAACCAAATATTGTTGGTACTCTCTTCGCTAGTATTAAAAGGACGACTACCATAAAGGTGAGTGATAGAGTTGATGCTAAAGGTAAATTGACTCGACAGAAAAATACGCAAGAAGCCGCCCCATAGTAGTCCAGATAAAGCCCCCATCCAACTACCACGACTCACTCCTCCCAAGAGTGCGGGTATAGCTAGACCTAACAAAATCCAAAAGTAGTAAAGCCGATTAACTTTGGAGATAATCGAATCCCCAAACAAGTCTTTAGCAAAGAGAAAGCTGTTGGTAAATTCGTGGTCAAACATCCAACCCATATGGGAGTGCCATAGTCCCCTAAATCCTTTAAGTGCTTTATCCCCTTGGAAATAAGGAGAATGAGTATCTCCTGGGCGATCGCTATACTGATGGTGGCGGCGATGATTGCTTACCCAATAAATAATCGGACCCTGGCAAGCCATAGAGCCAAGTATAGCAAGAATAACTCGGACTATTGTATTAGTTTGAAAAGCTCTGTGGGCAAAGTGCCGATGAAATCCTACAGTAATTCCACTTATAGTTAAGCTATACATGCATATCAGTAATCCTACTTCCAGCAGCCCAACACCTGTCTGGGAAGCAATAAAAATTGCGATCGCTGATGCCAGAGGAGGAATCAATAAAACTACTAAGGCATGAATCCGTAGGACAGTTTTTAGCTTATGACTCTTAATAGTTATTTTTGGCTTCGGCTTCCGCGTGGTACTGGCAATCGACGCTGCTGTTGTTCTATCTAACTGCATTGACATAGACCTTTATTGTATTCAGGTGAATTTAATACATCCAAAGTTCCATTGAGAAACTTAGTTCGACAACGATGACGCTGAATCTTGCCACTAGAAGTCTTAGGGATACTCCCAGGCTTTAGGAGTGCTACAGCATAAACCTGGAGATTGTGGTCTGATGCCACTCCTCGACGAATATGTCTGACTACCTCCTGTGTATCTAACTTTCGCAGGTAACTCCGTTCCACTTCCTGAACAATTACCAGTCGCTCTTCACCCTTGGACTCTACTACAAAAGCAGTTCCCAAACCAGGTCTTAAAGCAAAATGACTCTGCTCCACACTCAACTCAATATCTTGGGGATAATGATTACGACCTCGGATGATAATAACATCTTTTATTCGACCTGTAACAAATAATTCCCCATTTTGTAAAAATCCCAAGTCTCCAGTCCGCAGAAATGGACCGGAACCTGTATCTGCTATGTAGGCATTAAAAGTCCGTTCTGTAACTTCAGGTCGGTGCCAATAGCCACCAGCGACACTCCCACCCGATACCCAAATCTCTCCTATTTGGTTATCACCACATAACTTTAAGGACTCAGGATCGACGATCGCAATCTTTTGATCTAACCATGCTTGACCACAGCCTACAATCTGCCGCGCACCTGTAACCTCACTCTTTGTCGGCATTACTCGATTTTCTTCTAATGCCTTCCCCTCCACCGAACAAATCCTCGGAGGCTCCCTTTTCAAACCTCCAGACACAAATAAAGTCGTTTCTGCCATGCCATAGCAGGGGTAAAATGCCTCTTTGCGGAAGCCACACACACTAAATTTTGCAGCAAATTGTTCTAAAGTCTCTGCACGGATCGGTTCTGCCCCAGTAAAAGCCACTTTCCAACTACTCAAGTCAAGAGTATCCAAATGTTCTGGCTTCACCTTACGAAGGCACAAGTCATAAGCAAAATTAGGTCCACCGCTAGTTGTGGCTCTATGGGAGGAAATTGCTTGCAGCCAGCGCCAAGGCTTTTGTAGAAAGATCAAGGGCGACATCAGTATTACCGGGAAACCGCCATAAATTGGCTGTAGAACCCCACCAATCAAACCCATATCGTGGTAAGCTGGCAGCCAGATTAGACCCCGGCTATTGGGCCTATGCTCGAAACAGTTATGAATTAAAGCCAAATTGTGTAGTAAGTTCCCATGACTTACCATCACTCCCTTCGGTGTCCCCGTAGAACCAGAAGTGTATTGGAGAAAAGCCAGACTATTGCTATTTATACTTGGTTGAAACCAGTCTAATTCTGAGCCGGGATCGAGGCAATCAGTAGCAATGAGATGCAACCGGGTTATTTCTGAATTTTCACTAAACCTAGTTTTCAAATCTACTAATAGAGACTCAGTAGTCATTGCTACTTTTGCTTGAGAATCAGTGGCGATCGCCAGCAACCTAGAAAGTTTCTGATTCCGTCTTGGTGGATAAGCCGGAACCGCTATAACCCCAGCATATAAACACCCAAAGAAAGCCACAATAAACTCTAGCCCTGGGGGATATAGTAGCAAAGCACGTTCACCAGCTAGTCCTAGTTTCTGAAGCTGGGCAGCAATAGTACGCGATCGCCTATCAACTTCTTGATAAGTGAGACTAGCTGATTCTATCTCTCCATTTTGCAAAAAGGTATAGGCTGTTTTCTCTGGCTGATATTGTCCTCGATAGCACAGTATGTCTACTAAATTAGAATGGTAGGTTTGCTGATTTTCTATTGATACTTTGCCAAACATATAAATCATCTATATCCATGTTTTCACAAATGCATTCGTCACCTTCAATTTGACTCCTAACTATAGGAATGGGTTTTGAGTTGTGGAACGAGCAAACGTAACCCAGTTATAATTACTACTGAAGCTAGGCGACTATTAACGGGTAACAGGGAACAGTAAATTTACTGATATTTTTGAAAAAACCCAGTAGAAACTTGATGATATATAATATACAACATTATCATCTTACTACTAAAAACACTTCACATTAATATTAATTTAGATTTAACTTTATAGCTTAGATATATGATATAATTGTTAGTCAGCATCACTACGAGCAAGCCACAGCCCTAAACAAAGAGAATAAGTAACGAAAATCACCACGATGGGTACTATCAATAGGAAATTATTTTTTGTACTATGCAAGCAATACAATTTCTATTGGTAATAGTCCCATGTCAGAAACTTACATCTCAAAAGTCAACGTTGACTTATGGAAACAAGAAGTAACCCTTGAATGGACTGGCTCAAATGCAGCATCACAAAAAAAAGGGCCTTTTCACTGTACCCCTGGTGCGGGTATTTCCGGTGTTAATTGCGATAATGTTGCAACTAGTCAAAAAGCTGGCACAGATTGCACTCCAAAAGGTGAATTCCCGGTACTTTGGCAAGATCGTAAATTTAGCAAATATCCAGAAGCGGAATGGGTAACGCGCTTTCAAGAAGCTTCACGGGGAATTGCCCTGCATTACTATCCACGGGTTCCCGAATATCCTAGCTCCCACGGATGCGTTCGGATTGCAAATAAGGAAGCAGCAAAGCTAATTCACGATAATACGAAATCTGGAAAGTCGATTGTCAAAGTACATGGAGAATTACGACCAAATTTCAACAATACTTTAAGACGCGGTGATACTGGCGAAGATGTAAAAAAAATGCAGCGTCAGCTAAAGAACAAAGGATATACACTTTCAGTTGATGGCGATTTTGGCCCAACAACCGAAGCAAAAGTTAAACAGTTTCAAAAGGATAAAAGGCTTGTATCTGACGGAATATGCGGTAGTAAAACCTACGGGGCACTGTTTGCATAACTTATTTGAAATCGCCATTTTTCCCGGTAAAATTATCCTTAAAGGAAGCCATTATCGGGGAAAATATTATTATGAAGCATTTACCAGAAGGATGTATTCTCCGCAAAGCCACATCTAAAGACGCTTCATCAATTCGCTGGCTAGTATTTAAAGCAAAACTTGACCCCACACAATTAAAATGGCAGCAATTTTGGGTAATTGAATTCGACAAAAAAATAATAGCTTGCGGACAATTACGCAATTTTACAGAAGCTCAAGAACTTGGTAGTTTAGTTGTTACGAAAAATTGGAGAAATCGCGGTTTAGGAAGTTTTATTACTCAACATTTAATCCAACAAGCAACTCAACCATTGTATTTAGAATGTTTGGGTAAAAAATTAGTAGATTACTATAGAAAATTTGGTTTTGTACAAGTTGAATTTCAAGATTTACCTGTATCTCTCAAAAGTAAATTTAAAATATCTCAATTAGCTAAACAAATTATTCGGGTTCCAGTTACTTTTATGGGTAATGGTAATGGGTAATTGGTAATTGATCGTTAGTTATTACTCCCTTCCCGCGCGAATAGATTACCTTTCATATAATATACACTCATCACCTTGACTGGCTGCTTCTACTAAAGCAACATTATTAAAACCTTATTCAGAAGCACCAGCTTGACGCAGCAATTGCTGTACTGCCCAATCCGCTAACATCATGGCTGTATTACCTTCGTTGTCTGGAAGATTAACATCGGCTCCCGCTTCAATTAATGCTTTGACAGAATCGGCATTATCGCAACCTACAATCAATGCTGTTTCACCGCTATCGTTGCGTGCATTCACATCGGCTCCCCGGTTGACAAGAAAGTTAATTACTTCAGCCCGGTTAGAAGCAAAAAGGCTGCTAGCAATGCACATTAAGGCTGTTGTACCTTCTTCAAATTCTTCCTCGCCGCCAAGATTTGGATCTGCTTTCGCATTTAATAACGCTTCCATGACGCTTTTATGTCCGTACATTGCAGCTAGCATCAGCGGACTTTTACCACATTCGGCGATCGCGTTAACGTCTGCACAGAGTGCAATTAATTGCTCAACTTTGGCTAATTTACCGTACATTGCAGCGTCACCTAGTTGTTCTGACAAAGATATTTTTTCATCATTATCAACATCATTTTCCATTACTTGAGACATACCACCCGAAGCAAGCCCGCTGGTAAACTGCAATAAACCGTGCCCTGGGTTGGATTGCTGGCGGATTGTGTATTCATCCACCATTTGAGCGATCGCTAATAAATCGGTAAATATTGCTTGCACTTCACCGGAGCGTTTTTCAAAATCTTTAACGTAATCTAAATGCTGTGAAATTAATTCTACAACGTTTAAACCTGGTAAGGAAACGCGAAATAATCCCTGCTCTTCATAAGCATTTTGAATAACTTTTACTGTGGTGGTTGTCAAATAGCTATTGTCGGCAAATCTAGAAACGCAATCGATTCCTTGCAAATTAGATTCTTGTGCCATCACCGAAATTGCAAAATGTTTTTCGGGGCTAACATATGCATAAATTTCTAGCTGATGAAACTGCGAGCAAATAAGTTTTCCGACATATATCATACCTTGATTGGTTAGCAGTTGCCCGATTTCAAGAATGCTCGGATGTACATTTTTCGGCAGATTTTCATATTCTGTACCGAAGTAATCTCCACCTTCGCCGCTATAAAGTAAGGGAATTGGTTGGTTTGCACTCATGGGATTTTAAAATACAACTTAAAATAAATATTCTCTTAGGATAGCCGAAACATATT
>JBARZF010000879.1:0-8942 GCA_049649675.1 Rivularia sp. (in: cyanobacteria) | reverse complement strand
AATAAAAAAAAGCAGTTTAGTCAAAAGTCCCTAGGGCGTAGGGCTTCAAAGCTCGGTCAATGTTCTCATAGAGGAGTCGCCGAGAAGCCTACACTTACTCGTCAGAGAAGTGCAGGTGCGTCACTAGTGATATAAACAATGCAAGCCGATCAAATACCCGAACAAAGATTAATCGAAAAAATACGTCAGCTAGTTCCCGAACAAGTGGTGCTGGTTGAAAATTTTATTGATTCCTTATCTGGGCAGAATGAAGATTATAACCTTACCCTAGCTGCTACAAAGCTTTCCGAACCAACACTGCAAAAAATTTGGGATAATCCTGAAGACGCGGAATATGACCAATTATAATTTTGGCGATGTTGTTTTAGTACCTACTTTTGGTAACAGTTTGCTTCCCCAGTGGTAGCGTTTCTCAGGTTTAGCCTTTGGTTTATATTTTTTGCAAAATCCCCGATACTTCAATCGTTCACTTTTGCGGACATGGTACTGATACTGATGGATTAGTTTTCGGCTAGATCAATGTTTGCAACCAGGAAACACCCGTGAGATTACTATCGACTGTAGCTAATGTCAAATTGTAGTAAACTGCTGTAGCTGCAATAAATCTATCGGCTGGATCTTGGTGAGGTAGTTCAATCTGGCGACTTAAAATAGCAATTTGATGAACAAGGGGAGCTTCAATAATTTCTAGAATTTGTAAGGCTAAATCGATCCATGCAACTGCATCAGGTTGTAAAGAAATTCGTCCTTTTTCTGCTAGGATTAAAGTTTCCCAGATACTAATAGGACTAAGCCAAAGCTCGGTTGTTTCTTCTGCAATTACGGTTTGAAGATTGGTAGATAGACGCTTGTCACCTAGAAGATACCAAAGCCAGATGTGGGTATCTAATAAAAGTTTCACCGAAGCACTTCCCAGGTGCTAAGGGGAACTGCTGGAGTTATTAAATCTTCTAAGATTTCTCCGCTTCCTTTCATTAGTCCAAAAGTTGCACGTTTGGGTTGAATTGTCGCAGGAGATATAATTACTAATGGTTTGCCTTCATGGGTAACAGTTAAGGGTGTTTTAGTACGTTGTACTTCTGTAAGTAGTTTCTGGAGATTTTCAGGTAATTCGTTGGTACTAATTTGTTGCATTTTTGGGTTTAATAGCTTGGTTCATCTTTATTATCCCCTTTCGATCTGTATGATACTGCAAAAATTCTCTCTTTAATTTCCTGCAATATATCACCTTAAGTATTTAGACAAAATTAATTGTATATTTTTCATTGCGAGTGAACGGAGTGAAACGTTAGCGAAGCTTCTCCCCTGGTGCGATAGAAAAACTCCAGCCTCATTTAAGTAAAACTACTGCTTGGTTAGGTGATAATTGGCATAAGTTATTAGGTTTGGTTGGTTTAACAATTTGAGATTCTTATTTATTCGGTGGGAAGTGCAATTCGATATCGTGAACTCACAACACGATCTGTTGGGTTACCTTACATCTTGCACCAATCTCAATAACCGCCTTGGAATAAATGGGAACCGCGAGAAAACAAAGTCTGATAAATCAGACTGGGCAAGGATTTTAGTGCGTTTTAACGTACTTTATATATCAGCCTTGAAATTGATTTCTCTGCGAGAAAGCCTCCGGCTTACAAGGTGGTTGTGAAGGCGTGAGCGTGAATGGTGCAAGATATCATCAATTACGACGCTTGGGTAAATTAATTGGTTGTTGGTTAAACCTTGTCGTGCGTCTAACCCAACCTACCACCTAAAGTAAAATCTTGTGGGATGGGCATCCTTGCCCGTTCGATTTACTTTGATTTAGATGAAATATTTTAGATCGGAAAAATATTTTTCAAAAAACTTCAAAACTTTCCGGAATTGACATTCTACTATTGGTATCCTATCTTAGATGAGCGACTTATTGCTTGCTAACTATATTTAACTGGGGAACTATGGCCCCGCTTCTTATATGAAACCTTCAAAAACCCGGTCTTTATGGCTGGGTTTTTGATGTTTAAAGGTTACGCAATGATTATGTAATAAAAAAAAATCAGCAATTCTAATAGGTTGTGATAACCTCAAGGCAATTAGTTATCATATTTAAGTATTCAAGATGACAAAATTAAGGGTAGGTTTACTTTTTGGCGGTCGTTCTGGAGAACATGAAGTTTCTATAATTTCTGCTAAAGCAATTGCAGGGGCTTTTAACGCGGAAGAAAACGCCAATAAGTACGAATTATTGCCTTTTTATATTAAAAAAGATGGTAGCTGGCAAAATCCCGATGTCGCACATCAGGTTTTATCTTCGGGAGTTGCATTATCAAGTGAATCTAAACCCAATCTTTGGCAATTTCCAGCAGAAGCGGAAACTGTTGATGTATGGTTCCCTATTCTTCACGGCCCAAATGGCGAAGATGGTACTATTCAAGGATTGCTGAGTTTGATGCAAGTTCCCTTCGTAGGTTCTGGGGTGTTGGGTTCGGCTGCTGGTATGGATAAAATTGCCATGAAATCCGTATTTGCTCAAGCCGGATTGCCGCAAGTTAAGTATATGGCGCTTACTAGAGAGCAAATTTGGTCAAATTCTTCTTTACCAAAACTGTATGATGACATCGAGCAAACTTTGGGTTATCCTTGTTTCGTTAAACCTGCTAACTTAGGTTCATCCGTTGGTATTGCAAAAGTGCGATCGCGCTCGGAATTGAATAGTGCTTTGGATAGTGCGGCAAGTTACGACCGGAGAATTATTGTAGAAGCTGGGGTAACTGCAAGAGAAGTTGAATGCGCTGTTTTAGGAAACGACAATCCCAAAGCTTCGACTGTAGGTGAAATCACTTACGAAAGTGACTTTTATGATTACGAAACTAAATATACTAGCGGCAAAGCAGATTTACTGATACCCGCACCATTACCAGATGCTGTAATTGAGCAAATTAAAGAGCAAGCAATACAGGCATTTACGACTCTTGACTGCGCTGGTTTAGCACGAGTAGACTTCTTCTATGTTGAAGCTACAGGAGAAATTTTAATTAACGAAATCAATACTCTGCCCGGTTTTACAGCAACAAGTATGTATCCGCAACTTTGGGCAAACAGTGGCGTTTCTTTCCCCGAGTTAGTCGATCAACTTGTTCAATTCGCAATAGAAATAAATTCAGTTCCCCCAAAGTAGTCAAGTAGCTGTAAGCACCTGAAGTTTGTTGAATAAAGCGGATTAAGTAGTCTAAATTTCTAAAAGAGACTACTTAAATTCAAATCACGAATACGGATACGTCAAACCTTCGTACTCCAGTACAATCTATATCTTGAGAAGTACAAATCTGAAAAAAGCCATGCAAAACACTCAGAGTGTACAGCAGGAGTCGTCTGAAGTCAAAGAGTCCGTACCCGTTTCAGACAATAGCGAACCAGCAAGCAAAATAAACAGGTTTAGAAATGTAGCGATCTATTTGTTCATGCATTACCCCTGGCTATTTTTGGCTGGTGTGTTACTAATGTTTTTGGGAGGGGGTGCCCTATCGATATATAGCTTGGGTTATGTCGATGAAAGTATAAAGCGTAAAGACTCAGAAACATTACAGGCTGAGGTAATACCACCGAAAGCACCTGCACAGACTGAAGAAAGCAACAAAAATCCCATACCTTTATGGATGGTAGCTGCTATAGCTCTGAGTTGTGCTAGTGGATGCTTAGTGATTTTAAAAGTTCTTAACCGTCCGAAGCAAAAACTAAAAGTCAAGAGGCAGGTTGTTAATCGTGATGAAATACGTTTAGCACAGCGACGCTTTCAAGCAATGGAAGCACGTTTACCAAAAAGGAAAGCACCTCCTCGCCCACCGGGACCTCGCAGAACTCCTATAATGGCTATGCCTCCACAAAAACCTCAGCCAAAGCCTGTTGTAACAGTTTTACCACCAGAACACAATTTCAAGCCGAATCAAGAAAATCAAGATTCCTTGGCTGATGTAATGGATATTCGTAAGCAGACATCTTTGTCTTCAATGTTACGTAAGTAATAATTAATAGTTCTTTCCTACAAGTTTATGCTAATTAGATATTCTAAAGCCAACAGGAGACGACGTATAGGCAAAAATGTCAAGTGGTAAAATTCTTAAATAAAGGTAATTAAGTTCTTCATTAGCTGAATTTAACTAATTGTTTAAAAGCTAAATCCTAAAAGTAAAAAATAAAGGTTATTGTTATTATCCACGCTTTCGAGGGCAAAAATCGAGATGCGTGTTTTTTTATAGGGATTGGGGAATGGGGATTGGGGAGTAGAAAATATAGCGGTTTTCGTTCCTGAAACTCTGACGCTCCGGGATGCCCATCCCCGTCGTAATGTACTGTACTCAAATGAAATTCGCTATAGGTATTATCGAGCGAGCTTTCCGGCTCGCACCAGAGCGAAGCTGATTATGAGCCTGGGAATTAATTCCCAAGCTATTTACCCGGCAATGAGGAGGGTTGTGAGAGTAGGAGAATGCATTACAAAATATAAGCATTCAACCAAGTTTAAAGCTTTTCGGGCAAAAATCAGCTAGAAATCAAGCAAATAACAGCTTTATTGCTTTCTTTTCAAAACAAATTGAGAAACCTGCCAAAATGGCAACTAAGTTCCAATTTACTCAGTTATGTTTAATCAAGATAAACGACTTCAAGGGTGTTGTTATCAGGGTGTATCACTTTAATAACAAAGAGGTGATACACTTCTTACCACTAAATTGTCTTTTCTTCAAGGGATATATATCCTAACAAAAGAATTAGATAATTGTCAATATCAAAAATTCAAAAAATAAAGTTTCGTTTGTTGCATTAGGAATACCAACCGCGTACAAAGATTGCGTTGACCCAAAAACAGCCCCCAAAATCAGGGCAATGTTTGTACGTATTCCAGAACGCTTCAGCAGCAAACGTAAGAATGGGAGTGAATGCTTGTGATATGCATCCTCCCATTCTTATTTTTTGGGGAGTTAGGAGGCCGGGAGTTAGCAGTTAAGAGTTAGTTGAATAAAATCTCCTTGTCTCCCATCTCCCCTCTCCCCATCTTCTTTTCTACAAAAAATTGGTATTTCTTAAAAATTCAATTGTGGCTATTTCGATTGCATCTGCTGCACCGCTTGAAGCGTCATGATGGCAATTAGCTAAAAGTTGAAATTGAGAATTCGGAAGAAGCTCATGGAGTTTTTTTCCATCTTCAAGCGGGAACCAGCTATCTTGTTCTCCCCACATAATTAATGTCGGACATTCTATATTAGTTAAATTGTTTTGAATTTTACTTAACCAATTAGGCTTATTGTTTTGACAATTTTCAATTTCTCGTGCAGCAATTTGCAATTCTTGAGCAACTTTAAGAAAAGTACCGGGAAACTGAATATATGGGTAGGTTATCCAGAATACATTTTCTTGAGTCAACATAGAAGGGTCATATAGTACGTTACGCCTTTCTATTGCCATGATTTCTCTGATCAATGGTGCAAAAAGGTAGCTCAAACGTAACTTGTCAATTACTTCGATTAATTCTAAAGGTGTTTGAGCAAGGATCGACATACCCCAGTGAGGAAGTTTTTTAGCGAATATTGGAACATTAACAACCATTAATCGAGAAACTAGTTCGGGATATTCTTCGGCAAAGGCAAGAGCAATTAAAGCTCCTAAAGATTCTGATAAAATAGCTACGGGTTCAATGTCATAAAGACAGGCTTCGCTAACGCATAATGCCGTAATAATTCGTTGCAATTCAACTACTTGATGACCTGTACTTTCTTCACGATGTAAAGGTTTTTCTGAGAAACCAAAACCTTTAGCATCAAAACATATTACTCGAAAATATTTAGATAAAGGTTCGATAAGATAGCGCCAATTATAGCTCCAGCTACCAATACCATGCAGTAAAAATAACGGTTTACCAGTACCTTTTTCACCATAGGCAATTTGTACGGGATAACCTTGACTATCAGTAATAGTTATTCTTTGTTGTCCTTGGGGAAAAATATCTTGCCACCAGTCTTTCATATCAGTTATCAGTTATCAGTTATCAGTTATCAGTTATCAATTATCAATGGGGAATTGGGGATTGGGAATTGGGGATTGGGCATTGGAAATAAGGTAATATTATTCGGTTAGAAGTTCCAATTTTTTAAGTATTAACTCTTAACTGCTCACTGCTCACTGTTCACTGCTCACTGTTAACTGTTAACTGCCTGTAATAAGTCCCCAAATAAATCTTGTAACAACTACAGAAAATGTAACTAAACTAATAGCAAGTAATAATAATACAGCCAAAAGTACAAATACAAACCAAGTATCTGCTCTTTTCTTTTGGCTGGGAAATTTCAAATGATCTTCTAATAGTTTAATATTGTGGTCGTTGGATTTCCACGCAAAATCAAAGAAGTCCCCTAAAACGGGTATTACACCAATTAAGGCATCAATAATAATATTAAGCGTCATTCTACCTAAAGTTGCTTTTGAAGCACCCAATCGTGCGGCTTCTAAAACAATATATGCCGAAAGCAGAACGCCGATAAAATCACCACCTACGGGCAGCAATCCTAAAATTGGATCTAAACCTACACCGATTCCGGTTCCGGGGATAGTAATAGCTTTATCTAATATGCGACTAAAAGTTCGCAGACGCTTTAAAGTTGGTGCTTTGGTATCGGGATTAACAGAATAAAATTGAGAGGGTGGCAAAGACATGGGAGGAATGACTTTTATATAATGAAATAGCAGCATAATTACTGTTATAGTTGAATATTAGACTATGTTGCAGTGGATATGTAGTTTGAAATACTAATCAATTTCTTTAACTGAATTTGGGTACATACTTTCACCTACGGTAACGTTTAGTTGATTGCCTATTAGTATTACGGCAGCAGTCATATAAAGCCATAGCATAAGTACAATAACTGTACCGATAGCGCCATATGCTTTATTGTAATTGCCAAAATTAGCTACATAAATTCGGAATAAATTTGATACAAATGCCCAACAAATAGCTGCGAATATTGCTCCCGGCATAATTGGGGTACCCTTTTTCCAACGACTCGGGCCATAACGATAAATAAACCCAAAAGCAGAAGCTACAATTATTAATGCTAAAGGAATACGCATTAAATCCCATAAGTAAGTCAGAAAATTTAAATACCCAGCGGAATTATCAACTACAAAGTTCAAAAGTTTTCCACTGATAAAGACTAATACACAAGCTATTAGTAAAAGAATGATAGTACCTACTGTTAATCCTAAAGATACTAATTTTGCTTTCCAAAATGGACGTATATTATCTGGAGATGTTTGTTGAATTTGGTCTAAAGCCGTCATTGCAGTACTAATTGCACCGGAAGAAGTCCACAGGGCAACGACAAAGCTTAGAGAAAATAAACCGCCATTTTTTGAATTTGCAATTTCATTAGTAGCGAATTCAGTAATTAAATTTAAAGCATCTTCAGGTGCAACTTTACTTAGTTGTTCTGCTAAATCCTTAAATATACTTTGTAAACCTTCTTCCAATAAACCGATAGCCGTCAAAATAGCAAGTATCGCCGGGAATAAAGATAATATTGCATTGTAAGCAATTTCAGAAGATAAACCTAAAAGTCTGCGTTTACCTACATTCCCAACGATTTGTTTAATAATTTTAAAATTCAGGTGACGAAAGAACTTCAAAAATCGAGGCTTTATCATGTCAGTTATCAGTTATCAATTATCAGTTTTCACCCGGAGGGCGTGGATCGTCAATTCATAATTATCACCTGTCGAGTGCAGTTTAGAAAGAGGGATTGGGGATTGGGCATGGGGGATTGGGCATGGGGGATTGGTAATTGGTAACTGCTCACTGATAACTGATAACTGATAACTGCTCACTGCTCACTGCTCACTGATAAAATAGCATTTGCTTGGGATTCTTCGCCGAGTTGTTCGATGATTCGTTTTCGATCAATTTTCCATTTCAGTTCAAGATATTCTTTAATTATTTTTGCACGGGTTTTACTGGTTTCTAGTGCTTCTTCTTGTTTTTGATTGGCAATTATTTTTAAGTTTAATTGTGGTTGTTGTTGCAATATAGAAGCAATATTATCTAAAGTTTGTAGGCTTTGGGGTGTAAGTACTGTTGACTTGTCTTTAAAGTCAATTTTTCCGGCAGTTGCAGCAATTCTCTTCATGCTGACTTTTGTTGATGGGTAATTCAGTCTTTGTCTAATTTCGTTTGCAAGTAAAACTTGAGCGTCTCGATCAATTTCTCGTTCGCTTAAATATATTATGCGAATAGCCATAGATTTATTAAGACTAGTTATTACCTCGTAATCGATCATTTTTGCAGGTGGTGGAAGCTTGAAATTAAGTAAAGCCGCTCTTACTTCTTGTAAAAAATTGGCTTGCAATTCTGCAATGGTAATTAGTGGCTCAGCAGGTTCTTCTTCAGGTATTGCGGTTAAAATTTCGCTTTGTGCTGTGGGAATTTCAATTAAATTTAAAGATATTAATTCTGGAGGCTTATTTAAAAGTTTAGCTAACAGTTCTACAAAATAATTTTGTTCTCCCGGCGTGTATAATTGGCTAGTGAAAAGATGAAGTTGAACCATCAACTTTTGATTGAGTTCGCGAGTTGATATTTGACTAATAAAAGAACGCGGCTCACCGTTAGGTAAACTGGCAAACTCTTTCTGCCAAATACTTCTCACTGCCGAATTAATCTTATTTTCCTGTTGTTTAAAAGATATTTCTTGTCTGAGTTGAATAAATGACTGATAAAGTGGAACTAAAATAGTCACAATAGTAAATAAAATTAATAAAAATCTACCGGGAAGACTACCAACTTTTTTGAGATGCTTTGATTCGGGGAATAATTCTAAAATATTTTTTACCCAGACAGTTTCTCTATGTTTTCTTCGCCATTCTCTGATTTTTTGTTTTGTTCTGACGCTATCAATATGTAAAGCGAGAAAAACAGTCAT
>JBARZF010000878.1:0-1810 GCA_049649675.1 Rivularia sp. (in: cyanobacteria) | reverse complement strand
TTGATTTAAAGGTTCCTTTAGAATTGCCGGAATATGCCCTTCAGATGGCGCTTTTAGCTAAAGAATCGGGGTTAGATGGGGCTGTATGTTCGCCTCAAGAAGTTGCGAATTTACGAGATGTTTGTGGGGATGATTTTTTATTAGTGTGTCCAGGGGTACGTCCAAGCTGGGCGGATAAAGGCGACCAAAAACGAACTTTTACTCCAGCACAAGCTTTACAAGCGGGAGCCGATTATTTAGTGATTGGCAGACCGATTACTGCTGCTGAACAACCAGGGTTAGCTTGGAAAAAAATTTGTGAGGAGATTAACAATTAACAATTAACAATTATCAATAAAAATAATATTCTTAAATTGTTTATGGAAATGAAGAAACCCGATTAAAAAAAAGAGCCGATTTTCTAGGCATATCGTTGTTTACGTCGTTTAAATAGGACATATTATGAAGTCAGGAATGGCGTAATTATTATGGTTAAAAATAAAAATTATTATCTTTTAGTTTTATGTAGCTTTTGGTTTGCTGTATCTAATACATTTAATTATTCTGCATTAGCTGCAAACTCTGTAATTGAATTTAAAAAAGAAAAATCTTCTTGTTCAAATCAAGACTTATCCCAATTAACTAATAAATTATTGCGAGATTTACCAGCTTATTTCAACCGTGCGACTCAACGCGCTCGCCGTTTAGATAGGTCTGTACAGGTTTATAGTTATATGTTGGTAGCTGGGAAACCTGACTTTGAACCGTTACCTTTGAAAAGCTGGACGGATGAGACAACGGATAAGTCAGCAAATAGGGCTAAAGGAGTCGAACAAATATTTTTTACAACTTTGGAACGTCAGTATGTAAAAGGTAAAGCAGTTCAATTACAACAATTTCACTGGCTGTTTTTGACAAAAACCGAAAGCGGTTGGCGAATGTCAATGATGTATTCGCAAACGGGTGGTTATCCGAAACAAAAACCACCTACACCACCAAGAGAAAGTAGTAATAGTGCTGTAGGGCAAGGAATTAAAACTTGGTTGCGAGATTGTCGGGCTGGAAGTTTGCGATTTTGACAACGGATGTATTTGTTTCGGATTTAATTTACCTGCCGATTATAATATCTCCCTTCGGGAGACGCTTCGCTAACACGGCTACACAAGCAAAAACCACCATCACCGCACAAGCGCGGTGAACATGAGTTAATCTCCTCCACAGTCACCACTAGCTAGTAGGTTGGGTTAGGCACGCGAACAACATAGTTTTTAGTTAAGAATTGGTATTGTGCCGTAACCCAACATCCGTTCTGATTATTATTCTACAAACATTTTTATCCCCGATTATGATGTTGGGTTACGACACGATAAACAAAAATTTTAATTACCAACTAGATTTATTTCGTGTCTAACCCAACCTACTATCTAAGTATTTGATTGGAGTTATATTTTTTCCAGATTTCTAAATCTGACATCTAAATTATCAGCAATATTTCGGTTACTAAAAATGTTTCTTGATATCCAGGCTACAAAAACTGAGTTAAACTGAATTATCGTATTCTTGCAATCCCTCCCAGACTTATATTGTGTCGGGGTTGTAAGCTTCAAAGGTAAAGAATTCAAGTTTATTTGCTCCCATATGGGGGATTTTTGTTTTTGAGGTAGTTAAAATCAATGAATCAAGTTGATTTAGCGTTCGCACCAGCGTTAAAACAGTCAGAATTAATCCGTCGTAAGGAAGTTTCGCCGCTGGAGTTGGTGGAATTATATTTAGAACGCATTCAACAATTTAATTCTAAGTTAGGAAGTTATTTTACTGTTACGGCAGAACA
>JBARZF010000877.1:0-3887 GCA_049649675.1 Rivularia sp. (in: cyanobacteria) | reverse complement strand
TTTGCAAAATATCGATGATGTGTTTACCAGACTTATGTCCAATTGATTCATCATCACCATCATCTTTTTGTCCAACCGATTTAGAATCCTCAGTTTCCAACCAAGATTCCAATTGTTTAGCTGTCATATTAACAGCATCATTAAACTCTTTAATTACTGTTTCTGTATCTTTACTCATAAACTTAACTATTCCTCAACTTTATTTAAAGACTCAGGTTTATGAGCCGCTTTCTTGCCACTTTTTTCGCTTTCAACTAAATATTCCGGATTATCTTTAGAAGCAGCAACATGATGTCCTTTAATATCTGTTTCTGAAGTCAACTTCTTTTTTACTTCACCAGTAGTTTTACCTTGGGCAGTATTCCATTCAACTTTATCGCCTTTGTTTAATTCGTCGCTCATATTCTTTTAATTCTTGATTTATCAGTTTTCTTACATATATATTTTAAGTACGGTAGCGAAAAAATCATCTTTCTAAAGACATCATTCTGTAGATAGATGAAATTTTAATATTTCTAGGGTGTGTTACGGCGCGAAAGATAATTTAAACGATCGCGAAAAATAGATCGAATCGCCCCTAACACACCATTTTAATGAGAATAATAATCGAACATTCTACTAAACCATTAATCTCGGATGCTGCGTTAAACCGATTAAAAATTGTCGTTGGAATTAATAAATATTCGTGGGTTTAACACACCTTATAATTCATTTTTTTGTAGGGTGTGTTACGGCTTCGATACGTATTCGGGAAAAAATAATATTGCAAATGCCGTAACGCACCATTTTGATATCGGATTGTATTAAGAAATGGGAATCAAACACTAATCTCGTATGGTGCGTTAAACCGATTAAAAACTGTCGTTTAAATTAATAGACAGTCGTGCATTTAATACACCTTGCAACTTCTAACTTCCATCCTAAAAAACTTCCAAAGGTAAATGATGCAATCCTTTCATCGTCGCCAAAATACTCGCAGCTTTTTCAATCAAATCGACGTTACCATTTAAAACATCATTAAGAGTCATATTGTGAATGTAATCGGGAATTACTCCAAAATCTTCTAACGAATAACCGTTTTGATTTCCAACACGAATTGCACGTTTAACAGCCATTCTCATCTGTGCGTTTCTAGGTAAAGGAGAGTAACCATTAGGATGGAATAAATCGTAATATTCCCAAACGTTAGCACCACCAGCACCAGTACTTTCACTAGTTCCAAGAATTGCTCCTATATTATTATCTTGGAATCCTGCCGCAAAAATATCTGTGGTGCTGTAACACAAAGCATCGGTAATCAAAATCGTAGGGCCTAAATATTTTCTTCCGTATTGATTAATCTCATCAATATAATAAGAATGTCCGCCAATTGGATATCCCGAAGAATAAACAGCACCAGTATCTATAGAACGCTCAATTGAACTTTTCCAGGGTTCTGGTGCTAACTTTAAAGTTGTCGGTGTATTAATAAACTGAAATAATTCTGGTTGAATTTTATTGGCGGTAAATAACTGAAGAATCATTTCAGCAGCTTCAATATATCCACCACTATTACCGCGAACATCAATTATTAAACCATCTCTCGGTAACTGTTCTAAAACGCGAATTAAATCTTGAATAAATTTTTGTCTATCATAAATCATAAAGCTGTGAATTCGCATATAGCCAAATTCACCATGAGAAGTACTACAAATACTCCATTGAAAATCAGTTTCAGAAAATGTTTGATTATCTTGTTTAGAATTTGAAGCAAATAAACCCTTCTTTATTTTCTGTAATTTTGCAGCTTCAAAATCAATACCTAAAGAACCATAAGCCTTTAAATTAGGAACCATTTGGTTATTTATTTGAGCTTGAGTTTCCGGTAAATTCCAGGTTTGCCATTGAAAACGATGTTCGTAATGCTCGTGGTTTTTCGTAATATAAGAAATATACAGCCACTCTTCATCAGGAATCAAATATTTACTTCCCGATCGCAACGTTAGAGAATTTAAACCATGAATCCTCCGAGTGTTTTCATTACTTACATAAGTTCGCAAACCATTTAGCTCAATAGCACGTTCAATAGGTACACCATTCCAATGAGTTACTATGACTCCCTTTTCCAAACTTTCATGTTCAAAATCTTCATTTACATGAGAAACAACATAATACCTTTGATTACTTTCATAAAACTCCTCAATCGTAAAAGGTAAAATAAAATTAATAGATTGATAAGGCATTGGAGGTACATAAACAGTATGTAAGTCTCTAAGTTCCGTAAAAATGCCAATCATTTCTCGCTGAAAATTAAGTTCGTTCATCTTTACCAAACGATACTTCAGCAGCTTCAAACGCTGTACTGGATCGATCGCATTTCTGGCTCGTTTCAAAGGTAAATGAACGTATATATTTTCGATAAAACTTAAAGCTTGATTGACAATTTCTTCTCTTTCTTCCCTAATCGAATGCTCGATAATTTGTTTCTTCTGATCTTCCGTCAATCCCATCGAAGCGACTACATTATCCAATTTATAGTCAGCCATAGTTATTAAACTCCTTACAACCTATGTCAGAAAGAATACCGCTATTGTTACACAAACTGTTTTTTTAAGGTAAAAATTTAAACATATTTACGATTGCGTTTAAGGGGTTAGTGTTGCGATTGCCATCCTTTAATTTCTCTGTGGGTAGAATTTTTGGGTGAAATAGCGATTTTGCTATATTTAAGCAATTGTGCTAAAGCTTACTCGTAGGGTGTGTTACGGCAGTGTAAAAATTTAATGATTTGAAAGATTGAAGTATAGCCGTAACGCACCATCTTTGCATGATATTTCATCCGCCAGGGACTGCAAGTCCCTGTCTTATAGCATAAGTCCTCTCAAAGAGGACTAAACAATAATATTACGTATCAAATTTATTATTAAGCCACCCTTAAAAAGGGGGGTTAGGGGATCTAAAGCTGGGGATAATAGTTTACTCGTTCGGGTTGCGTAAGTCCTAATTATTAAATAAGAACAAAAATACTATAAAATATCTTTATTCCCGAATAAATAATTTAATAATAATCATATGTATTCAAAAGAGTTGCTTCAACCTGCCGATTTGCAACCTTTGATCGATCGTCCAGAAAGTTTAATAAATCAAACTTTAGAATTTCAGCTTGCTGTAGCAAACTCAGGGCAAACCCCATGTCAACTATTAGAAGTATTAGTTAATAATAGTGGTTATCCTCAAGTTGTAGAAGCTGCAAAACTACACGTTAACTTAGCGGGAGAAGTCGGGGAAAACTGGCGAGAAGTTGCAGAAACAGCAATCAAAAATGCACCCTTAGAACAAAACGATAAATTAGTTGCAGAATTATTAAAGATTGCACCAGTACCCGAATATTTGATAAGCGAATGGATACCGGGACATCGATTAATAGAAGGTTTAGAAAATCCTTATTTACTGCAGTCAGATAAAATTAAATTGCTGGAAAGATTGGCGCATTCAACAATTATTGAAGAGCGTTTAAAAGCAGCGGCACATAAAGAGACACCAAGGGAAACATTAGAAATATTAGCAGGAGATTTAGAATTACCGATTCGGATTGCTGTTGAATATCATGATAATAGTCCAGATGATGTTATTGAAATTATAAAAAATCAACATGGAATAGCATCAAATTGGGATACAAACCCGCAACAGTTAGTTGAATTAGCAGAAAGTAAATGGAGTTGGGTACGACAGGCAGTAGCGAGGAATTTTTATGCTCCTGTGGAGGTTTTGAGGAAATTAACGGGGGATAGCGTATTGTATTCCTTCAGTTTGCGATAAAAAAAAGTAGAACGTAACCGATAGTTAATACGATTAGCTTCTTTGTCTATTGTCACGATACTTGATTTTCCCAAATATATACACATTTA
>JBARZF010000876.1:0-21109 GCA_049649675.1 Rivularia sp. (in: cyanobacteria) | reverse complement strand
AAGGGCTTTGAAGTATTGATTCGCATAAAAAACATAAAACAGTTATTTTTTACCTTCTGCCCTCTGCCTTCTGCCTTCTGCCTTTTTACGACTATTTAATTAGCACCCCCTTGTGCTGAAGAACCATTTATATTTTTTTAATTAAAATTCAATAATGAATGCCAAAAAAAAGAAGATGAAATTTCCATCTTCCATCTTATGAATTCAAATTTTTTAGGTTAGATCTAACTTCTCAAAGCTCTAACAAATCGCTGCAAACTTTTAAATACATTTTTGCCCGTTGCAGCTACAGGTTCACCTTCAGCTTGTGGTTGTCCGTCGGATATAATTGCATCTAATTCATCTCCAGATGGTTTTTTAGGTAGTTGAGCAACACGAAGGTAATCACCATCTTTTTCTACCCAAACTTCCCATAATCCTGGATAGCAACGAAATACCGCAGCTTCTTCAAATATTGGACGTATATAATAGCAAGATTCAATTGTATTAATAAAACGCTGGCGAGTTTGTCTAGCTGCATAACCGATACCAACTATACTCGAATCTTCTAAACGAGGAGCGAACATTACAAAAGGACGATGTTCCCCAATTATTTCGCATACCTTTTCTAACTGCGGTACCTCCACCGAAGTAGGTTGAACAAACAAGAATATTTCATCTTCTGGTTGAACTTTGGACTCTATCGAAGTCATCCTACCAGTACCAATATCGATCAGTTGAAAAGGTACTTCATTCCAATCGCGACGAGCCAAAGCGGCACTACCAGCATCAGCGAAAAAAATCTTTAGTTTGTCACCATATTCTTCAAAAGCTGGTAGAAATTGTTGCGCTATAGGTAATGGTTTTAATTCCGGAAACAACAATTCAACCTGTAGACGAGTATAACCATCTGCAAGCGCCGCTTGAGTTGCTTCTCGGGCTTGAACGATTGCGTCTTCTAATGTTCTTGGAAGTTCAGGCATTTCAAATTTTGGATTTTAGATTTTAGATTTTAGATTGGTAATTGGGAATTGGTAATTGGGAATTGGTAATTGGGAATAGTTAGGAGTTAGGAATTAGGAATTATAAATTATTTCTACCCCCTCTACCCCCTCTACCCCCTCTACCCCCTCTCTCCTTCTTCCTTGTCCCCTTGTCCCCCTATCTCCCCATCTCCCCATCTCCCCAATCTATTTCGCAACAAGGGCAAAACGACTTTCAAGGCGACTCATGACTTGCTTCAATACCATTGCTACCCAGTCAACGTCTGCTTGTGTGGTGTAACGTCCCAGGGTGATGCGAATACCTCCCATTGCTGCTCCTTCGGAATATCCCATTGCAGTTAATACGGGGCTGGGACTTAGTTTACCACTATGACAAGCAGAACCGGCACTTATACCTATTCCTGCTAGGTTCAATTGACGGACGATCGCTTTTCCACTAATTTTTTGTCCGTCGGCGTATTTTAAACAAAAACTCACGTGGTGCGGCAAGCGCTGGATCAAATCTCCCGTAGGAATTAAACCTTTAACATCGGCTAATTGCGAAAATAGTTGATCGCGCAATTCAATTAACCGGGGAGTTTCCACTGGTAATTCTTGGGCTGCTAACTCTGCCGCGATGCCAAATCCGGCAACGATCGGTACGGCTTGGGTGCCGGAACGCGATCGCATTTCTTGTCCGCCACCATTAAGTAAGGGTACTAACTCTACTCCAGGACGAATATACAAGGCTCCGGCACCTTGAGGACCATATATTTTGTGGCTGGAAAGCGAGAGTAAATCTACCGACAATTTGCTTAAATCTATAGGCAATCTTCCAGCCGCTTGCACCGCATCGGTATGAAACAAAATTCCAGCACTGCGAGCAATTTTACCTATTTCCTCAATCGGCTGTACCGTACCAATTTCACTTTGTCCGTAAATAATCGAAATCAAAACGGTATTGTCTTGCAAAGCTGCTTGCAAATGTGAAGGATTAACTCTACCTTTACTGTCAACACTCAAATAAGTAACTTCCCAACCCCAAGTTTCAAGCAACTTTGCAGGTTCTGAAACGGCGGAATGTTCTACGCTCGAAATAATAATATGTTGGGGTTTGCTATATAAGCGAGCAACTCCCATAATTGCGAAATTATCTGCTTCCGTACCGCCACTAGTAAAGATTATGGATTCGGCAGGTGCGTTAATCAAACTAGCAACCTGCATTCTAGCTTGTTCTAAAATAGTTGCGGCCCGTTGTCCCCATTCATGCAAGCTAGAAGGATTTCCCCATCCTTGAGTTAACACTGCTTGCATTACGTTAATTGCTTCTGGGCGAGTAGGAGTTGTAGCGCTGTAATCTAAATAAATTTGCATAAAAATTGGGCTATGAAACGCAGTTAGGAGCTGGTTTTATTTTCAACTTGTTAGGAAAGGCAAGAAAATTTCTTGGTAGATATCTTCTTTTTAGGACAAGAATGGTGACATTTTCCGTGAAGATTCTTTAAGAGAAGTGTTTTTCGGAGAATATCAATTGGAATCAAAAGGCACGATCTCAAAATCTATGCTCTCGAAAAGCCAAACTTTTACCGAAGCGAGCCTTTACCGCAATTTAACCTACTCCTGCAAAAGTCGCCCAATCGTGAATGTTTTTTTGGAAAAGCACGCACCATAAACACAAGTTAGAACACAAATTATAAAATTTAATTATTTATTAATGCAAATTTGTTAGTAAAAATACTTTCGTAAACTTAAAAGCATTTATCTGCCGCCTTTATAGTACTTTAAGATTGGAACCATGCTGTTAGCGCGATCGCCAAAGCATCAGCAGCATCATCAGGGCGAGGAATGTAGTCTAAATCAAGTTCTCGGGCTACTGCTTCTTGGACTTCATGTTTTTCAGCTTTACCGTAACCTGCCAAAGCCAGTTTAATTTGAGAAGGTGCAAATTCTATGATGGGTAAACCATGTTGCCCCAATACCAACATGATGATTCCTCTGGCTTGAGCAACTAAGATAGTGTTTGCCATACGGTAAAAGAAAAATTTTTCAATCGCGACCAAATCTGGTTGAAATTGTTCTATTACAGTATGTAGATCATCGTAAATAGTACATAGTCTTTGCTCTAATGGAGTGTTAGCAGGCGTACTAATAACGCCAAAGTCCAGTAGTTCTACTGAATCAGTAGTAATCGTTAATTCATTTTTTTGGCATATAATTACTCCAAAACCTAAAATTGCGAATCCTGGATCTAATCCTAAAATTTTTCTTTGCATTTACTTTACTGTCTTTTCATCTAAACTATAGTAATTTCACTGCTTTTTTTCGCTAGGTTAATTACATGAGTTCAGTCAATTAGAATTCAAAATTGTAATAATTACATTCTTAAATTTGAATGCTCTTAGTGTAAATTTTCAATTAATTACTTTTTAGACCACTGCTTACAATTCCAATATGTCAATTGGTTTTATTAGACAAGCCCTCAACGTTATGCAACAACAGTCGCGCCGTCGCACTCCCCATCGAGTTAATCAGTGGTTTAAGTGGTTGTCTCCTGGGTTATCTGTTAAACGTTGGTTTTTAATTAGTGTCGCTGGCATAGTACTAGCTGGTCTGGGTTTAGCTATTTGGAGCGGATATACACCAATTTATTGGGTACTGAAGCTAGTTCGATATGCACTCTCATTCATTACAAATACTATACCTTCTTACATCAGCGGACCTTTAGTGATGATTGGCGGTTTGCTGTTGCTGGTTTGGGGACAAAGCCGCACCGTAGGTTCTATTACTCGGGTACTAAAACCAGAGAATGATGAAGAATTAATTGATGTACTTTTAGCTCATCGCAAACTATATAGAGGACCAAAAATTGTTGTTATCGGTGGGGGAACCGGACTTTCCACCTTATTAAGAGGACTCAAAACTTACAGTGCGAATATCACCGCTATTGTTACTGTAGCTGATGATGGTGGTTCTAGTGGTAGATTACGCGAAGAATTTGGCGTATTACCACCAGGAGATATTCGTAATTGTTTGGCAGCTTTGGCAGATGAAGAGAAATTATTAACGGAGTTATTTCAATATCGTTTCAGCGCTGGAGACGGTTTAAGCGGTCACAGTTTTGGTAACTTGTTCTTAACTGCAATGAGTGAAATTACTGGCGATTTAGAGCGGGGTGTTGCAGCTAGTTCCAAAGTTCTAGCTATTAGAGGTCAAGTGCTTCCAGCAACTCTGAGCGATGTTCGTCTATGGGCTGAATTAGCCGATGGTCGTCGTATTGAGGGTGAATCAAAAATTACTAAAGCTGGAGGTAAAGTAGTTAAACTTGGCTGTACTCCCGCAAACCCACCTGCTTTACCAGCTGCTATCAAGGCAATTAATGATGCCGATTATATTATCATGGGTCCGGGTAGTCTTTACACCAGCGTCATCCCCAATCTTTTGGTACCTGAAATTGCCAGTGCGATCGCTGCAACATACGTGCCAAAAATATATGTGTGTAATATTATGACTCAATCGGGAGAAACCCAAGGATATACGGTTGCCAATCATATTCAATCTATTGATAAAGCTTGCGGACAAAAGCTATTTGATGCGGTTTTAGTACATCAAAAATCTCCTTCTGCCCGCGCTCTTATCCGCTACGCTAATGAAGATTCCCATCCTGTATTTCTAGATCGCGAAGCGGTAACTAAGAGCGGACGTAGAATAGTTTCAGCCAACGTCATGAATGAAGATGAAACTGGTTGCGTGCGTCACGATCACGAGCGGTTAGCACAGGTTCTCTTCCGTTGGTATAGTGGCACTCCTAAAGGAATGCGAAAGTTATACAAATTGTTTGGAAAAGAATCTGTTAATTAGCTGAAAATCAATTTATGCAGAAAGAAAAATAGGGAATAGCAAGCGATCGCAGTAAAAACTACCTAAAAATCAGATAATGGTAGTTTTTTTGTCTCCCTTCACACTGAAATCTTCCACCCTTCTCAATTAGAGCCAAGAAACCCGGAATATTTTCATGAATTAATAAAAGATATGATTTGAAAATTACGGAAATTCCTTAGTCAACATAAAAATACAAGATGAAAATTTTTCTAAAAGATGCATTCGCAACTCAACGCTTAGGTATCATTCTGGGTGAAACCCTTTCTTGCAATAGCGTGATTCTATTAGAAGGGGATTTAGGGGCTGGCAAAACGACTTTAGTTCAAGGCTTAGGTGAAGGTTTAGGTATTGATGAACCAATCGTCAGCCCTACTTTCACCATTATTAATGAATATAATAGGGCACGGCTTCCTCTTTACCATCTTGATTTATATCGTTTAGAAGCCTATGAAATAATAGCGTTAAATCTCGATTCTTACTGGGATGGTTGTGAAGTTGAGCCGGGAATAGTAGCTATCGAATGGGCACAACGAATGCCTTATAAGCCAGACGCTTATCTCACCATACATTTAACCGTCCGAAGCGAAAGCCAATACCTTGAAGATGCTAACTCTGCACGTTTTGCCCAAATCACGACCTTTAATTGCACTCTTGACGAGAAAATTCTGGCATTAAGCCAAGAACATAACTACCAATAAAGCGGCAGGTGCGTTCAGAGATAAAGTGCGCAAGTAGTTCCGTCGCCTCCTTTTTACTTGTTCTATCTACCACTTCCTCTTTCATCGCAAAAGTTGCAGCACATTGTAATTCTAATAACCATTACTTCTGCTAATACGTTTACAAAATAGAAAGACATATTGCTTTTTCAAGGATTGATTTTATACTACTTAAGAAGATTGAGTAAGTATCATGCCAAACCAAGTTGAACTTAACAAGGGAGGGTGATACCCCAATCGGTTAATAAATTATCTAACTACCTAAATATTTTCAGTGTTTTTTCGAGGTAATAATTCTAAGAACTGTTTAGATTAGGAAAATTACCTTATTACAAAAAATCGTGCCATTGAAATTTGTGTTCAGTTTGACACGTTTGTTATTGATATGCCTGAGTGATTGCTCGTAAGCAGAAACGCTAGTATTTTAAGGGTAATAAATAAATATTAGATTAAATAAACCTTTTAGAGTTAAGTAGTTTTGCAGACACTAAACAATCGCGATATCCACATTTTTTCGGTTTGTCAAATGCAAGAAATACTTAAAATAAAACTTTAAGTACGAACGTTGAAATTAGAAGCAGGATATTTACTTAAGGATAATTATGGTATATAACGTATATTTTCGTATAAAATAAGACTTTAATGACACAAAGTAAATTCTCTTAGCCGGTAAATATACTCTTGGTATCTGTAATTGACTTAAAGTTTTGTTAATTAGTGCCCTTAAAAAGATACTTATCTGAAATGCCGATAATTCTTTGCAGACAAATAAAGCGCTCGGTTAAATAACACCAAGCGCTTGATTTCATTAAATCTGAAATAACATGAGTTTTAACGTTTAAAAGTTAAGGCTCTACCTCTAGTTTTCGTAAATAAGTTACCTTGGTGATAGGCTAATTCACCACCAACAATAGTTGTTACCGGCCACCCTGTCAGATTCCAGCCTTCAAAAGAACTCCAACCGCATTTAGTCGCTTGTTCTTCACCTTTCACCTTTTTTCGCGAGTTTAAATCTACAAGCACTAAATCGGCATCATAACCGGGGGCAATTAGTCCTTTATTAGGAATCGAGTAAGCAGAAGCCACAGCCGTTGACATCCAATTAACAACCTGGGCAACAGTACAACGTCCTTCAACTGCGGCAGTTAGCATTAAAGGCAACGAAGTTTCTACTCCAGGCATTCCCGAAGGAGATTTAGGATAAGTTTGCGCTTTTTCTTCTAAAGTATGAGGTGCATGATCCGTAGCGATAAAATCAATTACTCCATCTAACAAAGCTTGCCAAAGTACTTCATTGTCATGAGATGTTCGCAAAGGAGGATTCATCTGCGCCAAACTGCCTATTTTTTCGTAAGCAGTTGTATTCAACAATAAATGTTGGGGTGTTACCTCGCACGTTACCCAACTAGGTTTATCTTCGCGAAGTAAATTTGCTTCCTCTGCGGTAGACATATGTAGAATATGTAGCCGACGACGATATTTTTGAGAAAGTTTTAACGCTCTTTTAGTTGCTATCAATGCTGTTTGATTGTCCTGTATCTGCGAGTGAATCGCGACATCATGAATATTGGCAAACTCTTCTCTACGCTGTCTAAGTCTAGTTTGGTCTTCAGCATGAACTGCAATTAAAATTTCACCATTAGCAAATATTCCTTCTAGTATTTCTTGAGGATCTACTAACAAAGGTCCGTGCATAGACCCCATGAAAATTTTTATACCTGGAGTCGGGTTAGCACTTAACAATTCGGACAAATTATCTGTAGTTGCTCCAATAAAAAAGCCATAATTAACTAGGCACTTACTAGCAGCACGCTGTAGTTTATCGTTTAAGGCTTCTTGATTAATAGTTAAAGGGCGAGTATTAGGCATTTCCAAAAACGAAGTCACTCCCCCTTTGGCACAGGCACAAGAAGCAGTAAACAAGTCTTCCTTATGTTCCAGCCCCGGTTCCCGAAAATGTACTTGGGGGTCGATGACTCCTGGCAACAAAGTTAACCCATCAGCGTCAATCACTTGGGTAGGTGTTTCGTCCGCAATCTCTGACGGTGAAACTTTGACAATTTGGCGATCGCGCGTCAGCACATCCCCAACAATAAATTCACCCGAAGGTAAAATAATTCTCGCACGGCGAATTAGTAAACTAGGAGCTGACATGATACACCTGGCTTAAATAACAGTAAATTTTGACATACAGCTATCGATGAAGTTGTTAAACTTGTTAAATGGCTTTCCTGGTGGACACTATGTGCTATTTATAACAAGTAATGTCTAACCTCTTAATTACAAATAACTGCGTCAACATGACAACATAACCCCTAACAGGATCTTTGTACAGTTAAGATAAATAAATACAGTCTCCCGCTTCATTAGCCCTATTTCTGGAGCATAATTTAGTTTCACTTGAGTAATTACATGCGAAATCCAGTGTCTGACCGCCACTCTAACCAACAACCCGACAATTCCTGGTTTTTTGAATTAGGTAAAACAATCGGATTAAGCATCGTGCTTGCTCTTTCGATTCGCACCTTTGTTGCTGAAGCCCGATGGATTCCTTCTGGCTCGATGGAACCCACTTTGCACGGTACTCCAAATCAGTGGGAGGCAGACAAAATAATTGTTGATAAGTTAAGTTATAATTTTTCTGTTCCTCAGCGGGGAGACGTTGTAGTTTTTTCTCCTACAGAACAACTACAAAAAGAAGAATTCCATGATGCTTTTATCAAGCGGATAATTGCTTTACCTGGAGACAAGGTACAGTTAAAAGATGGCAACGTATATATAAATGATAAGCCGCTACAAGAAGACAAATATCTTGGTAGCGTACAAAATACATCAACTGAAGTTTGCACATCACCTACGCAGCCATTTCTATCTAAAACTCAGACTATTCCATCTGGTTCCTATTTAGTATTAGGAGATAATCGCGGGAGTAGCTACGATAGCCGTTGTTGGGGTGTTGTCCCTCGCGAAAATATTATCGGTCGTGCTGTACTTCGTTTTTGGCCTCTAAACAAAGTCGGTGGAATTGATAAAACCCCGCTTTACGATAACCAAGAAGCATCTCAAGAAAAAAATCAAGTTAAGTAAATAACTATATAAATATGTATTGCTGTCTTTTTTCCGCAATTTTTTTTGCATGAAGGGCAGCTAATTTTTTGTAAATAAACAATTATTTATAATTTATCTTAAGCCATATCTATGCTGCTCTCCGAGTCAGGAGAAACTTATGCAGTATCTAGTTAACGTCCAAAAAATTACGGCTAAGCGCGAATTACTTTGCTAATTGTGACTATTAGATTTTGCCCTCATATCAAATTATTTTGATATATACTATTTTTAGATTTTAATAAATAAAATAACTATTTGCTAGCTAAGACTATAAAGATATATTAAGTAACAAAGACAATATTATTCTTAAGTTATTTGTAGTTTGATATACATTACAGATATTATGAATCTGGATAAGACGATACAGATGTTAGATTTGTATCTAAGCACATTCTATATATAAATATTTACATAGACATCGGCAAGACAATACATTAGTACCAATATGTGAGCAAAGTCGATTCCAACTTCCATCGATCGCAATGCAATGAAGATAACATCTTTTAAAGTTATAACAGTTATAACAGGTATTTAAATGGCTTAATCAATTAAAAATATGTAACGAGCCAATGATGATTAGAATTGAGGAATTTGGCTTTTAATAATAGCTTGAATAAATTATGGCATTGACTCCAAAAAAGACAGGGAATGGCTCGTCAGACAGTAGTAATCAAGACATTTTAATTATTGACGATACACCAGATAATCTGCGAATTTTATCTTCAATTCTAGCTAGAGTCGGTTATAAAGTTCGTAAAGCCTTAAACTGGCAGATGGCTTTTACTACTTGCCAAACTCAATTGCCAGATTTAATTTTACTCGATATTATGATGCCTGAGGTAGACGGATATGAGGTTTGCCAGCGTTTTAAAGATGATGGAGCAACAGCTGATATCCCAATTATTTTTATCAGCGCGTTAGACGATGTTTTTGATAAAGTCAAAGCTTTTAAGGTAGGAGGAGTAGACTATATTACTAAACCATTTGAATTTGCAGAAGTGATAGTAAGAGTGCAAAATCAACTTGAATTAAGAAGCGCTCAATTAGAAATATTAGAACTTAACGATAGGCTTGAAGAAAGAGTTAAACAGCGTACCCTAGAACTTGAAAATACCTTACTAAAACTTAAAATAGAAGTTAATTCTCGGCAGGAATTGCAAAGTAAACTACTTGAAAGTGCTTTGCGCGATGCTTTAACTAACTTACCTAATAGAGTATCTTTTCTAAATCGATTAGAACAGGCATTAAATCGCGCTAAATTAGAATCCGACTATCACTTTGCCGTACTTTTTATAGACTGCGATCGCTTCAAAATTATTAATGATTCATTAGGGCATTTAGTAGGAGATAGATTACTGATTGCGATAGCCGAGCGCTTGCAAACTTCTTTATCACCATTTGATACTTTATCACGATTGGGCGGCGATGAATTCGGTATTCTTTTAGAAAATATTTCGGATATCGAGATGGTAACTTCCATTGCCGAACGTATTCTCAACTCTTTAAGTCAACATTTTAATGTATCTAGATACCAAGTATTTGTTAATGTAAGCATAGGCATAAATTGGGGTAATATTAATTATGAAAAACCGGAATATTTACTCCGAGATGCCGATACAGCGATGTATCGTGCAAAAGCATTAGGCAGGGGAAGATTCCATATTTTCGATCCTAAGATGCATCGAGAAGCTATCCAAATTTTAGAGTTAGAAAATGACCTGAGAAGAGCGGTAAAAAAGCAAGAATTAATTGTTTACTATCAGCCTATAGTCTCTTTAAAAACAGGTTTAATTATTGGATTTGAAGCACTTGTCCGCTGGCAACACCCTGGGAAAGGATTAATTTTACCAACGGAATTTATACCTGTGGCAGAAGAAACAGGTTTAATTCATGCTATAGATACTTGGGTATTAAAAACAGCCTGCAATCAACTACGTATTTGGCAAAATCATCCAGCAGTTCCAAAACCTTTGCATATCAGTGTTAACTTGAGTGCAAAATTATTTTTACAACCAAACTTTCTCGCTCAAATTGACCAAATTATTTCTGAAACGAAAGTTAATCCTGCTTTCTTAGAATTAGAAATTACAGAAAGTGTAATTATGGAAAATAGTGTGGATGTAAAAACAACTCTTCAAGAACTTAAAGAGAGAAATATTAAGTTAACAATGGATGATTTTGGTACTGGTTATTCTTCTTTGAGCTATTTACATAACTTTCCTTTGAGTACTCTGAAAATAGATAAGTCGTTTTTAAATTTAATGCTGAACAATCATGAAAATATGGGTTTGGTTCCAGCAATGATTGGTATAGCTCATTCTATGGGGATGAAAGCAATTGCTGAAGGTGTTGAAACTTCCGAACAATTATTGCAAATTAGAGATTTAAATTGTAATTTTGCTCAGGGAAATTTGTTTTCTGAACCGATGGAGCCACAGCTAATGCTTGACTTGATGTTGGCAGCACCTCAATGGTGAATAAATGGGTAGACGAAGTACAAAATATGAAAAATAAGTTTGTTATCTAATATACTTATAAAAGAGGGCAATAATTCCGTAAATATTTACGGTAGCAAATATATTTTCATATAAATGAGAAATTAAATATTTTAGTAGTCGATGATACTCCAGATAATTTGCGCCTTTTGTCGGCAATGTTAACAACACTTTCGTTTACGAAGTTCGCAAAGCTCTAAACGGTAAAATAGCATTAAATACTTGTCAAATTATTCTGCCAGATTTAATTTTACTCGATATAAATATGCCAGAAATGAATGACTATGAAGTTTGTCAATACTTAAAAGCCGATCAAACAACGCTTCGGAGTTCCTGTAATATTTATCAGCGTTCTTGATGACGTGTTAGATAAAGCAAAAGCTTTTGATGTAGGAGGTTCAGATTATATAACCAAACCTTTTTAGACAGCAGAAGTAATATCAAGAATATAAATTTATTATTGAAATTCCAACCCAGGCAACGCCGGGATTTACATACTTCTAAAGAAAAAACGCGGCGAAATCTTCTCCGATTGTAATTAAATTGAGGATTTAAATCATCTATTTCTTCTGTCACGTAGCATAATAGAAGTGTGACCGATCTATTTAACCCCCTACTATCGCTGAAAAAAGGTCGCTGGTTCAAGTTGATTTGTGGAGCCAGCTTCCAACATCTGCCTGCGGTTAGAAGTTTAACACTAGCTTATGCGCTAGCTGGGGCTGACTGCATAGATGTAGCTGCCGATCCGGCCGTTATTATTGCTGCTCAAGAAGGATTAGAAGCTGCTGCAACTTTGGGTGCTGCTGCCCAGAAACGAGGCTTTGCCTATCAAGGAAGACCTTTATTGATGGTTAGCTTAAATGATGGCGAAGATCCTCACTTCCGCAAAGCAGAATTTGATTCTACTAAATGCCCAACTAAGTGTTCCCGACCATGCGAACGCATTTGTCCCGCACAAGCCATTACGTTTGATAGTATCAAATATAACTTTACCGGAGTTTTGTCCGATAAGTGCTATGGCTGCGGTCGTTGCGCTCCAGTATGCCCGTATGGTAAAATAGAAACGGTATCTTATGCAACAGCTAATGGAGCAATAGCACCTTTGATACTGAAATCTGGAGTAGATGCCGTAGAAATTCATACAACTGTCGGGCGTTTGGCGGAATTTAAGAAATTGTGGCAGATAATTTTGCCATATGCTGAGCATTTAAAGTTATTAGCCATTAGTTGTCCTGATGGTGAAGGGATGATTGACTATCTGCATAGTTTGTATGATGCGATCGCCCCGCTTAATTGCGTAAATATATGGCAAACCGACGGTAGGTCGATGAGCGGTGATATTGGTTCGGGCACTACATTAGCTGCTGTAAAATTGGGTTCCAAAGTATTGAAAGCAAATATACCAGGATATGTGCAGTTGGCAGGTGGTACTAATAGTTACACCGTGCCTAAATTAAAGGCAATGAGATTATTGAAGGAATTAACGAACCACAGAAGTGGGAATATGAGAGAGAATAATAACAACTCTCCTACATCAGGTTCGAGAACTGAAGCATCCATTGCTGGTGTAGCTTATGGTAGCTATGCCCGAAAACTGCTTTTACCAGTTTTGGAACAATTAGAAGAAAAGGAGGTGAATGTTGAGCATGTCAAAGTAACTTCTCGAAAGCTTGAAGAAGAACCCATACTGCTTTGGCAAGCCGTATCGCTTGCACACGAGTTAGTTTCCCAGATCAAAGAATAAGTGCGATGGATGAGCTTTGGCTCGTCGTCCCTATCTCTAAATACGTCACCATAAAAAGCATGACGATTACAGACGATCTCCGAAAATTATTAGCCATATTGCCCGCTTGTTTGCGCTCGATGCTCGAAGAGCATCCTCAAAGAGATAGTTTAGTAGAAGTGGTTTTGGATCTGGGTCGTCGCCCAGAAGCAAGATTCCCGGATGGAGCCGAATATCTAAGCGAAATACCCATTACTCAGCAACAGATAGATGATTGCATTGTGCGAGTGGGCACTTTCGGCGGAGATAATCGAGCAGGAATAGAGCAAACTTTACATCGGATTAGCGCTATTCGCAATCGCACCGGCAAGATTATAGGTTTAACCTGTCGTGTCGGACGTGCGATATATGGAACGATTAGCATGATCCGCGATTTAGTAGAAAATGGTCAATCAATTCTCATGCTGGGTCGTCCAGGTGTGGGAAAAACAACCGTTTTAAGAGAAATAGCGCGTGTCTTAGCGGATGAGCTTGATAAAAGAGTAGTCATAATTGACACTTCCAATGAAATTGCTGGAGATGGTGATGTTCCCCATCCAGCCATTGGTAGAGCCAGACGGATGCAGGTTTCTCATCCCTCCGAGCAGCATCAAGTAATGATTGAGGCAGTGGAAAACCATATGCCCGAAGTAATCGTAATTGATGAAATTGGTACGGAGTTAGAAGCATTAGCATCGCGTACTATTGCCGAACGTGGCGTGCAATTAATAGGTACGGCACACGGTAATCAAATTGAAAACTTGATAAAAAACCCCACTCTTTCAGATTTAGTAGGGGGTATACAGGCTGTAACGCTGGGAGATGATGAAGCTAGAAGGCGAGGCTCTCAGAAAACAGTTTTGGAACGCAAAGCGCCTCCTACCTTTGAAATTGCAGTGGAAATGCAAGAAAGGCAGCGTTGGGTAGTTCATGAAAGCGTTGCTGATACTATAGATAATCTTTTGAGAGGAAGACAGCCAAGCCCGCAAGTGAGAACCATAGATGATGGCGGTAAGGTGGCGATCGCTCGTCAGTTAACCGCTATTAACGGTGGAGCCTCACAAACCGATCGAGGAGAAGAAACTTTTCGCGGGCGAAGCGCTAATAGAACCAACGGTTGGAGAGCATCCGGGCAAATGCGTCCTTTGGTGCCACTAAATGCAGAATACCAAAATGGAAATGGTTCCGGACGTAATGAATTTGACCGCTTATTAGATCAATCTTTCAATAGCTATAATGGTTTTGAGAGCAATGGACACAAGGACTCCGGGCCAAACGGTGAAGATTTACCCCTACATATTTACCCTTACGGTGTTAGTCGCAGTCAACTAGACCAGGTAGTTGGGGTACTTCATTTGCCGGTGGTATTGACAAAAGATATTGATAGTGCTGATGCAATTTTAGCATTGCGATCGCACGTCAAAAATCATGCAAAATTACGGCAAATGGCGAAAGCTCGTCAAGTACCGATTCACATGATCAAATCCAGCACCATTCCACAAATTACTCGTGGTTTGCGTCGTTTATTAAATATCGACGAACCAGAAGTTGGTGATGAGCGTGAATTACAGCTATTTCTTCATAACGGCAGCGATGATGAAATGGACGCTTTAGAAGAAGCTAGACTTGCGGTAGAACAAATAGTAATTCCCAAGGGGCAGCCAGTAGAATTACTACCGCGTTCTTCGCAAGTGCGTAAAATGCAGCATGAATTAGTCGAACATTATCGACTTAAATCAAACAGTTTTGGGGAAGAACCAAATAGGAGGCTAAGAATTTTTCCAGCCTAATTCCCTATCTCTATTTATTTAATAGCGTGCGTCACAACAAACCCCTTCTTCATTTTCGGAGAGGGGGATTATAATTTATCACTCTTGATTATAGACAAGAACACTATTATAGCACAAATTTAAGAGAAAGTTAATTGATGGTTAGTTAGGGATTGTTTTTTGGTTAATTTTTTGATTATTTATTTTATTCGGAGTTTACGGATGCGTATATTATCGTCTTCTATGGTGACAGCAGCACTTTGAATAAGAATTTCATCTATTTGAGGTAAGCAGCTAAGAATTTTTTGAGTTACGGCTTCGGGATCTGTAAACGACAACCTTAAAGTTATCAAGCTTGGCTGGTTGTAACCACCTACGGCTAACAACATAGAAAAATCTATTTCTTGACTGACAATTACTCTTTCTTCCCCGCGAGCAAATTCTAAAATTTCTAAATCCGATGCAGTAGCAGGTAAAATTTCTACGACTCGAATTATATCCCATCCTTCTATTTGTAATTTTTGCTGGATTCACTCATCAACCAGCGGAAACACTCTCAGAAAAATTAGTTAAACAACTTCCAGAAGGATTAAGCCGAGTTTTCTTTTCCGATAATGGCTCAACTGCTGTGGAAGTTGCGCTGAAAATGGCTTATCAATCCGCGGGTAAATCAAAATCAACAGCGTCAGAAGTTCATTGCTTTTGAAGGAGCGTATCACGGTGATACTTTTGGAGCAATGTCTGTAGGTTCGCGATCGCTATTTTCTCAAGTTTTTTCAAATATGTTGTTTGAGGTAGATTTCTCTCCTTTTCCTGAAACTTATATCGGCGATATTTCTGTTGAGGAAAAGGAAGAAGTAATTTTAACTCGCTTAAAAGAAAAACAGTCTTCAAAATCCTCAAGAGTATGCTGGCATTATTATTGAACCTTTGGTGCAGGGTGCTGGTGGAATGCGGATGTGTAGACCAGAGTTTTTACTGAATTCACAGAGGATAGTCAAACAATTTGATACATTCTTGATTTTCGATGAAGTGATGACTGGGTTTGGTAGAACTGGAGATTGGTTTCCCAGCATAAAAAGTCAAGTTACCCCAGATATTACTTGTTTATTGTATTACCAATGAGGAATTATCGGAAGTTGATCGGGGGATTTTTAGTATTTTAAATAGTTTATAGCTCCGGATTTTAATCCTTTCCACTAAATTTTTTATCCTAATCAAAATGCTGGGAGACGTTACACTACAACGTCTCTACATTTAATTAACAAATTATTTCTCCTCGCAAAACGGTAACAGCTTGTCCTCTCAAATAAACTCTATCTTCACCGGGATATTTTACCTTTACTACACCACCACGACTTGATGCTTGATAAGCCAAAAATTCATCTTTATTTAATTTATTTCTCCAGTAAGGAGCAAGACAGCAATGTGCTGCACCAGTTACGGGATCTTCATTAATACCTAAACCAGGACAAAAGAAGCGCGATACAAAGTCATATTCGGAATTACTTTCAGCCAAACTAGTAACAATAACTTCTGGGAACAGCTTTGTTAAAAGTGTAAAGTTTGGCTCTATTTTTCTCACTAAGTCTTCCGATTCTACTTCTACTAAATAACCCAGAGAATTTTTCATCACTGTTTTAACAGGTACTCCTAAAGCTTCACTAAGTTCCGCAGTTGTGGAAGTTGGTTCAGAAGGATTTGCAGGAAAATCTAATTCAATCCAATCTTCTTGTTTTTTGGCGATAAGTAAACCGCTTTTGGTATAAAAACGTGCTGATTCCTTGGGAGAAAGATGATTTTCTGACCACAAAACGTGGGAACTTGCAAGGGTAGCGTGACCGCATAATGGTACTTCTGTTGCTGGAGTAAACCACCGTAGACTGTAACCGTCTTCTTGTTTTACTAAAAATGCAGTTTCGGATAAATTCATTTCTTGCGCTACATTTTGCATCCATTCGTCATCTTTGGGAGAAGGTAAAACGCATACAGCAGCGGGATTTCCGGAAAAAGCTTTGTTGGTAAATGCGTCAACTTGGATGATGGTTTGTTTCATGTTTTTATAAGGAAAGGATTTATATTTAACGCAAAGTTTCGCGGAGGTTAGCGCAGAGTTTCGCGGAGAAATGCTTTTTCAACAGTTTACCTAAAATCGATATTCCTAAATAAATTTCTGATTCTGAGGTATTAGAAAAACTTAATCTCATTGCTGGATAACCTTGTTCATTTGGGAAAAATGCGGAACCAGAAGCGAATAAAACGTTTTCTTGTATAGCTTGTTTGCGGATTTCTAAAATATTAATATTTAGTGGTAATTGCACCCACAAAAATAATCCACCATTGGGAACTGTCCATTTAGCTTCTTGAGGAAAATAATTTTCTATGGCTTGCAACATTATATTACGACTGCGGAGGTTTTCTGTTTGCAATCTTTTGCGATGACGGCGATAATGCCCGGAAGCAAGATATTCGCTGACTATTGCTTGAGAAACTGTTGATGTGTGAACGTCATTCATTAACTTACGTTCAACTAAGGGTTGATAATGTTTCCCCGTCACTACCATATAGCCAACTCTTAAACCGGGAATCAATGTTTTAGAAAAAGTACCAGCGTAAATTACTAAATCCTGTTTATCTAAAGCTTTGATGGGTGGTGGTACTGGTTCAAAATTCAATCCTTCGTAAGCATTGTCTTCTAAAATTGGACATTCGTATTTTTCGGCTAATGATAATAGTTGTTGTCGATGAGCTTGTGAAGTGGCAATTCCTGTAGGATTATGTTGAGTGCTGATGGTGTAAATTAACTTTGGACGATGGCTTTTAAGGTATTTTTCTAATAATTCCAGGTTCATTCCCTCAGCATTCATGGGAATACCGATGATTCTGGCTCCAATGTTTTCTAAGATGGCGATCGCACCGTGATAAGTTGGTGTTTCTACTATTACCCAATCATCTTTTTGCAAAAAATATTGCATTGTTAATGATAAAGCTTGCTGGCACCCGTTAGTGATAATTAAATTTTCTGGTGTTACTTCTAAGCCCTGTTGTACCAATAATTGAGCAACTTGTCTGAGTAAAATTGCTTGCCCGTGAGGTATATCGTAAGCAAATAAACTATCAACAGCATTGGTAATTGTACGTCTACCAATTAATGCCATATCTTGAGGAGGGCGAGGTAAACCGTAGCTAAAATTAATCGTACCTTCTTTAGCTTGTGCTTGTACAGCACTGATGTGAATATCAAAAAAAGAATTTCCTGTACTTTCTGAAATAATCACATTTTGTGCTGGTGCAAAGGTTGATTTCATATTAGTAGAATTATTAAAATTAATGTTTTGCTTGTTGACAAAATATCCAGAACCTTGACGAGCAAAAATCATTCCATCTGCTTGTAAAATACTGTAAGCTTCCAGAATTGTTAATTTATTAACTTGTAAATTCTCTGCTAAAGAACGAATTGAAGGTAAACGTTCTTCTGGTTGAAATGCTCCAGATTTAATTAACCGAGTGATTCGATCTTTAATTTGTAAATATATCGGTTTGCGTGACTTTCTATCTAAAGGAATATTCACGGCACAGTATTTATAAATCTCTATCTGAAATATATACGATTTTTTCCCCTTATACACGGTACAATTATCAGTTTTTTTACTAGTACAGTCGTAGAAGTTCATAACTGTATTAGTCAAACTTAATCTATTTGTACCTTTTCAAAGAATCAATCATAAGAGATTATGAAATTAATTCTAAGTTGATTGATTAACAGCACAATGGGTAAAAGCATCACTAAAATAAATAAAACTAATAATAATGAAACTACTGGATTAATATATGGTTTTCTTGGTGTTCTCGGATTTAGTGGAACCTTACCAGCTACGCGAATCGCTGTAACAAATTTTGACCCTACTTTTGTTGGTTTAGGACGGGCACTTGTTGCTGCGGCTTTTGCAATAGTGCTTTTACGGTTAACTCGGCAGCCAATACCACATCGAAAATACTGGGGAAACTTCGCAATTATTGTTGCAGGGGTAATTATCGGATTTCCATTGTTATCTGCTTGGGCTATGCAACAATTACCAGCTTCTCACGGAGCAATTGTTACAGGAATTTTGCCTTTAGCGACTGCAATAGTGGCAGCATTACGTATGGGTGAAAAACCATCTATAGGCTTTTGGATAGCAAGTTTTTTTGGAAGTATGACGATTGTTGGCTTTGCATTGATTGAAGGTAATGGAAGTATTAAGTTTGCCGATATCGTTTTAATTGTGGCTGTTATCGCAGCTGCCTTTGGCTATGCAGAAGGTGGAAAATTAGCGAAAATTCTTGGAGGATGGCAGGTTATTTGTTGGGCTTTGGTGTTTTCTGTACCGATATTAATTATTCCTGTAGCTGTAGTGATTTTAAAAAGTGGTATTAGTGCTTCTCATTCTGCATGGTTGGGTTTTGGCTATGTAAGTATTATTAGTATGCTGCTTTCTTTCTTTGCTTGGTATCGTGGATTAGCAATAGGTGGAATTGCAAGAGTCAGTCAAGTTCAGTTACTACAGCCATTTTTGAGCATTTTATTATCAGCTTTCTTTTTAAACGAAAAAATAACTTTTTTAATGATTTTTACGGCAATAATTGTTGTGTTTTCTGTAGCTATAGGAAGAAGACAGCCGATTGAAAGAGTTTGATTATTTATTTGATTAATCAATTTTTGAATTCTTTTATGCGCTCGGGGTTGCGGGTAAGTCCTAAAATTATATCTGAAGACTGTTGCTCGCACCCAATGAATACCCAAACACGCTCCAATTCTCAAGATATTTATTCTATTCTGAGTCAAACTCAATGTTTACGAGTCAGTGATGGAGAGATTAAACCCGTTTTAGATGGTTGCTCGAATGCTTCGCAGTTACTCGTGCTGATTTGGTCGCAATTAGGGGATTTTGACAATTTAGAATATGCTTGGTGGCTGCAAAGAGAAAAAGAAAAGCTCGAAGCTAAAGGAATCACAATTCGCGCTATCGGAATTGGAGACTATAATTCTGGGATCAAATTCTGTAACTACACTCAATTCCCCCAAGAATGGTTATTCGTAGATTCGCAAGCTGAAATTCACAAAAACTTACAACTTTATCAGGGTTTAAATATAAACTTTCCTCTGCTCTCAACCTCACAAAAGGCTTGGCTCAATTTGATGTTGATGTGTGCCGGGATTGGCAGCAGTGGAACTTTAAAAGAAGTTTTTAGGGGTTACAAAGGAGATAAAAATGCACCTCAGTTAATTGCCGATGAAGAAGTTGTTGGCGATACACCTCTACCAGATATCAAAGGTTCGTTTTTCAACGCTGCTGGGGGAAAAGGCTTTCAGCGCCCTTTTGAACTTGCAACCTTACGTTTACGAAATATGACTGAGGTTTTGAGTAATTGGAATACTTATGTTCCCGACTCGGCTTATTTGACTCAACGAGGAGGAACCTTTTTATTTGATTCCAATGGAAATTTGATTTACGAGCATCGAGACAAAGGTATTCTTGGTTTTGCCGAGAATATGAGCAATCCTTTATCTTTTTTGCTAGACGTGTAAATTAAATACCATATCAGGATTTTATTAATATATTTTGAGCCAATAATTATCTATTAAGTTAGAATTTAATTTACTCAAATGTTTTGATTTCCTAAGTAAACAAACTTAGATTATTAGTTTTTGTATCATCAACTACTAATTACTAAAATTATCCACGTAAATATATTTACATTCCCTGACTTTTAAGACAAAAATAACCAATTTCTTTTCAAAAATTGTTTTGGAAGTACTTACAATTCCTTAGAACTGATGTATATCTGAATATAGTTTACTATCATATTTTGTAAAGCAGCATACAGCTTACTACAGTTGTTGCTATAAAATTGCAATAGTCCTTGAAGTCGTCAAATTTATCATGATTAAAGTATCATCCACTATACCCTCCTTATTATTTACTGACAGTAAATCAAAGGATGAAGAAGACAATTACCAGTCTGAGGAGTATTTAGCTAAACTCCAAGATTTAATTAGCGAACGTTGGGAAGATGTTTGGCAGGAAGTTCAGGCAAGAAAGCAGCAAGAATTGAACCTTAATTAGCTTTAATTCGATCCCAAAAAGGCTATAGGATAAAGGTAAGAATCGTCTTTAAGTCTTTCTTTCCCTTATCCTTTAACCTTTAACTAGTTCTTAATCTCGTAATAATTAACAAATAACCGTTAAGTAAGTCGGCACAAACAAATACTGCGATATAACAGAATGTAAGTCAGCTTCTCAAAGAGAAGCTGATTTACATTCTGTTATTTCGCAGTATTTGTTTGTGCCAACTTACCTGTTACAAGATTAAGAATTAGTTAAAGGTTAAAGGATAAGGGAAAGAAAGACTTAAAGACGATTCTTACCTTTATCCT
>JBARZF010000875.1:0-2044 GCA_049649675.1 Rivularia sp. (in: cyanobacteria) | reverse complement strand
CAATTTCAACAGCTAATTGTTCAAAAGCAATATTTTTAAGAGTTAATTGCTTTCTACTTTCATCGCTGCGATTTGCTTGGGTTAACAATTCTTGCAAGAAATCGGTGCTGTATTGATGCAATTCCTGGGCTTGTGTAGTTTCCGTCAAACTAACTAGTACTTTGATAAAGTGTTGCAATACTTCTAAATGCAAATCGGGAAAATCATCTGCGGTAATCGTCACTAATGCTTGATTGTATTCATCTACCGCTTGATACCAATAATCGCGGGGGTAGGAATATCTTTTCCCCATGTCGTAGTAACAATTACCGATTGCTAAATGCAGTCTACCCCAACCTTCTGGCTGGGTGTCGTCACCGACATATTTTAAAGCTTCCAAATAGCTGGTTAATTTACCTTCTTCACCCCGTGCATTCAAAGCGGAATTTGTGAGAGCAACGGGACTCGATAAGCTCAATTCCGAATCAAAATTCTGGGATTTGTCTGCTGCACTACCTCTACCGAGCCAAGCTTCCCAATAATCGGCTTTGATTTGTAGTGCGCGATCGTAACAAAGGATTGCTTGTTCGTATTGTTCTATATAAAATAGCGCTACGGCTTTGTTATACCAAGCAAGGTGGAAGTTGGGTTCAATTTCTAAAGTTTTATCGTAAGATGCAACCGCTTCTTGCCTACGTCCCAAATTATCAAAAGCTACAGCCCGGTTAAACCAAGTTAAGTAGAAATCCGGTCTAAGTCCTAAAGCTTTATCCCAAGAAACAATAGCCTGTGCCCATTCTCCCAATTGTCCCTGGGCTACACCTCTATCAACCCAAGCATCATGTAAAAAAGGTTCGATTTCCAGAGCTTTATCGTAGGAATCAATCGCATCTATATATTGTGCATTTCCAGATAGCGCTACACCCCGGTAATACCAATTTTCCGGATCTAGAGGTTCCAACTCTAGTGACTTATCGTAACTGAAAATAGCTTCATCAACGCGCCCTAACTTCAGTAACGCCAAACCATTACTAGACCAAGCTTCCTGGTAATTGGGTCTAATTTCAAGTGCTGTATTAAAAGAAATAATAGCATCTTCTAAAAATCCCAATTCACCTAAAGCTCTACCCCGGCTATACCATCCTTTATAAAAATCGTTTTTAATTTCAATCGCTCGATCGTAAGAGGCGATCGCATCTTCTAAACGTCCCAAGTGAAACAGCGTCAAACCTCGGTTAAACCAATATTCGTGTATGTCTGGCTTGGTTTGCACCGCTTTTTCGTAGAATTCAACGGCAGCTTCCAAATTACCGGCTCTAGCTTGTGCCAGCCCTTGGTAATACCATGCTTCAGCTTGCTGTGCGACTGTATCATTATCAATAGGTATGCCATTGACAACTAAAGAGTTAGATTGTTGTTCTCCTAATCCAGAAGCAAGCTGACGAACTAAACTTGCGCTTTCATCCAACCTTACCAACAAATCGTCTACAGTTTTTGCTACAACTGGTTTTTCGTTTTCTGTTGGCTGCTCGAATATTTCTTCTTCCTCTTCTACTTCCGAGGCTAAATCTAATAAAGCATTAAAGGTTTGATCGGATTCTTCATCTTCAAGCGAATCTTCAGCAGAATCTTCAATTGGTACGAAACTTGTATTTATAGGTTCGCCAACTTCGGAATAATCTTGGCTTGGTACTTCAACTGCATCTGAGGTATCCCGCTCCGGATAATCCCACACCAAATCGCTTAAATCATTAATAAACTCTTGTTCCGAAGCATTAACAGTTTCGTCTTGGACTTTTTCTGTTTCATCCTCCCATAACAACTCTCCTAAATTGCTTACCAAATCTTGTCCAGGGGTGACTTGCTCGGGTACGGAAGGTAAATCAGTTTGTTCTTCTAAATCTTCTTCTAATTGTTCTTCTAATTGTTCTTCTAAATCTTCTTCTAATTGTTCTTCTAAATCTTCTTCTAAATCTTCTTCGTACTCAAATACCCGTTCCTCTACACTGTAAGAAAACTCGGATACTTGTCCATTAGTACTTTCAAACGTTACAGGTTCTTCTAT
>JBARZF010000874.1:0-13236 GCA_049649675.1 Rivularia sp. (in: cyanobacteria) | reverse complement strand
ATTTTCTTGAGTTTGAATATAAATTTGAGTTGCCACTAAAGTTGTTAATACACCAGCCATACTCAATAGCGCCACTCCCAGCAAAGTCAAGCTGGGATTTTGCCGCATCCAAACCCATAAACTATCCTTTTTTTGGTTTTGGGGTGTAACTACAATTGATTCTATTGCTGCTTCTTCGTCTCCCTGCCCCCACTTAGATTTATTCCTTGTGCGTAATAATGACGGGTTGAAAGGAATAGTGGCATCCACTGTATAAGTATCTGCAACTCTATCGTGGATTGAGCGACCTTGCCGCAGCATCGGGAAACCCATTGCTTCAGCAAGCGACATTAACAATGCTAATACCGCGAAAAAAGCAAGGTTTGGGAACAAAAAAGTATAGCGCCATAACATATAGGCTGCGGAAATTGGTAAAGCTATACGACTTCCTTCCCGCAGCAAAACAGCCCTAAAACCGGGCGGTTGATTTTTTTCAGTTACTACTTTAATGCCAAACAAACTCTTAGCAGTAGTACTGCCGGTTTTAGCTAGCAAATACCATTGCCAGCACGAAAGTGACAGAGGAGCTAATATTGCGATCGTCCATAAAAAATTTGTAGACCACGCAACATTGCGAGTACCATAACTTACAGGTAAAGCCAAAGGATAAGCAATTGTTCTTTCTGCTGCTACCAGTACCGGATTAAGCGGTACGCGCTCCATATTCGTTTTAGTATTTGTATACGCACCAATACCAAAAGGCACCAAACCGCTGACAGCGCAAAGTGTAATTTCTGCTACCCAAGCCGCAACCCGCCGTGAAGAAAGCGAAAGCGGATTAGTTCTTCGGGGTTGTTTTGGGTTTCCCAATTGTTTGCTACTTCTCCTTACCGTTGGAGTTGCCATTTACCACCATTCCTATAAATTGATTTCTACGCGAAAAAAGTAGCGTAGGCAGAAATAAATTATTCTTTTATTTGAGAACTGTTACCAGCCACGAAAAAATTGTATCCGAGGTACACTAATCCTGCTAGCAATGCCATACTTATAACAGAAGCAATCAGTTTTAGTGCTGCCTGTAACATAGCAAAACTGATAAAAAATCCTACAACCACGACTACCAGCTTGGCTATAACTGGTAAATGGTAAAACCAATTTATAGACCAAAATATGTAATAAATAATACCATTTTGATTCAGATTAGAAGTTGTTAAAATTGGCAGAGGGGTAAGTTCTGCCTCGTGTACTCTTTGAGTAACTACGGCATGGAGGCGATACTCGTTCAAATTTTCTTGTGTTTGAGGATTCATTAATATTTTCTACCTCTGAGAAAAGGAAAATTATATGACAACAAATAAACCTACATCTTGTAATTAGGGGTTCTGTATGTGATTCTATCTAATACAAGTGTGTATAAGACAACTATGGATTGCCCAATTTAATCGTTTGATACGCTATGTGTGTCTAGAAAATAATTCAAAATTTAAATATATAACAGGGGATTTAGTTACAATCTCAACTCAAAACATACGGATTAACAATATTTAAACTAGAAATAACCAGAAAATTTGATGCAGGCTTCTCTCGAATCCAGAATAGCTAAATCCACCGTTTTATTAAATACGGTTGGATAAAATCACCTTCTTTATGATTGTAAAAATGAAAACCTCTACATTAATTAAATTTTTTCCTATAGTTTTGGCGATAATCATTATTTTCGCTAACCTACAATTAGCCCGAGCCGAAGTAGTACAAATTGAACGCGATTTTCAACCCGATCCCTTAACCGTTAGCGGTAAATCTGGAGGATTTGAGAAAAGTAATTGCGGTAACATTAGTGCAACACCCAATAAAGTTCTGGAAGTCGCAGAATCACTACCTTATTTACGCTTAACAGTAGAAAGTAAAGGAAAACCTACACTGTTAATTGACGGCCCCGAAGGTCGCTTTTGCGTATTAGGGGATAATTATTCCCAAGAGAAACCAGAAATTTCAGGATATTGGCAGGCAGGTAAGTACTCGCTGTATATAGGCGATTTGTCCGAACAACAGAATAGTTACACTCTCTCAATATCTCAACAGAAGATGCCACAAAAATAGTTAAAAGTCAAGGCTACCACATTTTATATTATCAAAGATAAATTAGTAATAGTTTTAAGTTTCTCATCTCTCGCAATCAAATGATTGCGACGGGATTATTTTTCAAAATACAGCAAAACTACCTACTATTTTTGTTTCGGTAGCTCGTGCTTGCTATTTAAACTGACATCTAAATTGTCTGTTCCTATCTTAAAGAACCTCGCCCATCGTTAATCTTCAATTGATTTTGCAGGTACTTCTATTGCTTTTACGTCAATAGTCCCTTCTGGGGTGAAGCGTATGAGATTTCGGTTTTCCACAAGCAATTTTTCGCCACAGCTAGGACACTGTAGCTGAGTATTGTTTAAACCCGCAATCTCAGTTCCGCAAACCGGACAGTTATCAGTAATCAAACTACGCTGCAACCACCAGCGAAAACCGAAAAAAGCCAGAATAGGTACTAAAAATAGCAACCCAAGAATAATTAATAACGAATTGACTAACCAACCCAAGCCGAATGTACCCAGCAACCAAACAATTGCGAATAAGGTGAGCCAAGGACGCAAATGGGAGAAATTTGATTGAAATGTTCTAAAGCTCATTTTAAAATAATCCAAGTCTCTCTCTAGGATAGCGAGTTTATCCCAAAGTCAAGGCAAGTCCTAGAAATAAAATATTAAAAAATTATACAGCCGGGAGTGAGAGAGGGGGGAGAGGGGGGAGAGGGGGAGATGGGGAAGAATAATTAATTATTAAATTAACTCCTAACTCTTAACTCTTAACTCTCTACTCTCTACTCACTACTCTTTTTTACTGAAGATAAAAACTGAGAAAGCAATCGTTTTTGAAAGGCTTTGATACCAAATTCTGAAAGAACTTCTTTTCTCAACCATTCTCCATCACAACGTTGGTCATCTCCTTTGAGAATTTCGATACAAGCTGCTGCTACAGAATCGCGATCGCGATGCGGTACTCGCCATCCCAATTTACCATCTTGTAATGGGTCAGCAGAACCATCAGCATCACCGGATAAGACGGGTACACCACAAGCCATTGCTTCTAAATAAACAATACCGAAACCTTCTTGAGACGGCATAATGTAAGCATCGGCAAGGTGGTAATGGCGTACCAATTCCTCTGTAGCAACAAACCCAGCAAAAACTACTTTATCTTCTACCCCTAAATCTTTAGCTAACTGCATTAAACGAGGAAGATCGTCACCACGTCCAATTACTAAATATTTAACTTCGGGAAAAACTGTTTCTATTTGCGATAATGCTCGAATCGTAACATCTACTCCTTTGTAAATATCACCAGACCATAATCGCGTTACGCTCATCAGAACTTTCGCTCCCGTCAAACCATAACGTTCTAATAAATCCGCTGGTTTGGCTCCAGGAGTAAAGCGATCGCCATCGACAGCGCAAGGCATAATTTGGATTTTACCAGTATCTAAACCATTGGCAGTACTAGCAATTTCACGAGTATAGCGGCTGACAGTCCAAATTTGTGAAGCTTTTTGGAGATTAGTTTTGGTCAGCACAGGTAAAGGCTGCCAAACCTCTTTACCATGAGTAATTACGGTATAAGGAATTCCTAAAGGTTGGCACAACGTACCAACTAAGGGTGCTAAGTAAGCATGACCGCAAAATACACGATCGGGACGTTCTTGAATTAAACGCTTCAGTAAAGCTAAAGCCATCTTCATCCGTGCTATTTGAGAAGACTTAGCTTTAAAATAATGGAATTGTAATCGTTCCGATTCAAAAGGATTTGTACAACCTTTTTCATCTCGTAATAAAAAGACTTCTCCTTTTATCGGTTCTGACAATGTGTTATAAGCTTGAAACACATCTTTTACATAAGATTGAATTCCACCTTCGCGAGAAAAAACTTCTAAAAAAACGAAAATGTGATTGAGTCTTTTATTCTCTTTAGTGTTAGTCAAGTTTAAGTAAGTGTTTTTATCTGATGGCGTCATTAACATTTTTTATATTCTCCTTCTTAGCGCTGGGATTGATAACGATTCATTATTCGATCGCAGTAACACTAAATAAGATTGTTTAATAACTTTATCTTAGTAATATGACAGCGAACATGATAACTACATTCATATACAAGTATTTTGAGACGATGCTGTTTTAACGATTGTGCCTTTACTCCTTTTACTTTTACTATTTTCTAGATTAAAAAGTGCTATAAAAGTTATAATCCGCCCTAGAGCCGGACAGCACAAGGTGAAAGACAAGCCTCTCGTTACTTTTGGAGTCTCGCTTGCTGTCAAATCTTAACAAAGTGATTACTGTAATTCTAATGCTGTGTATACGGTATTTGTAAAATTATTTTATACTTTTATTTATTATTTAAAGTCATTGTAAATTTTGCTTGAATTTTAGTCAAAATAACTAAACAAAATTATTTAATATTTCATATAAAATCATTTTTTAATTCCATTTTTAAAGTAAGTAATCTGTCAGATTGCTTCAATCATTTTCTATTTCTAGATACTCGCGGTTCTCTCACCTGTAAGTAGTTATGGTTCCTTATTGCTTACGCGAACAGGAACCTTCACCAGATTCCGAACTATTTCCCTTCTATTTTCCTTCTACGCCGGTGAAGCAAAAATAATATTACACCGATTGAGCTAACTAATACTTCAATATCGCATACACAGCCAATTACCCATTCCCTACTTTCTCTGAGAATTCATTCTTAAATTATTGTTGGCTAAAAATACGGTTATCAAAGCACAATTACATCGATTCTTGGCAAAATCGAACACTCGTCTTACTATTTTTTGAACAGACGCAAAATTTTACAAACATCATTAGTCTCGATTAATTTTCATGCGTACCATACTTGACGATGAGCAAACAATTTCTGCCATCCGTATCGCGTTCGTAAACGACTTCATCAGCCAATCGTCTTAATAAAAACCACCCATACCCCCCTACTTGTAAAGTACCGGGTTCTGGTTCGGCTATTGCATCTGGATTAAATGGCTTACCGTAATCCCAGATTTTTATTTCCAGTTTGTCATTCCACAGCAATACATCAATATCAATGTTTGTTTCTGGTGGTAAAGATTGATGTGCATGACGAACGGCATTTGTAAAGCCTTCAGCTAATGCTAGATTAAGTCGATACTGTTGACTTTCGAGCCAACTAAGGCCGGACAAATTACGCAGACAGAATTTTTCAAACCATTGTTGTACCTGGTTTAGAAGCTTAAGTTCGCTCTTAACCGTCAGATGGTCTTGCTCCACAATTGCTAGCATTGACCTTGACTTAAATATTAATAGATTAACTTTACTTACATCTTTTATAGTTTATAAAGCTCAGATTTAAAAATCTGATTTGCTCTTCTTAATTTAAAAAATCCCAAATATACTTTAAATTCACCTTTGGGTGCTTCATGCGCTTGAATACGTATCCAAGTTCACAAGCACTATCTATGTAAATTATTTTACCACGTTACTATATCTCTTTAAGTATGATATTACGATTTTAAGACAATGCTGTTTATTCTCAGTTGTTTTCTGTTGATATTTTTGTTGTCATAAGTTGGGGGAACTTAGTCAAGCATTAGAAGTAAGGTTTTCGATGTTTGATTCAACAACGATCTCTATAGCCGTAATTGCGATCGGCATTAAATAATCGTACAAAAGGGTTGAGGATAATACGGAGTAGGAAGTAGGCGAAAAAGACGATTTTAGAGGTAAATAATCCTTGCTATACATATATTACGCGCTTTGCCCTAATATTTCAGCATCCTAATTGAGTCTATAACCAAAATTATTTCAAAGTATTACATTTGACAAAAATATTTATACCGATTCTCAGCTATTAATTTCTAAAATTTGGTAAGCATATAAATTTTGAAACAATTAACGCCTGTTAGAGTTTCTCGCGAGTACCTATTAATAAGCACTCAATACGAGAAACCCCACAGGCGCTAAAACAGCGAACGCAAACAGCCGATTTAGAAGAGTCCTAAAGTAAGAGACTTATCTAAAGGCAAAGTTGCGCCGATGCCCAAATAGATTGTTACCAAAGTTCCGAACAGGAATACAGCGGTAGCTACGGGACGACGGAAAGGGTTTTGGAACTTGTTAACGTTCTCAATGAAAGGAACAAGAATCAGCCCCAGAGGTACGGCAGCCATTGCCAATACTCCCAAAAGCTTGTTAGGAAGCGAACGCAAAATTTGGAAAACTGGGTACAAATACCACTCAGGCAAGATTTCCAAAGGTGTTGCAAAAGGATTCGCTGGTTCTCCTGTCATCGCAGGATCTAGCACTGCTAGAGCCACGATACAAGCAAAGGAACCCATAATTACAACTGGGAAAACGTAGAGCAAGTCATTAGGCCAAGCAGGTTCACCGTAGTAGTTGTGACCCATGCCTTTAGCTAATTTGGCTCTCAATTGTGGATCGCTTAGATCCGGTTTCTTTAATGTTGCCATTTTTTTTAGGTACTCTTCTATCTAAGTTGAGTATTGTGAATTTCGGTTAAACCGTCGGCTAATAGGCAGTGATAAAGGAATTTACACCCTTTAAAACTGAAGATACAAATATTTGCTTTCGGCGGTCTATTATTACACCAATTTTAAAACAAATAACCGATCGTTTGCAGTTTTGCAGATCGCATATTGTACCTGTTTTAGCCTCGTTATAATTTCGAGCAAATCATTCATATTTTGCTCGAAATTATAAAGGACCGCTTATACCTTGCTTGCGAATCATCAAGAAATGCGCCAGCATAAATACTGCAATCAACCAAGGCAGTACAAAGGTATGAGCGCTGTAGTAGCGAGTCAAGGTAGCTTGTCCTACGCTAGAACCGCCACGCAACATATCAGAAATTAAAACTCCAACTACGGGAATCGCTTCTGGTACACCGCTAACGATCTTCACAGCCCAGTAACCGATCTGGTCCCAAGGTAAAGAGTAGCCAGTTACACCGAAAGATACGGTAATTACAGCTAGAACAACACCTGTTACCCAAGTCAATTCACGGGGCTTCTTGAAACCACCAGTTAAATAAACCCGGAAGGTGTGCAAAATCATCATTAACACCATCATGCTGGCAGACCAGCGATGAACGGAACGAATCAACCAACCGAAGCTGACTTCGTTCATGATGTACTCTACTGAAGAATAAGCTTCAGCAACGGTTGGCTTGTAGTAAAAAGTCATTGCAAATCCAGTTGCGAACTGGATTAAAAAGCAAGTCAGAGTAATTCCACCCAAGCAGTAGAAAATATTTACGTGGGGAGGAACATACTTGCTTGTAACGTCATCTGCAAGCGCTTGAACTTCTAAGCGCTCATCAAACCAGTCAATTACGTTGGTCATACAACCCAGATTCCTAGATAAAGATTGCGGTTGATAATTATCTCAGTAATTAGCTTCAGAAAGCCAATCGAGATTTTGAACGAACCTGTCAGAAAGTGAATTTACTTTTAAACTGTCAGAGTAATGATAGTTTTAAGAAACATTTTCACTCTCTCAAGAGGGAATGTATTGCGTTCTGCTTGTATCCGAGCCACAAAAAAAATAGATGGATACAAACTAGATCATAGCGTTTCATGGGCGCTATTGACCCAATTATTAGAAGTCAATTGTCCGAAATTAATCGCGGCAAAAAACACTTCTATAAAAAAAGTAACATAATCGAGAAATAGATTTCATCTTATCGAAGCTCGCGAAAGCTACTTTAAGATATGTAAAGTTGGTTGAAATAAAAGTAAAAATCGAGTTTATGGATAATTTAAAGGTTTTTCGGGGTATTTTATCATTGCTTATGGCTCTTTGGGTCGCATTTGGTAGTTTTTGCTTCCCAGCAGCCGCTTTAACAAACGAACAGAAACTAGTATCCCAAGCTTGGCGGATTGTGAATCGGACTTATTTAGATGATACATTCAACCATCAAAATTGGGCACAAGTACGGCAAGAAGCTTTGAAAGCAAGGCTAAAAGATAGCGAAACAGCGTACTCAGCAATTCAAAATATGCTCAAAAGCCTTGATGACCCTTTTACAAGGTTTTTAGACCCCCGGCAGTATCGCAGTCTACAAGTTAATACTTCTGGAGAATTAACAGGGGTAGGATTGCAAATAGCTTTAAATCCCCAAGGTAAGTTAGAAGTAGTTACACCCATTGCAGGTTCTCCGGCTGAAAAAGCAGGGATTCAACCACGCGATCGCATTATCAAAATTGAAAACACACTCACAGAAAATATTACTCTTGATAAAGCAGCTTCCTTGATGCGCGGCAAAATTGGAACTGCTGTGAGCTTAGTTATAGAGAGAGATGGCACTTCTCCAAAAGAAATTTCCATCATCCGCGATCGCATTACTTTGAATCCGGTAATTGCTAAATTACAAAAAGATAAAGATTTGGATATTGGTTACATCCGCTTGACTCAATTTAATGCTAACGCTCCAGCAGAATTAGCTCGTGCAATTAACGAATTAGAAGAAAAAGGGGCCGATAGCTATGTTCTGGACTTGCGAAATAATCCCGGTGGTTTGTTACAAGCGGGAATAGAAGTTGCTCGACTGTGGTTAGATTCAGGTATTGTAGTTTATACAGTAAACCGTCAAGGCATCCAAGGGAACTTTGAATCTTTTGGCCCAGCATTAACAAAAGATCCATTAGCTGTATTGGTAAACCAAGGTTCGGCAAGCGCTAGCGAAATTCTTGCTGGTGCCCTACAAGACAACAAACGTGCAACTCTCGTAGGAGAAAAAACCTTTGGAAAAGGCTTAATCCAATCATTATTTGAATTATCAGACGGTTCCGGTTTAGCGGTAACAATCGCTAAATATGAAACACCAAGTCATCGAGATATCAATAAATTAGGCATTACTCCAGACAAAGTAATTTCTTCTACCGAACCAATAACAATTGATCGAATAGCTACTTCTGATGACGTTCAATATCAAGCAGCAGTAGAACTTTTACAGTCAACAGTGAGCAGTGAGCAGTTATCAGTGAGCAGTTATCAGTGACCAGTGGCCAGTAATCAGTTAGGAGTTAGGAGTTAGGAGTTGGGAGTTGGGAGTTAGGAGTAATTAAGCTTAAAGGTCAAAGGTTAAAGGTCAAAGGTTAAAATTCCCCTTGTCTCCCCCCCCTACCCCTTCTACCCCCTTTACCCCCTCTACCGCCTCTACCGCCTCTACCCCCTCTCCAATCCCCAACCAATTTTCAAAGAAGAGATTTTGCTGTAAGCAACTCTGCTAAATCGAGATTAGCTAAACTGGTATAAGCGTTATCTATCAAACGTTCTCCTCGGAGAAAGCCGGTGTTTGCGCCGGGGCAGATGTATTTAAGTGTTTGGGGTGTGAATTTCTCTAGTAATAATTTGATGCTTTTAATTTGTCGGTGCCAGTGAAAGGTTTTAGATGTTCTTAAAGGTATTGGCAGGGCTTGTCGGTTGGGAACTAAGTGTCTTCCTGAAAACAATATTCCTCCCTCCGAATTGTGGTAAAAACAAGACGAACCGGGAGAATGACCAGGTGTCCAAATTGCTTGCGATACTGAATCAATAGTAAATTTATCGGTAAAAGCAGTTACCTTTGATTCAGGCAGTAAATAAGCTTCTTGCTCTTGAATTACAATTTCACAGCCAAAAGTTTTCTGGATTTCTGCACTTTTACCAATGGCACCGCGATGGCTGATAAATAACCAACGTACACCACCATTACTTTCTAGAAAATCTTGATTATTTTTGTCCCAAGCCGGACAGTCAATCAAAATATTGCCTTCGTTTCTTACAATAAAGTAAGCGGTTCCTCCTAAAGTATCCCTATTGGGAGGAAATGCTTTAATTGAGTTCAAAATTGCCCTTGGTGGCTTGGGTGTATGATTACTCGGCTCTTGAGATGGTGAGCGCATAGGTTCTTATTGTGTCAAGGAGAAAGGTTTTTAATTTGTGTTGATAAGACGGTCAATTAGAATTTTTCGTCATAACAGGCAATCAAGATCGATTACACATAAGTGTGAATAAAAATTCGGATATAAGGTTTGTTTTTTGACGTTAATATGCAGTACTAACATTACAACTTCACATTGCCAACGCCCATTAAAATGAAAATAAAATGAAATCCTGGATTCTTCTACTTTCTTTAGTAATATTTTTAGGAATATTTACTTACTATACCCTCAGACGAAAAGTTGCAAAAGTGACAACAACTCCTATTTGGCTGTTGTGGTTAGTATTGATGATACCACCGATAACATGGACTGGTTGGGCAATAAAATACGGGACTCGAACACCACCAGCGTTAGTTTTTGGGTCATTACTAGTTAGTTCTTTGTTGTACTGGGTGCTATTGGAGCAGGGGCGCAGTTCCGTTAAAGATCCAAAGCAAACATCTCCAACACTCGACGCAACACAACCGGCTATACAACAACCCGTAGAATCTGTACCAGTGCGTCCTATTGAACCAGCAGAAGAAAGTAAACTCCGTTCGTGTTTTTCTTGGTCTACATACTATATTCATAATATTGAATATCGTCCCCAAGCAGTGATTTGTCGAGGTCAGTTAAGAACTTCTGGGGATAAGGCTTACCGGCAGATAAAAGAAAATATCGAAGCACAATTTGGCGATCGCTTCATTTTAATTTTTCAAAAAGGTCTTAATGATAAACCAATATTTTTACTAGTTCCCAATCATCAGCAGAAGAAAGCAGGTGAGGGGAAAAATGAACAATTAACTAAACCAGGGTTAGCCTTACTGTTGCTTATTGCGACTCTAATAACTACTACTTTAATGGGAGCGAGAATAGCTGGTGTTGAAGCTGAAGATATATCGTCCAATCCTGTCTTAGTATTGCAGGGATTACCCTATGCCTTATCATTGATAACCATTTTGGGCATACACGAAATGGGTCATTATTTGACGGCAAAGTTTTATAAAATTCGCACTACATTGCCTTATTTTATTCCCATACCTTTTTTCCTGGGGACATTTGGCGCATTTATTCGGATGCGTAGTCCAGTACCTAACCGTAAAGCTTTATTTGACGTTAGCATTGCCGGACCTATTGCTGGTTTTTTAGCAAGTTTACCTTTGTTTATATGGGGTTTGGCTAATTCGCAGGTAGTTCCGATACAAGAAGAAGCACGAATGTTTAGTATTGATTCTTTAAATCCCAGCCAATCGATATTAATCGCGCTGCTCTCAAAATTAACACTAGCCGCTCAGTTAACTTCTGATATCGCAATAGAACTACATCCAGTAGCGGTAGCTGGTTTTCTAGGAATAATTGTTACGGCATTAAATTTGATGCCTGTTGGGCAACTTGATGGCGGGCATATTGTTCATGCCATGTTTGGTCAGAAAACAGCAATGATTATCGGATATACAGCTCGTTTGTTGCTGCTGTTACTTTCCTTTGTTCAGCCGCAATATTTAGTGTGGGCGGTTTGCTTGATATTATTTGTACGTTTAGCAGACGAACCCGCTTTGAACGATGTTACCGAACTTGATAATAAACGGGATTTTTTAGGACTTTTAGCAATTGCGCTATTAATTTTGATTGTGCTGCCATTACCGCAAACACTTGCTCGTTTTTTGAATATTTAATTTAAACATCTAAGTGTTGTAGAGTTAGAGGCAAGGAATCTTTAATCATTCGTAACGCTGCTTCTAAGCTGCTCTCTCCGTATTGCAGCAAAAGATAGTGTTACTATTATTTCGCCTTATTTCACCTTAAATATTCGCATTTTTTGGAGCAGGATCTCGAATAGTAAAGTTTTGACTCTACAATATGGCTTTACTTACTATATGATGATGTATCATTCTATATTTTATTAATAATAAATGTAGGATGAATAATTAACTATATTTACGTTAAGGATTAAACTAGGGATGACACTGCAAATTCTCTCCACGGTATCAGTATTTTTTGTATTAATAGTTACTATATTGGCTTTTCAAATTAAAAGTGCTATTGGTGCCAGTAAACTCGAACAGGAAAAGCTATTAAAGCTTGTAGAAGATACAAGTGAGTTAAATAAGCAGTTAACTCAAATAGTTTCTGATAATAGTAAAAATCAAACAGAATCTTCTCAAGGTTTAAAAAAGCAGGTTGATAATTTAACTCAAACCACAGAAAAACTCGAAACTCATCTAAACGAACTAGATAAAGCAAATACTCAAACCAGAGAAAATCTGACTCAAGCAATAGATAGTAGTAAAAATCTTTCTCAAACTAACTTACAAGCACTCAGCGAGAAATTAGAAGCTGTTTCTTCCGTTTCTGGTAAAGTTGATAATTTAACTCAAGCAATAGAAAATACCAAGAATCTTTCTCAGGAAAATTTACAAGCACTCAGCGAGAAATTAGAAGCTGTTTCTTCGGTTTCTGGTAAAGTTGACAATTTAACTCAAGCTACAGAAAAACTGGAAACTTATCTAAACGAACTAGATAAAGCTAACAATCAAACTAGAGAAAGTCTGACTAAAACTATAGAAAGTAATAACAATTTTTCTCAAAAAAGCTTGAAAGCATTTAACGAGAAATTAGAAGCTGTTTCTTCTGTTTCCGACAAAGTTGAGAATTTAAATAAGACTACAGAAAAGCTTGAGAAACATCTAAATCAGTTAGATAAAGCCAACATTCAGACCAGAGAAAGCCTAACTAAAACTATAGAAGGTAATAGTCAGACACAAAAGGAATTACAAACACTAAGTGAAAAAATAGAGGCAGTTTCTTCTGTTTCAAGTAAAGTTGATAATTTAACTAAAACTACAGAGAAAATTGAGAAAAATATTGCTCAGTTAGATAAAGCAAGTACTGAATCTAAACAGAATTCAAATTTAGGGGAAATAGATGCACAGCTAAATAATCAGCAAGAACAATTAAAAGCTGTTGTTGAAAAATTAGCAGGATTTGAGACAATAAAAACTCAAATCGATAATGTTGCTAAGACAGTAACTAAGCTTGAAACTAACTCGAATCAAGCAGCACAAGCTAAAACGCCGAGAAGCAGACCTAATAAGACTACTAGTAAGAAAAATACATCAAGTGGTTCGTAATTTATTAAGTTGATTTGGGAATTTAGTTTTTTTAATTTAGTTGTAGAGACGCGATATATCGCGTCTCTACAATATTTGGTAATTACGATGCGGTGTTAGTTGCTGCATCGTTTGTTTTTGGCGCAGATG
>JBARZF010000873.1:0-7355 GCA_049649675.1 Rivularia sp. (in: cyanobacteria) | reverse complement strand
GTTAAATCCAGCGAGCAAGATGCTCGCACTACGGTTTGATTTATTTCAGAGTAGGTAAATTCAGCGAGCAAGATTTGATAATTAGCTAGCAAGGTGTGGTTAAATCCAGCGAGCAAGATGCTCGCACTACGGTTTGATTCATTTCAGAGTAGGTAAATCCAGCGAGCAAGATGTAGTTAAATCCAGCGAGCAAGATGCTCGCATTACGGTTTGATTCATTTCAGATTCGGTAAATTAGCGAGCAATATTCGGTAAATGAGCGAGCAAGATGTAGTTAAATCCAGCGAGCAAGATGCTCGCACTACGGTTTGATTTATTTTAGATTCAATAAATTAGCGAGCAAGATTCGGTAAATTCAGCGAGCAAAATGTTTGGCTTTTGGACACACTGAACGTGAATTATTGATATTTTTTAAATGTAACAAGTTTACTCGATATTTTTTAGGTACATAGTCTATGCTTAAGGTGCAAAATGTCGGTTATAAATAATTCCTAACTACTATGTCTAATTGGCGTTGGTTAGTTGTGTATGGATGCACCGCTTTGCTCTTGAGCAGTTGTAATAGTACAAATCCACCTTCAATTACAGAAGTTTTTGAGAAAGTAAATAAAAGTACTGTTTTTATTTATTACGAGGGTAAATCGGGAAATGGTACTGGTTTATTTGTGAATGGGAATCTAGAAGGTTGTAATGTTTTGACAGCCCGTCATGTAATTCCTCTCAACACTAAAATTAAGTTAAAAACCTCAGACCAAAAAACTTGGGAAATTGCTGATATTCAACGCTTTCCCAATCACGATTTAGCTGTAATTAATTTTAAGACAGATAATAGCAATGAATGCCCCTATAAAGCTTTAAGTGTTGGTGATTCCGATGCTGTAAATATAGCAGATGATATTTACATCGCTGGTTTTCCAGGTAATGGTTCTGTACCCCAATTTCCTTCTGGTAAAGTTTCTTCTGTTGGCAACTCAAATATCGACGGTTATAGTATATCTTATACTGCTACTACTGCTAGTGGAATGAGTGGTGGCCCTGTGATAAATACTTCAGGAAAAGTGATTGGAGTTCACGGACGTACTGATGTGGAACTTTCACGAATTGCCGAACTAGAAGGTGAAGAATTACCAACACAAGAACAGTCTACAACAGGTAGGAATTTTAAAGCAGGGGATAGTGTAGGAACTTTTAAATGGGGTATTCCGATTAAGGCTTATCAGGAAAATGTTGCGAAAATTCCTACTGAGTCTCAGCAAGCTTTAAAAGCAAAGGATTTTTACACCCAAGGTAATGATTTATATGCTTCTAAGGATTATGAAAAAGCTTTGGAATCTTACGATAAAGCCATTGATATCAAACCTGATTATTATCAAGCTTGGAATAACCGAGGTAATTCCTTAGATGAATTAGAACGTTACCAACAAGCAATCGAATCCTTCGATAAAGCTATTGCTATCAAACCTGATGATTATCTAGCTTGGAATAACCGAGGTATTTCCTTAAATGAATTAAAACGTTACCAACAAGCAATAGAATCCTTCGATAAAGCTATTGATATCAAACCTGATTATTATCAAGCTTGGTATAACCGAGGTTATTCCTTAGATGAATTAGAAAGTTACCAACAAGCAATAGAATCCTTCGATAAAGCTATTGCTATCAAACCTGATGATTATCAAGCTTGGAATAACCGAGGTTATTCCTTAGAACAATTAAAACGTTACCAACAAGCAATCGAATCTTACGATAAAGCGATTAAATTCAATCCTGATGATGAAATAGCAATTAACAACCGCAAGCGATTATTGAAGCAACTTGACAAGAATAGTCAATAATCATAAAAATAATGCGAAGTAAGTCACCCCGCAAGGAAATTAATTTCCTTGCTCATATAAGAAGTCATCTAAAAGATGACTAAATAACCGATAGCTATCTTCAGTCTACTTTAGTAGACTTTGTATATTAGCCCGGAACTTTAGTTCAGGGTGGTTAAGAAAGCCAATAGATAATTTCCGGGTGGGTAAGAAAGCTAACAGATAAAGCTGTACTTCATCGATCTGCAAAGTGCTGTAATTACTAATTTTCAAGTTGACGATCTTCTGGTGCTAGTAAATTTTCAATATTGACTTTGGCGGAATTAGAAAAAACAACAATCTCATCACCAGAATTCTGGTCAACTGTAGTACCATTTTTCAAAGCCTGAAGCATTTTACTCAAAGATTCATAACCATCAGCACCAGGTTTGAGAGTAACTAACAAATTACAATTTTGCGGATCTATTTGGGTATAAGCACAAATTACAGCTTGGTTGGGTGTATTTGGATCGGTGCGATGACTAAAAGCAGTTAAACCATCTTCACGAAACCTTTCAAGACGTTGAGCAATGCGATCGCAACGTTTGGTAGTATTCCAATCATCACCAAAACTATTAACCATCCTCAACCAAGGGCTTTTCCCCCGATGATTGCGATACATAACTGTCCATACTTCTGTCCCATTTTTTGTATCAGGTTGCAAAGCGCAAGAAAAACGGGTATCAGGAGGAAATATCGATGGTATCCAACCCACAACTTGAGCATATCCTAAAAGCAAACCACCAATAGCCACACCCGTACCAAAGACAACACTGCAAATAGACTGAATCGATTTTAATCTTTGATTTTTGGATTTTTGATTGTTCTGAGCCATGATAATTTAACTAAAATCTCAACATTGCCGCTTTAGATTAAAAATACAATGGCTTTACGAGATATTACGGTAATTTTATGAAAAAATAGATTAAAAAATCATGAAGTTATGATCTTTACTTACATAGTTAAGTAGGTTGGCACAAATATACAAAATCATGTAACAGAATGTAAACAGCGATGCTTAGGGCAGCCTTACACAGAATTGGTATAAGGGGCAAGATTCGGTAAATTAGCGAGCAAGATTCGGTAAATTAGCGAGCAAGATGTGGTTAAATCCAGCGAGCAAGATGCTCGCACTACGGTTTGATTTATTTCAGATTCGATAAATTAGCGAGCTACGATTTAATTAGCGAGCAAGATTCGGTAAATCCAGCGAGCAAGATTCGGTAAATTAGCGAGCAAGATTCGGTAAATTCAGCGAGCACTATTCGGTAAATTAGTGAGCAATATTCGGTAAATTAGCGAGCAAGATTCGGTAAATTAGCGAGCAAGATGCTCGCACTACTATTGGAGGCAATGTTATAAAAAATAAAGAATATGTAGACGAATGATTGAGATAGATAATAATGACCTTTAAAAAACAAATACCAAAATTAGAGAAAGCAGAAGGTAAATATTTTATTACTTTTGTAACTTATGAAAGATTGGAGTTAAATCCAGAAGCCCGACAAGTTGTATTAGATGCTTGTAAATTTTTTCATCAAAAAAGATATAAACTTTTTATTGTTGTCATCATGCCAGATCATGTGCATTTTATTATTCAACCTTTTATTAAATCAAAAAATGAATACTGGTCAATTGGAAGTATTTTACACAGCATAAAAAGTTATAGTTCCAAGCAAATCCCTAAAGTGATGTTGCATATAGGAAAAGTTTGGCAAGATGGCAGATTTGACGAAATGATTCAAACCGAAAAAGAGTTTTATAATCAATGGGAATATATTAGACAAAATCCAGTCAAAGCCGGTTTATCCGCAACACCAGAAGAATATCCTTTCCTATGGAAAATACATTAGCCCCGTAGTGCGAGCATCTTGCTCGCTAATTAATAACCATCTTGCTCGCTAATTAATAACCATCTTGCTCGCTAATGAATCACCACTTTGCTTCCCCCGTAGTGCGAGCATCTTGCTCGCTAATTAATAACCACCTCGCTCGCTAATGAATCACCGCTAATGAATCACCACTTTGCTCGCTAATGAATCACCACCTCGCTCGTTAATGAATCACCACCTCGCTCGCTAATTACTCCCTTTTCGGCGGAAGATTACCTATAAAAAAACCCTTCTAGACGCAGAGAGCGCTGAGGAAAGAGATAAAGAGACGCTAGATTTAAAATCCAAAACCCAAAATAACCATGCCCATCTACTTCTACACCACCAACGACAAATACGGTTGCTTCTCCAATTTCTCTCCCCACGGTGTTGAATTAGATAGCTTTTGGTGGAAAACAGTCGAACATTATTTTCAAGCCCAAAAGTTTATCGAAACTCCTTATTTAGAAGAAATTCAGCAAGCAAAAACTCCTAAACAAGCTGCCACGATGGGAAGAGACAGAAAACGTCCTTTACGTGCTGATTGGGAGGAAGTTAAAGATGATGTAATGCGAAAAGCTGTTTTGAAAAAGTTTGAAACTCACGCCGAAATTCGTGAAATTCTGCTTTCAACTGGTGATGAAGAAATAGTTGAAAACGCACCAGGTGATTATTACTGGGGTTGTGGTAAAGATGGTAGCGGTAAGAATATGTTAGGGAAAATTTTAATGGAAGTGCGAGATAATTTAAGAGAAAGAATAAAATGATTAATTTATCTATTTATTCTCAAAAACAAACCTATTAAATTAATACAACGATCGATAATGAATAGTAATTCAGTATTTTTATATAGAAAAATCGGGGATTATATAAATTGCATCATTAAAAATTGCATCATTAAAAATTAATTTACTAATACATTTGATTCAAGCATCTTCTATAAATATTCCAGAGAGATTTGTGAGAAGTTTATTACATAATTAAAATTACTATCTATATCTGTTGTTTCTCGATTCAATCCACAAACATTTAAATTAGCTGTACTAGCCGCAACTAATTCTTTCAAAGAGTCAGAAAGAAACAAAATTTCTTGTGGAAGCACAGATAATTTATCCGCTATAGCTATGTAAGATTGACTTTCTACTTTACTCCCGGTAGTTGTATCGAAGTAAGCGGAGAATAATGAAGTTAAATCCCCTACCGAAGTGTTTCTAAACAATAACTTCTGAGCAGCAACGGAACCGGAAGAATAAACAGCCAGTGTCAAACCAGCATCATACCAGTTTTGAAGAAACTCAACAGCATCGGGATAGACGTGAGCTTTTAACTCGCCTTTGTCATATCCTTCTTGCCAAATTAAACCTTGCAGGGTTTTTAATGGAGTAATTTTGCGGTCTTCGGCTTGCCAATTCATCAATTGATTCAAACAGCTTTCTACGTCAAGATTTAATTTACCAGTAATTTCTCTGACTTGTTGGAGTATATCTTGAGTAATTGCTAATTCTAAATTGTTACGTACCCAGCTTGATAAATGTTTTGCAGAATAAGGAAAAAGAACATCATGTACAAAACTAATATCAGTTGTAGTCCCCTCAATATCTGTCAGAATAACTTTTAACTGGTTGTCTTGGTAAGTAATTTTCATATTTGGAAAACTTAATTTTAGATTTGGAATTTTAAATTTTGGATTAAGAAAAAAGCCCAAATTTTGCTGGGTAAAAAAATAGCTTCAAGTCCTCAAGTTGATTGCTGGAAGAAAATAGTCCGGATTTGATTAATTTAAGTCCCTAAGTTGACAAAATGGGAAATATAAAATCTAAAATCTAAAATTCACTGACTTACTACCATATAGCGAAAAATATACTCTACTAACTCCAAATAATTACCTGCACGTTCTAGGGAATCAGCCCAGATAGTAACTCCGTGGTCGCGAATTAGTAAAGCTGGTATCTGAGGTGCTGTGTCTTTAAAGCGACTATAAATCTTATCGGCAATCCGGGGTACTTCTAAATGATTGGCGAAGATTGGCATTGTTACCTGTGGATTTTCTTCCCAAATTCCTAAACCTTTAAGCATTTCTAAAGGTGGTAAAGGCAGAGCTTCACCCATTACAAAGCGAGAAACCAGGTTGTTTTCAATCGAATGGACGTGGTAGCATACTTGAGCATCTGGAAATAGCTTGTAAATCGCTGCATGAATACTTGTTTCCGCTGATGGACGTTTTTGAGAATGGGATTGGGTAGGAGTTGAATGAAATTCGCCCTTATCGCTATCCAAAGTCATTAGAACAAAGTCATCAGCAGTCAACTGATTTTTAAGACATCCACTAGCAGTAATCCAGAAACTGTTATCTGAGATTCTCGCAGAAAGATTACCAGCAGTACCCAACATCCAACCCATCTGGTAGAACTGACGAGCAGCAGTAATAAGAGTAGGACGTGGATCTATGCTCATAGGATTTTAGATAAATAGGTGAAAATGGTCAATTGCAAATCTACTGTACTACTGAAGTGCGACCTAAGCGAATTTTGGTATCGGTGTATTCGGGTACCCAACCTTCTGTATTAGTGAAATAGCGTATAGCTTTAATTTGCCGTGATGATGTCAAATAAAACCAATGTTCGACACCGGAAGGTACGTTAATATAATCTTTTTGTTGTACTGTCAGTTCTACTTGGCTACCATCGGGACGTATAAACCCGAAAATACCTTCACCAGCAATAATATAGCGGACTTCGGGGTCAGCGTGAGTATGGGTTTTGTCAAATTTTGATAGCATTACGTCTAGATTGGGGACGCTTGAATGCAGTAAAATTAAGTCGCGCTCTTTATACCCAGCAGTTGCAGCTAATTCTTGAAAGTATTTATCCAGTCCTTCAAGTACGTAATCCTTTTCCCCATCGCTAAGCATATCTTGAGCCAACAGAGCTTTCAGTCTTGGATCGCTACCTATTTCCCAAGAATTAATCTCGATATTTAGAGGAGCAAGTTCGCGTTGAATATCGTTTATTTGAGTGTATGTAGTATCGTCTTCCAGTCGCAAAATAGCCATATTAAACCTCATTGTTGTCTAATAAAAATCAAGCTTTTCTTGAAATTTCTTTTATTAGTAATCTTTTGCCAGGAATCTAATAATTAACTTTAGGATAAATATCATTCTCATAATTTTCATCTTGAGTTCCTAAAATTTTATCCCAAAATGTAAAATATAAACCATAATGTAGCCTATATTTACGATGGTGTATTAAATGATGTTTTGAGCCGATAAACCATTTTCCCAACCAGTTTGAATAAAAAGACGATGGAAACAACTCAAACCCAATGTGATTAAACAATGCCCATATTGTCATTACCATCAAAGCTGTAAGTAAGGGGATGTAATGAAGTGGTAAGACAAAAACTATACAGACAAAGAAAAGAGCTTGTATAATTGCTTCGCTAGAGTCAAATGCAAACGATGTCCAAGGTGTAGGATCTCCGGAGCGATGATGCCCGTAATGTAGTTTTTTAAACAGTAAGGGATGGTGAAATAATCGATGCATAAAGTAAAAATATGCATCCTGAAGGATAAGTAATGCAACAAAACTAATCCCTAAATACCAGAATCCATATTTATCTACGGAAATATATA
>JBARZF010000872.1:0-2060 GCA_049649675.1 Rivularia sp. (in: cyanobacteria) | reverse complement strand
TCCAATTGAGATTTAGAAAGCACTAAATTATAACCGCTTCCGATATCAGAGAGATTAACTGGTACCAACGTCCCTTTAATTGTTTGATTTGCATTGATTCCTTTTTGTTTGAATAACTGACCATTTTTTTCAACTTGGGATTTAATAATTCCTCTGATCTGGAACTGAGTAGCAGGAATATTACCCAACCGTTCGTGCAATTTATGGTCAATCCGTCCATCTCCATCTCCCACAAGCAACAAAGCCTGTTCTTCTGGTAAGATCCCGCCACACTCCCCAGTTTCATCATCTAAAATTAACACTTTAATATCTTTGATTTCAGAAAAATATTCGCATTCGCCAAATAGTAAAGAACCGTATGCAGCAGCAAAATGTGGTTCGTCAAAAATTTGTAACCGTAATCCTGGTTTATCGGAAAAATACAATCGGTCTTTCTTAGAAAACTGAAGATACTTATCCTGATGTTTCGTCAAATCATCCTCAGTTGAAATTCCAGGATAAACAATGCCGATACTCCACTTAACATCATTACCATAAAGATACTCCGCAGCAGTATTTTCCAAAGTCTCAATTAAAGGTTTACCATCAAGTTCAATCGGTTTACCTGTTTTGGTACAGAAATATTCTAGAGCTATTGACATTATTTGTTAAACCTCTGCGTGCTTCTCCCTGCCTCTTATGGTTCTTGTAAGCAAACAATAAAGTTGTAAACTGGTAGACATCCTAAAGTCTTTATATTTCGTTGGCATTTACAAGGAGCGAAAAATAAAGTTGTAAACTGTTTGGGTGTAAAACTGTTGGTTAATAGGAAACCGTAAACAATAAAGTTCTAAACTGTCACATTGCTTATTAGCTCAAAACCAGAAGAGTTTTTACTAAAAAACGGTTAATAAGTCTCAAAAGTTATAGTTCAAGATTCTTTCTCCGAATCAAATCCCGATTCCTAGATATGACAGTTAGTTTATAAGTTTACGACCTAGTTTACGAGTTTACGTCTTAGTTTAGAACTTTATTGTTTGGGTTCAGTTCTACAAACTTACGCTTTGTCGGCGGAGTAGCCCAAACAACACAATGTCCTGACTTTGCTTTACGCCCATACTGAGATAAAATCACACCCAATCTCTGAGCATCTTTGATGCATTCCCCATTTTCCAGATAACCCCTGTTCCAATCAATCAAATTTCTGGCAAACTTCCCTTCCCTGGAAATAGCCCATTTCATTGCTTCCAACTCATCCCAGGTCAAAGTGCTTGATTGCACCTTTGTATACCCACCACTTATCATCCCCGCAATCCAGGGAGGCGTTAAAATTCCGAAAATTGCTCCAACTCCCAGGGTGAAAAATAATAATAAACTTGCCGGAAGTACAGAAGTTAAAAGTTTTCTGCTTTCTGTAAACTGTGCTTTGCGAATTAGAGCGTGAGCAGCTCTATCAATAGCAACTTTCTGACGCTCTACTGCAACTTTTTCAACTTCTTGCAAGTTGCGAGCCAAATCTCGATTCCAAGTTTCAAATAATAATTGCAGAACTTCCGGCGCATTTTTTAACATTGCTTCTAATTGTCCGGTAGCTACCAAAACTAGAAACAAGGGGTCATCCTGGGATAAACCGCAACTCACAGCAAAACTTAATACCTGTTTTTTAAACTCTTCGCTTTTACCATTTAGAGCTTCAGCCAGAAACTTATTAACTTGGTCATTTTCTTCATTATTTGAGTTTTTATCAGCGGGAGTAACTTCCTGTGTCATTTAACCAATCCCGTTTCGCCGAACGCTGTATGAACTTCTGCAAGAAAATTTTTGACTCGCTGTCTCGATATCACCTTTATTTCAGGATGAGAGAGCGCACTATTAAAAGTAATCCCCAATCTATCAATCACATTTCGTTCCCAGAATGGAAACTTGGGGAAATCCATCTCTTTAAATTTATGAGTCTTCTTAGCATCAAGAAACTCAGGCATTTCATCTACATAATCCCATTCATCGCACAATCCTAAATTTTTCACAAATACATGAGTTACTCTATCTCCTAAATCATTCAGAGACTTGATAAAGAAATT
>JBARZF010000871.1:0-9192 GCA_049649675.1 Rivularia sp. (in: cyanobacteria) | reverse complement strand
TTTCTATATAATGGAAATATATCTCAACAAAAATATTTACTGCAATATTCCCATTATATTAATAAGCATATCATCAAAACTACCAGTAAATCCGCTTCTGAAAAAAAATTTCTCAACCGCGAAAAATGATCAAAAAAAATAAATCATGTTATTTAAGAAATAAACGGAAAGCTGATAAAAACTAATGAATTTGGAACATAAAGCGATAAATAGTTTTGAATCATTAAAACCAACGACTCAAAACTAGCGAAAAAATAATGCTGATGCCGCTCTATTTACGTCTTTCTTGCAACTTGCGATAAACAGATTTTATATCAACATTATGATGAGCTAAAGCGACCAAAGTATGATATAGCAAATCGGCGACTTCACCGGCGATCGCGTCTGGATCATCATCTTTACAAGCCATAACCACTTCAGCAGATTCCTCACCAATCTTTTTCAAAATCTTATTATCGCCACCCTGAAATAACTTACAAGTATATGAATCCTCCGTGGGATTATCGCGTCGGTTGGATATTACGTCAAATAATTGTGACAAAGTATCGGCAGGAGGTGGAATAATTTTGCTATCAACCTGATGAAAACAACTTCTTTCTCCGGTATGACAAGCGATATCTCCCACTTGTTCGACACCAATTAAAAGAGCATCACTATCACAGTCGTAGCGGAGACTATGCACCAGTTGAATATGTCCGCTCGTAGCACCCTTGTGCCATAATTCTTGACGGGAACGGCTCCAAAACCAAGTTTCACCAGTTTCCAAAGTTTTGGTTAAAGATTCTTGATTCATCCATGCCATCATCAAAACCGTGCCATCTAAATAATCTTGGACTATAGCTGGCACCAAACCTCGTTCCGAGTAGCGAATTTGATCGACGGGGATACAGTTTTGCAAATCTGTTACAGAAAAAAACATACCAGCTAGATACCGCCCTTTAATAAGAATGATTCATCAATTCACGATATCATTCTGTATGGTGTATCTTAACAGGATAATTTTCCTTTATGCTTACGGTAAGACTTGAAAGAATCGCGAAGATGCCGCCTAAAAGAGTGCATTTCCGGCGGCACTTAAAGCGAATTGCTGGAGCTTGATAGAGCTTCACCGTACCAATGGATAGCCGAGTTGAAAGCCGCCTGATAAACATCCTCAACAGCCTTACTAGTAACGATTACGAATCTCAATACGGCAAATCCCGATCTGACCTACATAACATATTGTTATTTTCAGGGAACGCTAGTTCAGCCAATTTATTACGATATAAGTTTGAAGCAGTATTAGCGCCTATCCAAAGATAGACCATTATTATTACACTCTAGGAGACAGCCTTGGTAAATACAACGATTAAAACTACCAAATCACAAGAAATCTTTTCTGCCGCTCAAAGCTTGATGCCCGGAGGAGTAAATTCTCCCGTCCGCGCTTTTAAATCTGTAGGTGGTCAACCTATCGTTTTTGACAGCGTAAAAGGTGCTTATATTTGGGATGTAGATGGCAATCAGTACATAGATTATGTGGGTACCTGGGGTCCGGCAATTTGCGGTCATGCCAATCCAGAAGTTATCGCCGCGCTGCATGAAGCTCTCGAAAAAGGTACAAGCTTTGGTGCCCCTTCAGTATTAGAAAATGTGTTGGCGGAAATGGTCATTGATGCCGTTCCCAGTATTGAAATGGTAAGATTTGTTAATTCTGGAACCGAAGCCTGTATGGCAGTGTTAAGGCTGATGCGAGCTTTTACCAAACGAGACAAAATTATCAAATTTGAAGGCTGTTACCACGGTCACGCGGATATGTTTTTGGTGAAAGCGGGTTCTGGGGTAGCTACCTTGGGTTTACCTGACTCTCCGGGGGTTCCCTTGGCAGTTACCAGCGACACCCTAACCGCACCTTTTAACGATTTAGAAGCCGTAAAAGCACTATTTGAAGAAAACCCATCGGAAATTGCTGGCGTAATTTTGGAACCAGTGGTAGGAAATGCTGGTTTCGTTCCTCCCGATGCTGGTTTTCTGGAAGGATTGCGCGAAATCACCACCGAACACGGCGCATTATTGGTATTCGATGAAGTGATGACAGGTTTCCGTATCTCCTACGGTGGCGCTCAAGAAAAGTTCGGCGTTACTCCCGATTTAACTACTTTAGGTAAAATTATCGGTGGTGGTTTACCTGTAGGAGCTTACGGTGGTCGTCGAGATATCATGTCTATGGTTGCACCCGCAGGACCAATGTATCAAGCCGGAACCTTAAGCGGTAATCCTTTGGCAATGACTGCGGGTATCAAGACATTGGAATTGCTGCAAAAGCCGGGTACTTACGATTACTTGGAACAAATTACCAAAAAGCTAGCCGATGGTTTATTACAAGTTGCGATCGAAACTGGTCATGAGGCTTGTGGCGGTAATATTAGCGGAATGTTTGGTATGTTCTTCACCAGCGGGCCGGTTCATAACTACGAAGATGCTAAAGCTTCCGATACTGCTAAATTTGGCCGTTACCATCGCGGAATGCTAGAACACGGTATTTACTTAGCACCTTCTCAATTTGAAGCTGGTTTTACCTCCATAGCTCATACTGAAGAAGATATTGAGCGAACTTTGCAAGCTGCACGAGAAGTTATGTCTGGGTTGTAAAAAACAATTGCGACCCAATCCCGACTAACATATTCATCTATCCCGTCTTATAAATAAGAGGGGATAGATTGGAATGCATAAAAATTAAACTTCAATCGCTACAGCCACAACCACTGTGTCCGCAACCTGCTACGGTAGAGTGTCCATCAGCACAAGCTTCAGAACAATAATATTGACCATCTTTATTAACTGCGCTGTCAACTTTTACGATACACAAGCATTTCTCACAGGCACATTTCATTAAATCAACAGTAGCCGTCATTTTTCTTCAATCTCCAAAAAAATAGTTTTCAAAAACATTCTAGAATACCTGAACAGATATTCATAGATTAAATTTTAGCATATATCACATATTTAGTTGTAAATCTCGAATCGGGAACCGAGAAACCGGGTTGTTGGGCATTTACAATTCTCGTAACTTATATCACATTGCGATTTTACTTCTACTTTTGAATTAGATCGACAAAAAATAATCAAAATTAAAAATTAGCCGAAATATTTATAAAGTTCGGTATTTGTACTATAGATTGTGCAAATATTGCCTAAACTTTAGAAACTCTTCAAAACAAACCCAGCAATTTGCACCTGGCAGCAAGGAATTCATATCTCAATAATAGAAATAGAGTAATTGCTCCCCGTTATTATTTATTTTTTTTGTTGCGAGTTGACAGTGCATGAGCTACTGCTTAAATCCGAACTGTCCCAACCCAGAAAACTTGCCTTTTAGTGAAAGATGCCAATCTTGTGGGGCGCGAATATTGTTGCGCGAGCGTTACCGAGTTACCAAATCATTAGGTCAAGGTGGCTTTGGAGCGACTTTTCTCGCACTAGACGAAGCGTTACCCGGAGAACCCAGTTGCGTAATCAAGCAACTGCGTCCTTCTGGAACTGCACCCCATGTTTTACAAATGGCGCGGGAATTATTTGAGCGAGAAGCCGTAACGCTGGGTAGGATTGGGAATCACCCCCAAATTCCACGTTTACTAGACTATTTTGAAGACCGCGAACATTTCTATTTAATTCAGGAATACGTTCATGGTTCAACTATACAGCAGGAGGTAAAACATAGCGGAACATCAACCGAGGCAGGAGTAAAGCAGTTTTTGAGTGAAATCTTACCATTACTGCAATATATACACTCACAGAAAGTAATTCACCGCGATATTAAACCCGCAAACTTGATTCGTCGCGCTCAAGATGCCAGATTAGTTCTGATAGACTTTGGTGCCGTCAAAAATCAAGTTAACCAAACAGCAGCGATGCAATCAGGACATACAGCATTAACTGCGTATGCTATTGGTACTCCTGGTTTTGCGCCTCCCGAACAAATGGCAATGCGTCCGGTTTACGCTAGCGATATTTATGCTTTAGGAATTACGTGTATATACTTATTAACTGGTAAATCTCCCAAGGATTTAGAATACAATCCGGCAACGGGTGAAGTTATGTGGCAACAATTGGTACACCCAACCGATCACTTTGCACAAGTACTAGCAAAAATGATGGATGTGTCGGTTCATAACCGTTATCAGTCAGCGGATGAAGTACTTAGAGCGTTAGAGATGGAGCCTTACTTAGATAGTTTGGCTTCTGGTTTAGCATCTCCATCAAATCTTGGTGGTAGTCCCAAAACTTCCACGGGTGTTGTAGATGGTACCAATACGACGAACAACTCCTCTACTAGTTTCTCTAGTGCTGGAGTAGCTCAAGTCGCAGCAGCGATTCGAGCTAGAAAAGCCAAAGCTGCTTCCGGTACTGCTGTACGAACCAGAAGAGCTAATAATCCCGTGTTGACATCTAAAACAGCAACTTCTGTATCCGATTCGGGTAAAACTTCCAATGCAAGATCGCAAGCACAGCGTCGCTTAAATTCTGAAAGCTTAACGAAAGCTTATTTGAAGGGAAGACGAGATTTTGCTTTACATAATTTGAGCCTATTAAGTTTACAAGGCTCCGATTTATCAGAAACAAACTTTCATTCTTCTAAGTTTGAAAAAACTAACCTTCAAAGTGCAAATCTTTACAATAGCGACTTTGGACGAGCTAATTTAACCAAAGCCAATTTAAGAGATGCGAACTTAAGTAAAGCTTATTTCAATCATGCCGATTTAGAATTAGCAGATCTTCGAGGTGCAGACCTCAGCTATGCTCATCTAAGTAATGCTAATATAAGAGGAGCTAATTTGTGTGGCGCGAATCTTACTGGAGCTAAAGTAACTCCCGAACAGCTAGCATTAGCTAAAACCAATTGGATGACTATACGTCCTAACGGAAGAAGAGGTTTATTATGATTTGACGCGCTGAAAATAAAACGATTTATTGTTTTGTTTAAATTTCAATCACTATAACCCTTTATATGTTCGATGGAAAGAATCAGTTAAGCAAAAATTGTTACTCTCGATAAGATACCAATCTTAAAAACGACGAAAACAGCCCCATCTGCACTAATACCAGGATATTGTAAATGTAACCGGGTCGTTTAAAAAGTCATCTATCTTCGTATTTATTATAGATAAATATATGCTGCTTTCGTAGCAAATTTACAATAAAAAAGATTTTGCGATTAAAATTCTATAGGTAAATTTCCTCTTCCTCTATAACTCCTTTAACTTTAGGATTACTATAGAGGATTTTTTGTTTTGAATTATCATCTTTTCTGAGCGTAAAAATCAATAAAAGCCTTTCTTTACAAGTGGCTTGATTTTACATATTGCTAGTTTACCAACCTTGGACTATTAGTGTCACTAACATAAATCAGTTTTGACCTATGCAAACGAGAATGCGATCGCACATGGCAAAACTGGTTTATTTATATACTCACCGTCAATAAATAATCGTTCTTAAAAATATGCGCTGTATGTGGAAAATACTGATGACATACAATTTATAATTTACAAGTTTTAATTATATATAGGACTTACGCAACAGGAACGAGAAAGCTAGTATTCCACAGCTAACCGATCCCCCCAACCCCCCTTATTTAAGGGGGGCTTGCGTAAGTCCTAATATAATTATTCCCTTATATAGAATTAATTTCTAAACATCCCAACTCATCTTTACTAGAAGATATCTATCTTTAGGTAGATATATGTTGATATTTTCTCGATAACCTCTACTCTAGGACTGATTACTTAAAAAAATAACTTAAGATATTTTGAATAAAGGATTATCATGACATAGACAAAATGATGTATAATATAGGACAGCTTGTAAAAGAGTTAAGCTTGTTAAATAAATGTTTGATTATGTTGCTTCATAATCTCTGTATTAATAACTATAGATAAATTATTATTCAAGGATTTATCATAATTGAGCGTACTTTTGATCGCCTTAATATAGCTAAAAGATAATTCTGCCTTCAATTTGAATACGAATACGTCTGGACTTATACAAAGCTTGCCTAATTCCAAAGGTAAATTGGAGAATTTTGACAGCCCGAATGCTTAACTTGCCCTTTTTTTTTGCATAAGTTTTATGTGTATGAAAAATACAAATAATTAGTTCTGATTTTAGACACAGCGAAAGTAGTGATGAGCAATATTAGCGAGTTAAATTTTTTATCAGTGAAAGGCTCACTTGTAACGCCCGAATCTATTCCAGAGGAGCTACAACGGCGATTAAGTCTATATCAGCTTTTTGTCAAATTGTATGAAAATCATGGCAGTCTCTTAGAGCAGATTCTTAAATTAGAAAACTTATCGGGATCTTCGTTGAATGTAGCGCAGTCGTATTATATACAGGCTGTTATTGATGGAGAAGCGGTTTACGTAACTACGAACTTACGTGATGGTAAAAGTCAAAGTTTGCGACAGTCTCAGAATACTTGGACTATCGGGCGCGATCGCAAAAGTGGAATTTATTTTAATAGTAAGTATGTATCTCGTCGCCATGCTGCGATTCGATATGTTGAGCAAGGGTTTTATTTAATAGACTTGAACAGTACTAACGGTACTTGTATTAATGGCGAACAGATTTATCGTCCAACCAAGCTTAAAGAAGGAGATATTATTCGGGTAGGCAATATCACTTTTTCTTTTTTCATCAATCACAGTTGCTCTGTTTTGCCTACAGTAGCAGTAGAGTTATTAATGCAGTTGGTACCTAAAACAGGTAGTGATAACGCTCTAAATGATAAAACCGAAAGATTGCATTCGTACTATAAAAGCAAGACGAAAACTCGAAAGCTTAATGATAGCGAGTATATCGATGAGGAAACTGAGTGCGATAAAATAGCGCGGATGCAGACTTTTGAAAAGCAGTTAAGTCAAGAGTGGAAATCCGACATTTTAGACCGTTTTTATAGCAAGCAAGCACCTAAAGATTTATTTTGATCGGGGTGCTGAGGGTGGTAGCTCTTAACAAATAAAAATAGTAGTACAGTTATAGTTGCACCTAAAAAAATAATATACTCCGTCTCTAAACAAATGATAGCTAGGATAACTATTATTAAACTGTAATCAAAAAATACGCTTTTTATAAATATTAGTAAAGACGGCGAATAATTACTAGTCGTCTTAATTTATAGAATATAAATCAAATTTTTTTAACAGATATTAAGTGCGATCGACTGCTTACTACAGAGCTAGCAACTTATGGTAATTAATACATATTTTGGCAATAACGATATTTTAGCTTCAGAAATGAACGCCTTATTCGTGCGAAGGCAAGCAAACATTTAAATTTGAATTGCCTCCACACGTATTACCAATTATCTGTTACTTAGCTCGACACATATAATTCCTCATCCCCTCCGGCGATCGATGGTGTTATTCTTCCTCTAATTCTTCTTCCTCATCGTCATCCTCGTCTTCATCGCTTGGTTGTGCCACGGAGTTAGCAGAAACAACAGCACCTAATTCTAGCTCTTGAAGTACCTTTTGCTTAATTTCTTCGAGCATTTCCGGCTTTTCTTCAAGGTACTTAATAGCGTTGTCCCTTCCTTGAGAAATGTTATCACCGTTGTAACTGTACCAAGCCCCCTTGCGATTGATAACGCTAGTTTCTTCTGCTAGGTCAACAATACAACCCAGAGTCGAAATACCTTTACCGAAGATAACGTCAAACTCGGCAATTCTAAAAGGTGGTGCAACCTTATTTTTAGCAACCTTGACTTTTACGCGAATACCGAATTCTTCCGTACCTTTTTTTAAGGTTTGAATGCGTCGAATATCCAATCGCACCGAAGAATAATACTTTAAAGCGTTACCACCAGTAGTAGTTTCTGGATTACCGTAACTGACCCCAATTTTTATCCGCAACTGGTTGATAAACATGACCGTGCAGCCAGATTTACCAATATTACCAGTAATTTTACGCAAAGCTTGGCTCATCAATCGTGCTTGAAGACCGACGTGAGTGTCGCCCATATCCCCTTCAATTTCTGCACGGGGAACTAGTGCTGCTACCGAGTCAATCACCACGATGTCAACCGCAGCAGAACGCACTAATTGATCTACGATTTCTAAAGCAGATTCTCCGGTGTCTGGTTGGGAGATTAACAAGTTTTGAATATCAACACCCAAAGCCGCAGCATAGGTAGGATCGAGAGCGTGTTCCGCGTCTACATAGGCCGCGATTCCACCTTCTTTTTGCACTTCAGCAACCGCGTGCAGCGCTACGGTTGTTTTACCAGAACTTTCTGGGCCATAAATTTCAACTACTCGTCCCTTTGGTAAACCACCACCTAATGCTAAATCTAAGGTAAGTGCGCCCGAAGAAATCGTCTCGACACGCATCCGGGTTGCATCCCCAAGACGCATGATTGTACCTTTACCAAAAGTTTTCTCTATCTGACTAAGCACCATGTTGAGCGCTTTTTGCTTGCCTGCATTCTCTTTGCTATCTGTGTTAACCGCCATTTGAGCCTCTAAAATATATTGATGTGGGGTATTGGTTGGATAATCTTAATAGAACAGATATACTATCATGCCATCTTAGCACTGCCGAACGCTATATAGTTTAGCTGGGTATTCAAAGAATATTAAAATTGATAACCAGCAAGGTTTTGGATAAATGTTTCAACGTCTAAGTTGGGTACAAAATAATAGCGATTGTTGAAACAAATATTTTACATACATTTACATATATTTACATAAATATGGTTTCGGGCTATTTACCGATTTCTCTCTACTTTCGATCGCTGTTCAATTCAAATAATGATTCGATCCAGCTGAAAGCGAACATTGACGCTCCGGCTCGATGAATCGGTTGAACTTCTTCGGGAAAAGACTTGACCGATTTATTTCTTGCTTGCGTGTGTATTCTAGTACTCGCTTGAAGGTTTTATTGTAATTGAGAACGTTGAATTGAATCTTTAATTTAGATTGTATTCTGAATTATCCAACTACGGAAAATATTAATTTATGATTCAGTATTATCCAGCATCACAGAAACTATATAGAAGCCCGCTTCATTTGAAAGCAATGTCATGATATTCTGCTATACAAAGACTAGACAAGTCTAGACATTGTTTGACGTTTCGACGGGAGCATGGGAGCAGTTATCCCTTAACGTCCAGACACGGCTTAGCCGTCCGCGCATAATTTTCTAAATTTCTAGCCG
>JBARZF010000870.1:0-6709 GCA_049649675.1 Rivularia sp. (in: cyanobacteria) | reverse complement strand
CCAGAACCAGAACCAGAGCCAGAGCCAGAGCCAATAAATACCCCTCCAGTTGTTCAAAACGATAGCTACAGTATTCAATCGGGTGAAATATTGAATATAGATGTTGCTTTAGGAGTATTAGCAAATGACAGCGATGCAGATGAAGCGGATCAATTAAGTGCCTCTATTTTGGACGCTCCAGGTAACGGTAGTCTCGCCTTTAATAATGATGGTTCGTTTGTCTATACGCCAAATGATGAGTTTGGTGGAACCGATAGCTTTACATATACTGTCAGCGATGGTGAGGTTAATTCTGAGGAAGCAACAGTGGAGATAACTGTTGAAGCAGCGCCCGAACCAGAAACAACAGCACAGTTAGAGCCAACACCCGAACCAGAACCAACACCCGAACCAGAGCCAACACTAGAGCCTGAACCAACACCAGAGCCAACACCCGAACTAACACCAGAAATAGAAGGTTCATCAGAAGGTAGTGAAATTGTCAAAATCGCCTTTAGTAGTAACGAAAGCGATGCAATCGACAGTTTAATTTTTGATACCACTCCAGCAGGTAATGGGACTAATATCGTCACTAAACTTGCTGGTGATGTGTTGGATTTAGGAACAGATGCAGCGTTTGACAACCTTATAGGTTTATACGAAGTAGTTGATGCAAACGGCGGAATAGATATTGATGGTGATGGTATAGCCGATTTTCTTCCTGGGCAAGATGGTTACGCACAGGCTGCAATTGAGAATCGCGTTGACAATTTTATGGTGCGAGCTGGTTCATCAGGAGACGAAGATCAAAACACCTCAGCCGAAGAATTTGGAGATGTGATTCTCAATGGAGGACGTTTGTATTCAACTTTTGTAATTGCTAACGGTGGTGAGTTAGGTTTTGAAGGGTTTATTAGCAATGAGAATGGGGAAGCCAGTGAATTTAACAACGCTGCTGAATTCATGGAGGATGTAGTCGCTTACTTCGGCTTTACCGAAGCGAATCCCGATGGAATTGCACATTTAAAATCCCTTGGAAATAACACCTTCGGCTTTGAAGACCTTGCAGGTAATCTTGGTGTTAGCGATAATGACTTCAATGATGCTGTGTTCGAGCTTAACTTTTAGTCGGATAAAAAATTGTTAGTTGATAGTTGTTAGTTGTTAGTTGTTAGTTGTTAGTTGATAGTTGTTAGTTGTTAGTTGCCTGCATATTAACAACTCCTAACTCCTAACTCCTAACTCCTAACTCCTAACACTGCTCACTGCTCACTGTTCACTGTTCACTGTAAATACTTCTCGCACCAATTAACCATTTCCCAAAGTACGTGACTAACTGCTTCTTGGGAACGATAACCGTGGGCTTCTGTTGGTAATTCCACCCATCTCACGGTTGCACCCAATCCTTTAAGGGCTTCGTATAAACGTTTGGTTTGTAAGGGATATGTTCCTGCATTGCTATCGTTTTCACCGTGAATCAACAATAGTGGTGCTTTGATTTGGGATGCATGGGTAAAGGGTGACATATTTATGTAAGTTTCTTGTGCTTCCCAAAAGTTACGCTGTTCTCCTTGAAAACCAAATGGTGTTAGGGTGCGGTTGTAAGCTCCACTTCTGGCAATTCCCATACAAAACAAATCTGTATGTGCAAGTAAATTTGCGGTGGTAAATGCACCATAGGAGTGACCGCCTATACCAATATTATTCCTGTTGGCGATTCCACGTTCCACTAGATAATCTACTGCGGCTTGCGCTCCGGCTATTAATTGCTCTACATAAGTATCGTTGGGTTCGCGATCGCCTTCACCGATTATTGGTAAAGTGGCTCCAGAAAGTACGGCATATCCTTGAGTCAATAAAAATAATATAGAAGCGCGAATGGGACGGCTGAAGGTGTTTTCGGCTGTGGTTACTTGTCCGGCAAATTCTTTATCTTTGAATTCTTCGGGATACACCCACAATATTGTCGGTAAAGAGCCGTCGCGTTCGAGGTCATAGTCGGGAGGTAGATATAGTTTGGCCGACAGTTGCACTCCATCGGCTCGCTCATACTGGACTAATTCTTTATGAATTCCTGCTAATTGTGGTGCGGGATCTTGGTAATCTGTAAGTATCTTTTCTTGATTATTATTCCGAAAAACTCGCATCAGGTTGGGTGGTTCCGTTTGAGACTGACGCACGGTAATTAAGTTTTGCGCTTCGTCATCAAGTACGGCCAAGATTTGCTCGTAATAAGGATCGAGGCATTGCCATAAACGTTGAGTTTCTTGGGTTTCTAAATTCAAACTATCTAAAAACGGATATACGCCGTCGGGAGATGCTCCGCGTCCGTTGAGGTATATGCTGTTACCGTCTGGTGCGAAACGTAAAACTTTGTAACTATAGTCTCCCAATTTTGTTAATGGTGTTCCGGGAGCGTTGTATTTATCTTCAAAACTGCGGTCAAATAGCAATTTTGGTGGTGTTTCTGGGTTATTTGGGTAAATTCGCCAAGTTCTCGAACGACGGGTATCGTACCATTTTTCATAGGCGATCGCCGCATCTGCTTTTCCCCAAACTATTGAGTTAAAGCGATATTCTGACTTCCAGATTTGGGTTGGTGTTGCAGTGAAAGGTGCTTCCAGAATAAATAAAGCATCGCGATCGCCAACTTCTATAGTAGGGTCGCCTTCATCTAGTGCTTCTACCCAAGTTAATGTAGCTTTTACATCACTGCGCCACGATACCCGTCTTCTACCTTTGCGTACTGCATCAAATTTAATCGAACGTTCTTCATCAAGGGGTAAATTTGCAACTTGATAAATTTGGTTTCCTTCATTATCAATTACATATATATTTCTGGGAAAACGTGCTGCGGGAACTTGATAAGAAAATGGTTTATCTATGGCAGAAATTAAAATAAATTTGCTGTCGGGAGAAGGTATCGCTTCGCTAATTAAAGCAGGTGTAATTAATTGGGTGCGGTTTCCTTGGAGAGTTATTTTTTCTAAAGTTGAAGTTAAATAATATTCAAATAATGCCTCGTCATGAGCATTTTTGAGTAAATTTGTGTAAGTGCGAGTTGGTTTTTTGCTACCTAAGTTTTCTTGAATTAAGGGGCCATTAGGAACGTTAGATATGGTAGGTAATTCACCGCGAGAATTAGAAACAAACTTGCAAATTAACGTTTCATCATCAAGCCAGCGGTAGGGAGTTCCATATGCAGCATTAAGTACTGGTTCGGTTAAACGTTGGATAGTTCCATTTGCAACGTGCAAAATCCAAAGTTCCAAACCTGTTTCTTGAGTTAAGGTAAATGCTAATTTTTGACTATCGGTAGACCATTTGACAAAGGCAATACGGGGATTTTCTGGCAGTTCTATTGTTTTTATATTTTCGGGAGAATCTAACGCTTTAAGCTTCATACCGTAGTAAGTATTGTGACGAGCGGGGCCATTAGTTTGCGGATTCAACCGAAAACCTGCTACGGCAACTTCAACTTCGGCAAGTAAAGCGATGGGAACCAACTGCGACTGTTCTAGCTCCACCATCCACTGTCTGTCAGGAGAAATACGGATTTGCGGTGGAGGTGCTGCTTCCAGGATTTGATTGATAGGTTGAGGGGGAGTTTGCCAAATTTGTTCGGTAGAATTGTTCATTTAGTTGTGCATGAGTACTCTTTTCATCGTAGAACATTGGTAAAAGTTGCACAAATGGTAGTTATTTGACAAATAGATGGCTGTAATAAACCTATATTCGTTAAGTCTTTTTTCTAAATTCGTTTAAAAAAAAGTATTTATCAGTACTTTACATATTTATTATTTAAAGCGAAAATAATCAAATATTTTTGACTAAATAATCGTGACAGCTAACAAATCTAAGTGAAAAACTGGATATTATAACAAGATAAATTACCGTAATTTACTGTATACTATAATTTGTTCTGTAATAGATACTAGATAAAAGAGAACCGTCTATTTTACGAAGTTTGCTTATGAATAACTCTATCTATATATAATTTTATTAATATCAAAGATTATGACATCTAACTCAAAAGAACCAGAGAAGCAATCAAATATTTTAAATGCTCAAATTCAAGAACAATTAGAACAGCAAAAAGCACTCTTGTGTGTAATTAAATCAATTCGGCAACCGTTAGATTTACAAACTATTTTTCAAACTACTGCAACTCAGGTGCGTGAATTACTAAAAGCTGACAGAGTAGCTGTATTTAAATTTGATCTCGAAAATGATTGGGAAGGGGAGTTTGTCTCAGAAGATGTTGCATCTGGTTGGGATTCGGTAATTAAAAAGAAAGTTCACGATTATTGTTTTGGAGAACAATTTGCGGCTCATTACCAACAAGGTAGGGTGCAAGCAGTTGCTGATATCTATAGAGCGGGTTTGAGTGATTGTCATATTGATATTTTGGCTCAGTTTCAGGTGCGTGCAAATCTGATTGTTCCACTACTACAAGAAAATGTTTTGTGGGGTTTGCTTTGCGTGCATCAATGCGGCGATACTCGCAATTGGAAAGAATCGGAGATTGAATTTATTCGGTTGATTGGCGAACATTTTACTGTTGCGATTCAACAAGCCGAGTATTTTAGAAAGTTAGAATTACAGGCTGCAAAATTAGCTCAAGCGGCTCAACGTGACAAGGTAATTACTCAAATTGTTAATAAAATTCGTCGAACACTTGATATTGAAACTATATTTCAAACAACAACTCAAGAATTACGAGAATTAATCCAAGCCGAGCGGGTTGCTATTTTTCGTTTTAATCCAGATTGGAGCGGTAATTTTGTTGCTGAATCTTTTGCAGAAGGATGGACTCCTTTAGTTGACGTTCAACCAATAATTAATGATACTCATTTACAAGAAACTCAAGGTGGATGTTACGTTCGTAATGAAACATTTACCGTAAATGATATTTATCAAGCAGAGTTAACACAGTCTCAGATAAATTTATTAGAACAAATTGAAGCTAAAACCTTTGCAACTGCTCCGATTTTTCAAGGAGAAAAACTTTGGGGGATCATTGCTGCTTATCAAAATTCTGCACCTAGAATCTGGCTTGAAGATGAAGTGGAAATAATTACCCAGAGTGGAGCGCAAATTGGCATAGCATTAAGACAAAATGAGTTATTGTCTCAAGCTAGGAGTAAAGCAAAACAACAAAAAACATTAACTGGGGTAATTACCCGGATTCGTCAATCTTTGGATTTAGATACTATCTTTCAAACAACTGTTACTGAAGTTCAGCAAATGTTGAAAGCGGATAGAGTAGCAGTTTTTCAATTTAATCCCCAAGAAAATTGGCAAGGAGAATTTGTTTGGGAAAGTGTTGCTCCTGACTGGGATTCTGTTGTTTCAGCTAAAGTTTACGACCATACTTTTGGAGACAAATTTGCGGTTCATTATCAACAAGGTAGAGTACAAGCAGTTGCAGATATTTACGCGGCAGAATTAAGCGATTGTCATTCCTCAATTTTAGGTCAATTTCAAGTTCGCGCTAATTTAGTTGTTCCTTTACTTAAAGGAGACGATTTATGGGGTTTATTGTGCGTGCATCAATGCGGAAATCCTCGTAATTGGGAACAAGAAGAAATTGAATTTACCCGTCAAATTGCGGTTAATTTAGGAGTTGCTCTACAGCATAATCAAACATTATTAGAAGCTCAATATCAAGCAGAACAGCAAAAAGCATTAACGGGTGTAATTACCCGAATTCGCGAATCATTAGATTTAGAAACAATCTTCAAAACTACCGTTACCGAAGTACGTCAACTTCTTAAAGTTGATCGAGTCGGGGTTTTTTGTTTTGATACTACAACTGACTGGGAAGGAGAATTTATTTACGAAGATGTGGCTGATGGTTGGACTTCTGCTATGGCTACAAAAATTTACGATCATTGCTTTAGCGAAAAATTTGCCCCACTTTATCAACAAGGTAGAGTTAATGCGATCGCCGATATTCATCAAGAAGAATTTAAACATTGTTACTTAGAAATTTTAGAAAAGTTTCAGGTACGCGCTAATGTTGTTGCACCCTTATTAAAAGAAGGTGAATTATGGGGTTTATTATGTATTCATCAATGTAATAATCCTCGTAACTGGCAATCTTCCGAAGTTGAATTTATCAGCCAAATTGCCGAACAGCTTAGTATTGCTTTAAAACAGGATTTGTATTTAAAACAAGTTCAGATGCAAGCAGTACAGCTAGCAGAAGCCAACGAACGAGAAAAAGCAATGGAGCGGCAAAAATTATTAGCAGCAACGGTTGATAAAATTCGCCAATCACTTGATATTAAAACTATTTTTAAAACTACTACTCAAGCAGTACGAGAATTGCTAGAAGTCGAACGAGTTGCAATTTACCGCTTTAATTCTAATTGGACAGGTAAATTTGTCGCAGATTCATTTAAAGACGATTGGCAACCTGTAATTAATACAAAACCAATTATTCAACCAACATTTTCAAATAATGATGATGATGACGATAATTTACCCCGCAACGAAACTTTTGTTCCTATTTCCCAAGGTGAAAAATTGTGGGGACTATTAGTAGCTTATCAAAACTCACAACCCCGCTACTGGAAAGATGAAGAAGTCAACTTACTCGCACAGGTTGGTACTCAATTAGGAATTGCCATTCAGCAAGGAGAATTACTAGAAAAAACCAAAACTCAAGCCACAAAACTTGCTCAAGCTTTTCAAGAATTAAAGCAAACTCAAGCTCAATTAATTC
>JBARZF010000869.1:0-8699 GCA_049649675.1 Rivularia sp. (in: cyanobacteria) | reverse complement strand
TTATCAAGTAAGTCTTTGGTTTGTATACTTACTTTACTATTTACATTGATGCAGTCGGAAACTATTCTTAATTTATTTTCGGATTCGGTAATATTTGTTCCTAATTCGGATAATCGGATATTTCTTTGATATGTTATGCAAGCATCCCCATTACTTGCATCTCTACCTAAAGATGCAAGTAATTCCTGCGCTTCACCTTCAACTAAAATTCTGACATCAATTTGTTCGGGATTAGCTGCTGCAACTATATCATCTCGAATTTCAGAATCTTGTGCTTCTAAACGGTCAAAATTTGGAGCGTCAACCACTGTGGTTTGTAATTCTACATCAAGTTGGGGATTTAGTAAACTGCGATTTGGTGAAAAGGTAACTACTTGTTTGCGATCGCGTGTAATGAAAAATGAGTTTTCGAGGATGAATAAGCTACCACGTTTGAGTTCAATTTCTCCATTTCCGCGTAGATTATTTAAACCACCGTTAACCGTAATATCTCCTGCCATACGGAAGTTAACTCGCGGTAGACTTCGACTAAATTTGAATCCTCTACCTAAAGTTACTTTGAAGTTGTCAAATGTGGGGTTGATGGGTAAATCATTTGGCTGTTGGGGTTGGTTTAATTGTTTAGATTGAGTTGCAACTTCTTGATTTGATGCATTTTTTAATTTAGTGTTTAATTCTTCGTTATTTTCTTCTTCCTCTTGTTTTGGGATATCAACTTTCCCATTTTGTAAAAGAATATCTCCGCTAATTACAGGATTTAATGCTGTACGGGAAACTTCAATTTTAGACGCAATTTCTCCGTTATATAAACCTTTCAATTTAATTCTTTGAGGTTCTATATCTTCTGAATCTACATTTCTAGAACCCAAAACTACCGTTAAAGGTTGATTGCTTTGGGGTTGAAATAAAGGTAAATTACCAACAATACTAAATGGGCTTTCGGCTAAACTACCGGATATTCCTTCTACTTGAATAATCTCTTGCTGTAAATTAGCGTTACCGACAGCAGTTAATTTAATTTTGCTTTCCAACTGCTTGGTTTGAATTACAGCGTTTTCAATATTAATTGCACTTGTTGCGACTAAATCACCTAATATTCCTCGAATTGTATCGGCTTCGATATTTAAGTCACCGTTAATCGCGATCGCAATTTCTCCATTTCCTTCAATCCATTGCAGTTGATTTTGCGTGAAAGCATCTAAAAGCGCAAAAGCTTGGTTATCAATTTTAGCTTGTACTGCTACGGTATTTTGACGATTTGATTGGAGGGGATAAGCAACCGTAGCGTCAACTTTTACAACGGAATTAGGAGTAGTAACAAGTCTACCGATAGAATCAAGGTAATTAAAATTCCCAGCTAATTCTCCCAAAGGTTTTTCGTTGATGGTACCGTTAACTAAAGAAAATGCACCTTGGGGAATATCTGGTTTGAATGCACTTCCACCAAGGTTTGCTTGTAGATTGAAGGTACCGCCGACATCAACTGGTAAATCAACAAACCTTTCGGCTAAAGTCACGGGAAGATTTGCAATTTTTACCGTTCCCAACGATTTGAATCCATCTAATTCTAAAGTTCCATCAACAGCAATTTCCCCACCTTCCACATTAACTTGTGCTGGATCTAATTTAATTATTCCGTTATTATAACTTCCACTTGCTACTACTTTATTAATATCTATAGCTTGATTTTGTTTGACAACAACACCTTCACGGCGATTATACGTTACATATTCGGATTGAGGTCGCCATTGCCATTTTTCACCAAGTAGCTGAAAATTAACTTGGGGATTTGTAAGTTTTCCTGCAACGGCAACTTCTGCATCGTATTCCCCTTGAATATCAAATTGAATCGTATTTTCATCTTGCTGTAAAGCTGCTTGTTGTTGAATTAAACGAGTAATTTCTGCAAGCAAGCGTAATTGTGCGAGAATGGGAGCTTCTGGTTTTCCAACTGCTTGAGTTGGTACATCAGCAGCATTTCCGTATTCCGGATTTAATATATTATCAACTCCACCCTGCAAATCTTCTAAATTAAATACATTAACAGCAGCGAAAATATCTTGTACTTTTGCATCATCTGCTTTCAACCTACCGTTGATATCCTGGGATTTTAAATTATAATTACCTTGCAAAGCATATCTAGTTTCACCGATTTGCAAAGTTGCAGCATCGACACGAGCAATTTCTCCATCATAAGAGAAAGCGGCAACAAATTCTTCGGCTTTCACAGCACCGATGGCAGGATTCTCTACGTTAATATTTCCAGCAGTTGCTAAGTTGAAAAGATTTACGTCAAGATTTCCAGTTATTTTACCATCTATAGGGGCACCAATGGTTTCTTCGACGACGGGAACAAGATTTAATAATGATAGGGAAGCATTTTTCAAGTTGATATCTAAAACATCACCCTGTCTTCTACCAGCGAGGATAATCGGATTTTTGGTATTTACTCCTTGTTTTAAGTCGAAGAAGGTGGGAAGATAAGGGGATAAGCAATCTTGTCTCGTACAAGGTTGTAAATTTGCGGCGATTCGATCGGTTTTACCTTGTAAATCAAATTCGATGCTGTTTCCTAAGTTTACGTCAACTGGCCCTTGTAATAAAGGTTGAAAAGCAATTTTATCTAAAGCCAGATTTCTTAAGTTTAAATTTCCTGCTAATCTGACGTTACCGGGAGCAAAAGGTGCTGAAATTAAGTTTCTACCGATAAGTCTACCGGAAAAATCGGCTCTACCTTTAATTGTTGGTATACCTGCTTCATCCAACTCTCGCGCTATAGATTTTAAAGGCAGTTTCGCTAAGTTGGAATTTACATCAATATTTAAATCTGTGGCAACATTCCAAGAAGATATGCCATCGTCGCCGGGTACAATAACAATTTGACCGTTCGCGTTTAATTCTTGTTGCAGGGTGGTAACATAAGCTTGGTTAGCTTGAATTAAAATCGGATTTCCTTCTAAGGCAGGTTTAACAACTCCTGTTAAGTTTAATTTAGCCGATAATTGGGAAAGTTCGGGACAAGATAGATCGAAACTGCGACACAATAAAGGTGTGTTGACATTATTTGCATTGATATTGCTCGCAATTCTACCATTATTTAAGTTGGCGATCGCACTTACCGTACCTTTGGCAACCGCTAAATTAGCATTCACATCGGCGTTAAGATTATCAAAGTTGTTTGCTAAAAGTTGATTTATTTTACCAGTGACATTTACCCTACTATTATTAACGGTGATGGGTAAAGGTGAATCTGGTAGAAGTTGATTTAATGAAATTCGATTTGCATTTACAACAGCTTGTAAATTATTCGTTGCTAAATTACCATTCGCATTAAAATTAATATCCCCTCTACTACCAGGTACAATTAATCTTCCGTTAGCAGTAGCTCGGAAACTATTTAATTTGTCTAGTTTTTCGATAGATTCAAATTCCAATAGCTGATTGACTCTACCGGAAAGGTTAACTCTGGTATTCGCAACCGTAACGGGTATTGGTAATTCTGGTAAAAACGGATTTGCGGAAATACTATTAGCGTTGACGTTTGCTTGTAATATACCGCGATTCAAATTACCGTCAACTAAAAGCCTACCATTATTAACAGCTAAATTTAAATTGGCATTCCCGTTTACCTTATCAAGATTGAAATCATTGATAATATCTAAATTTCCAGCTAATCTGACATCACCGCGTCGTAAAGTAACTGGTTGATTTAATTGATTTAAACGAAATTGCTTTTTCTGCTCTGCCGATAATAAAGTACTTATAGGTAAAGAATTTGCATTCGCCACCAAATTCCAATTCTTTGTTGCAAAATTCCCATTCCCATTAAAATTAACTCTACCTCTTCCCTTAACTTCCGGTAAAATCAAATTTCCGTTAACAGAAGCGCGGAAACTATTTAAACTATCAATTGATTGATAATTAATTAACTCATTCAACCTACCCGAAACATTAGCTGTGGTATTCGCAACCGTCACAGCTAAAGGTAATTCCGGCACAAGTTTATTTAAACCAATTCCCCTAACATTGGCATTCGCCGTCAAAATACCTTGATTCAAATTACCGTTGACGGCAACATTCCCTTGATTGACATTTAAATTGACATCAGCATTACCGCGAATGCTCCCTGGATTAAAATTATTTAAACTTCCCGCTAAATTTATATCAGCACGTCGTAAAAATATTCTACTTTGTTTAATCCTTTCCCCAACATTTTCAACTTTCGCCAAAAAAGGATTTAAAGCCAAACGATTTGCATTAACCGCAGCATTCCAATTATTTGTAGCTAAATTGGCTCTACCATTAATATTTACCTTACCTTCGGCAGTTTGTATCGTATTATTTGAAGTAACTCGATTTCCGGCTAACCTAACATTACCACCACCAGAAACCCTGCCAACAATATCAGCTACCGCTGTGGGTAACTCCCACGATAAAGCACCTTGAGGGTTTGCAATCGTACCGCTAACCTTACCTTCTGCCAATAATCTGCCCAACTTGAGCATATCATTGGTAACGCCGTAGTTGGCAACAATTGCTTGCGGATTAGCAATTCGAGCATCTATTGCTAAAGCTATTTTCGATTTACTAAAATCCTTTACTTCCGGTAACGACTTCGGGAATGAAACCTCACCCTTGGCGATGATATCACCACCAGTTGCGGGAGTAGCGCGAAATTCTTGTAAAACAAACTGTTTAAAATTGCCTCCGAAAACAGTATTTACCTTACTAAAAGCAGTTTTATCAACAACTATCCCTTTTTCGCTGACAACATTACCCAGTAAAATTGGATTTTTCGCATCTCCCTTAAGTAATAACTCAGCTTGTAAATTACCATTTATATTTACAGGAGATTTTAAAGCAGTTGTTTGCAGCAGATTTGCAATACCGAAAGAATTCGTTTTAACCTTTAAATCAAAACCCTTATCTAAATCTGCAACACCAGAAACCGCAGTAATTAAATTACCATAACTTGCTCTGGTATCCCCAAAACTCACCTTTTGCCCATCAAATTTTACATTAGCAGTAGCATTAACGGGAACTTTCAACTGTGGAGATTTTACCTGTAATTTCTGTAAATTAGCAGTACCCTTAACTTGAGTTTCAGCGAATTTTGATAAACCCGGTAAATCAATTTCCAAATCAGCATTTAACAAACCGCTGGGAATAGTTACCGGAAGATTCTCCTTGACATAATTACTCAAATCCGGTAAGGAAAGATTGTCAATTCTGGCATTAATCTTACTTTTATAATCAGTTAACTGAGTAACACCATCAATATCTACCTTCCCCTTAACAACCGGAGCATTTATACCATACTGTAATTGCCAAGCTTTATTTTGACTGTAATTAAGATATCCGTTAATATCCTCCACAGCAAAAGGATCTTTTAAAGCTTGAGGAAGTACAGCAACTTTCGCTCTACGTAAATTGACTTTCGCATCAATATCAAACGGAAGCTCCCCTTCACCCGTATCCAAATTAAGCCTTACCCATTCCCCTTGCTTATCTTCCTCAACATAAACATCCGGCTCAATCAAAGTTATTGTTAAAGGAAGCGTTTGAGTAAACAGCAGCGGAATTGGATTAAACCCGATATCTATAGCTTTAGATTTAACATAATTTGGGTCATTTTTGGTAGCTGGAATCGAAGAGTTTTCCAACCTAATACCGCCCAATGACCAATATTTTACATCACCAACCTTTACCGGACGATTTATAAATTCAGTTAGCTGCTCATCTAATAAAGGTGGTAACTTGCGACGAATCCAATAATCCAAGCCAAAATAGCCAGCAACACCCAAACCCACAAGAGAAGCACCAGCAAATTTAATCGCATTACGCAGCCAAACACGTCTTCGCGATCGACTTTGCGGAGTTGAAGAATTTGAATCTTGAGGGGTATTCGGCAGTGTCATAAATGATTTAATCTTGGTAGAGCGTAAAAAATTCGACCTATATCTCTACTTGTAAGTAAAGATATTTTGGGTATTATGATACGCCTTTAAACAGTTTATACAAGGTCAATTGTTTACCTTTTTATTTTTTCCCCTATAGGAATAAGAACTTAATACTTTCCGGGGACAAAAATCTCAGTATTTTATGACAGTTTGTCATCTGGAATATTTATATAAGGGGTAGAAGGTAATTTTAGTTGCGTAGGTGTTTTATTTATTCTTCCGCGAGATTGATTTTTATATTATCAACAGAGATATTTTTTATTTTAGATTGTAGGATGCGTTATAGCGCGATCGCAATTTCCTATTGTGACAAAATATGGATTTTTCGCGTCTAACGCACCATTTTTATGTTATGACGGCAAGTGAAATTTAGTTTGTAGGTTGGGTTAAGCGCACAAAAAATGTACTTGATAAGGAGTAATTTATATTTGCGCTGTAACCCAACATTATCAACTTGAATAATATTGCTTATATCCAATTGTGATGTTGGATTACGACACGATTAATTTTAATTCTGTTTGCAATTTCAAATTGCCTTTCGTGTCTAACCCAACCGACTAACTAGGAACTTTTTTTATTTTATTTTCCCACAAAGCCAAAATTTATATATATTCCCGTATTCATACAGAAGATAAATCACAATAAACCGGAAGAAAATGGATATAAGGAAAGATTATCCACAATTAATTTCATAGATAACTTAAAAATGACTATTTTTGTTAACCTGAATGCTTCCGGAAGCAACGACGGTAGCTCTTGGAATAATGCATATAAAGACTTACAATCGGCAATTGATGCTGCTACTTCAGGAGAGGAAATTTGGGTAGCTAAAGGTACTTACACTCCGGTAAATAGCTTTGAAATCAAAGATAAAGTTAAAATTTACGGTGGCTTTGCGGCAAGAGAAGCTACATTAACAGAAAGAAATATCAAAAATAATCTTACTACCCTTAGCGGGAATAATCAATTTACCGTAATTAAATTTACCGATAAAACTGGTACGGCAACTATCGACGGTTTTACGATTCAAGATGGTAATTCCAACGATGACGGTGGTGGTGTTTACAACGACGGTACTTTAACTTTACAAAATGTTGTAGTTCGTAATAATCAAGCTATTGACGATGGCGGTGGTATTCGCAACAACGGAATAATAACTATTATTGACAGCACGATAGCTGATAACACTGCTATTAGTAATTCAAGTCAAACTAGCGGTGGTGGTGGATTAATCAATACTGGCGAATCTGCAACTATTATTAATAGTACCTTTAGCGGTAACACAGCTAAAAACGGTGGAGCAATTCGTAATGACACAGTTCTGAATTTAATAAATAGTACTCTCAGTGGCAATACTGCTGCATTCAGTGGTGGTGGATTAGTTAATACTATTGCTCCTAAGATTTTAATCGACTCTCTTGCACCCCTATCTCCTGATGATGATTTAGTAGGTACAGGCAAAGTCACAATTACCAACAGCACCATAACAAAAAATACAGCCTCACCTGGAAACGCAAGTGGTTTAGCAGTAGGAAGTGGTATCGCCAACTTTGCAGTTTTAAATATTTCCAACAGCATCATTGCAGATAATACGAATAATGATGACTTTGCACATATCTTTACGATTGAGAGAACTATTCCGGGTACAGACACTGTTATTCCGGTAACAGTTACTGGCAAAAATAATAGCGGTGGTAATAACCTCATGGGTAATGGTGAAGGTGTAAGCGGCTTCACTGATGGAAATAACGGCGATCAAGTTGGTACAAAAGCTACTCCCATCGATCCATCACTAAATGCTTTAGCAGATAACGGTGGAGCAACCCAAACTCATGCATTAAAAGAAGGAAGTCGCGCAATTGATGCAGGTGATAATAGTAAAATTGCTGAGGATAAAGCGGATTTAGATAAAGATGGTAAGACAACCGAAGCAATTCCCTTTGAACAAAGAGGTGAGGATTTTAAGCGTATTGTTGGTGATGCGGTTGATATTGGTGCGGTTGAATTTGTAGGTGCTTCCAGTAGCCCTAGCAATATTATTATTAATGAAATTCTTGCCGATCCACCTTCAGGCAATGATGGTGATGCAAATGGTGACGGTACTAGAGATGGCGGTGACGATGAATTTATCGAACTGGTTAACAATAGTGATAGTGCAATTGATATCTCTGGCTGGACGCTATCAGATGGCTCTGGAGTAAAACATACCTTCCCCTCAGAAACTATTGTACCTGCCAACGGTGTAATTCTAGTCTTTGGTGGCGGTACACCTACGGGTAATTTTGGCGGTGCCATAGTACAAACTGCTAGCACTCGTAGTCTTAGCTTGAACAATAGTGGTGATACTGTCACTTTGAATAATGGTACTAAAGATATTGCAAGCTACACCTATGGTGATGAAGGTGGTAATAATCAGTCTTTAACTCGCAATCCAGACATCACCGGGGATTTTATACAACATTCTCAAGCAACAAATTCTGGTGGAGCTTTATTCTCTCCTGGAACTACACTTGGTAACACAACTCCTCCACCTAGTGCGAATCCAGGTATCGCGATCGCACAATCCGAAAATACCACCAACGTCACCGAAGGTGGTGCAACCGATTCTTACACCGCAGTACTCAACAGCGAACCTATATCCGATGTTACTGTAACCATTTCAAGTAACGGCGAAACTACAACCGATTTAGCTACCTTAACTTTCACAACTGATAACTGGAATACACCTCAAACCGTTAC
>JBARZF010000868.1:0-8238 GCA_049649675.1 Rivularia sp. (in: cyanobacteria) | reverse complement strand
CGTTAAAGATATTGCTGCTATCGTCAAAAATGAAAAGGTTAATTCACTTGTTCGCGATGATGCAGCTCCAGCATTAGGAAAATTAGGGGATGCAGCCAAACCCTACGTTGAAGATATTCTCGCTATCGTCAAAGATGAAAAGGTTGATTTAGATGTTCGCTATGGTGCAGTACAAGTTTTAGGGAATTTAGGGGATGCAGCCAAACCCTACTTTGAAGATATTTTCGCTATTGTCAAAGATGAAAAGGTTGATTCATTTGTTCGTCATGGTGCAGCACAAGCTTTAGGGAAAATTCAAAAGCTAAATTTAAATCAAATTCTGTTGGTTTTAAACAATTTCTACTACCCAAGAGAACAACACTTAGACGAATGGCGCTTCCGAACCTATTTCCTCGCTGGTGGCACTGAAGATGTCAAAACTCTACTAAAATGGCTAGCACATTATGACAGCAGCAAAATCCCCACCAAACTCAACCACAAGGAAGCTAAAAAAACCTTACAACTCTTTGCAAAAATCTGGCAACCCAGCGAAGGTTTGAGATTACGCAAAGACTTAGCTGATAAAATCGTTCGAGTTACCAAACTCGTTTCTTGGCAACCTCAAGATATCGTTTTACTGCAAACCCATTACAACAACCTAAAAAACGCAAAATACAGCCAAGCCGACTCCATCGAATCGGTAATCATTCAACTCAAAGGTTGGCGTTGGTTTTTCAACTTCAGAAATATCATCTTCATTCACGCTGCTTTCTGGCTTTTACTCATCTTCGCTTACCCCAAATCTCCCCAAATCCAAGCCATATTTTTCTGGAATCCTTGGGTAAGAAAAATTTTCGGTATGGGTTACGTGGGCTTTCTGCTTACCTGGGTTCCCTTCCTCCGCCGCAAACTATTTGAACCATTCAAACCTTCTTTACTCGCGGATGCTCAATTAGATAACTTTACCGAAAAATCCTACTTTTCATCATCAAGGATTGTCAAAAATCGAGATTCAAAACAATTTCTGACAATTACCGCAGCAATACCAAATATCAAAGGACAAACTGTCTTAATCGGTGATTCCGGCTTAGGAAAATCAATGTTTCTCCGACATCTAGCAAAAACCTCTCAGCAGACAGTAGTATATTTACTTGCAAGTAAATGCGAAAAAGGTGTAATTGCAGCCATTCAAGCAAAGTTACACGGACAAGCACAAGATGCCCGATTCCTGAAAAACTTGATTTATAGCGGCGCAATTGATATTTGTATCGACGGATTAAATGAAGTTACAGCAGATACGCGATCGCAAATTAAACAGTTTGTGGAAAGCTATTTCCGGGGTAATATCATCATGGCTACTCAACCTTTGGAATGGGAACCCCCGACAACAGCTAAAATATTTTATTTAAAACCATTACAGCAACAACAAATAGAAGAATTTTTAATTTCTCGCCAATTACAAAACAGTGAAGATATTACCGTACAAGGTGCTGCATACGAAAAAGCCTGCAAAAAATATCTCAAACAAGCTTTTAATAATAAACAACCACAAGAAGAGTTAGACGCAATCGAACGGGTACTTTCTAACCCAATGGATTTAACTTTGGTTGCCCAAATGCTATCGCAAGGCAAACAACCAGATTTATTTCGCTTGCAAGAGCAGCAATATAATTTAATGGCTGCTGAATATAAACAAGAATGGGGACATTCATTTCCCTTGAAAAAGTTCTCATCATCCGTTTATGAAATGCGATTGAATGACGGTACAACTTTGGATGCCGAAGAATATCATCAAGAATTACTCAGTTTGGAAGATGAAAAATATAAAATGGTTATCAGCCGTCAGTGGCAAAGTAAAAACGGCGAAGCGATGCAAGAATGGTATTTCCGTCACGATAAAATCATGGATTTCTTCCTAGTACAAAACTTTCTTGGTGACAGCGACGAAATTCAAATCAGGTTAAACCAACATATAGGAGATCCACGTTTTCGCGGAGTTTACTTTTTATTAGCAAACTTGTTAAAACCAGATGCAGCATTACAGCTACGAGAAACTTTAATTTTATATGCAGCCAATACCAACGATCATACAGTTAGCGATACCTTTGTGAAATTGTTGCATTCAAGAGTTGCGTCTTTGAAGAATGTATCGCAGGCAAGTAAGGTTTAAAATACATAAAAAAGGGAGTAAGATACTCCCTCATGTTTATCTAAAAAACGAATCTTTTTCACCCAATCTGCTTTCTATCTAAATCAACATGAGAATCTAATTCTGAGAATAAATCATCAACAATTTCCTCATCATGAATAGATAAAGATTTTGGTAATATTTCACTTGGATCATCACTAACAACTTGAGTTTTCTGCTGCTTACATATCCGATCAAACATCTGCTGCATTTTTTGATATTTATCATCAGTTTCCTTAGCCAAATCTTGAACCATATTTTTATCTTGCTCAATTTGAATTTGTAATAGACTCATTTGCACTAAACGCTTTTGCAATTCACTCATGAATGTATCAAAAATATGATCTGTATGTCTTACCTGTGCTTGAACTTCATTTATTTGATTGCTAGCTGATTGTATTTCCTGCTCCAATCTTTGAATAGTTTCTTTATCTGCTATTTGTGCAACCGTATTTAATACTCCTTCCCAATGCTGTATTTGTTCTGCTACAAATATTGCTTGTTTCATAGTAGGATTAAATTCTGCTTTTTGTAACTCAATTTCTTGTTTTATTTGTTTGGCTTCTTTTAAAACTTGATAGGCTTTATCTATTCCTTCCTGGATTTTATGAGCTAATTTTTCAAGTTGTTCGGCTATTTGTTTATCTGAAAGTATAATTTCTGGTTGTACTGAATGTGTCATTGATTTATTTCCTGTGTTTATAAGATATTATCAATTCGAGATGCAAATGCTTCACATAGTAGTTTCACTAAAGATTGAGAAGAATTGGAATTTTGATTTATCTCTTGCCAGAAAGGAAAAGTATCATGATGATTATCTTCACGCTTAAGCGCTTTTACTCTTGCTGCTTCATAAATCAATCCTTTTAATTCTAAATCCTTAGCAATAGAATACAGTAAACGCTCGTACTCGTTAAAATCAATCTCTTCTAAATTGGTAGCCTCTAAAACTGCCTGCCAGGAAAAATCCATTGCTCTCCATAGCAAACATCTTAAAGAAATGTTTTGAATATGATTTAATTCTGATTTTAAATAGTCATTAGAGTGTTTCTTTAAACGAGATATAGCATCCTTCTCCCACTGGTATAACTCCGAACCTTCTATTCCTGCCAACTGCAACGCTAAGTAAGTATCCCAGTATAAATGCCCAGTTTCACATCGTTTAAGCAAACGCTGTTTAACATCGGAAATTTTACTAATATCAACATCGCTAGCTAATTCCGTAATCCAACCAATTGCAGATTGAGAGTCAATGCTGAGGCAATTTTCAAAATAATCCCGTTGACTCAAATTTAAACGATTTAATTCTTCCGGAGTTACTACTATTAATAATCGAGAGCGAGCGCGAGTTAATAACGTATACCATTGAAAAGCTTCTTCTAATGATGGTTTACCGCTTCCCGTAAATAAACCGCAAGCAACACAAGCTTCAAATTCTCTACCTTTGGCATCTTCAGCATTGAGAATTACCAGGTTGTCATCATAAATATCTAAATTATTATTGGAAATGACTTTGACAGTATTGGCTAAATAATGAAGTAAATAACGCTTATTCTCAACTGAAACATCTTGACGAGCAAATTGTTGCAAAAAGATTAAAGCATCATCTGTCGAATCGCATTTTAGTACCCGTACTTTTTCTCCAACTTCAAAAGCATCCTCTGGATTAGCTGCTGCTGGTAGATGTTGTGCATTAAGCTCGCTATTAATTTCTTGTGCTAAATGCCGAAACTGATTAGCAAATTCTAGAATATAGCGCGAGTTGCGGTAATTTCGTTTTAAACTTATTGTTTCTCTTAGATGTAGCTTTCCCCAATTAAAATCTGTAGGTTGAATTCGCTGATTTAAATCCCCTAACAACCATAAATGAGTTAAATTTGATTGTCTATTCCATTCTTTACAGGTTGCAATTAACGCTTGCAACTCACAAAGCATAAAATCTTGGGCTTCATCGACAATTACTAACGTATAAGGATTATCAAACGGCAATAATGGAATATTATTTTTTAATTCTCTTACAGCATCAATTCGCGATTTTTTCCCTTTTAATTCGTTTAACCATCTTTGATGCTGAATTTTCTCTAAATTCTTAATTCTTTTTTTATTTACTTGATAAATTGCATTTCTATCTTCATTTCGATTGTCTTCATCTAATACAAATGATTGATAAAGTAAAACATCTCTATAACTAATCTCTTCGGAATTAGAAAAACTTAAATGAGTACGATTTGCAGCTTGTTGTAAAGCTGTTAACTCTTCTTCTGGTGACGCTAGACAGTTTTCAAATTGCAAATTTATTTTATACAACCATTCCTGAAAATTAACTAGCCAAAAGTTATCTTTAATTAGAGCCTGTTGTATTTCAGAATATTTAGCAATATCTTTCTTCAATGCATCTGGTACTATTAATACGATATTCCATTCTTGCTGCCGATGAATTTCACAAGCGAGTAAAGTTGCACATACGGTTTTCCCCGTACCTGGTGCGCTTTGAATTATACAGGCTTTGTTACTTAAATCTTGACTGTCTGCGCCATATCTATATGTAGAAAAAGGTTGAAAAAGCTTATCCAGTAATTCTTTTTGGTAATTAGTTCTTACAGGAGAATAATGATAGGAACTAAATATAAATTTATACCAATCTAAATTTAATGCGCGATCCCACTGGTATGCTGGATGTTCGTAAAGTTCTATTTGCTGCGGATTAAGTAATTCTGCGATTAATTGCGGATTTTCACTGTTTCGACGTTCAAATTCACCATCGTAAACGCTACCCCGTAATCCAGCTTTGATTACTACAATATTTTCAGTATCTTCTTTAAACCAGATAACTCGGCAATGGCCTTGTCTAGTTCGCAAAAGCTTATCATATCCTTGAAGAGATTTAGTATCAGTTATCTCTCCTAAGCTCAAACTACGTAAAATTTCATAGACTTTCTCGCCAGCAGAATAAGGAAGTTTCTGAATTTCCCGTAAGGCTGCTCTAATAATTTTTATCTGTGGCATACAATACTCACTACCCCTGATATTTATATGGAAGGTATAGCTTTATTATTCCCAATTGATAATTTATTATTTTGCTGCTGGAGATTAGATATATTTTGGGAAAATAGGGAGGGGGGGGGAGAGGGGAGATGGGGTGATGGGGTAGAGGCGCTAGAAAGAATTCCTAATTCCTAACTCCTAACTCCTAACTCCTAACTCCTAACTCTTAACTATTCCTGCTTCTCAAAACTTTTGCCAATCAATTCATAGATTTCTTTGAGTTGCTCAACTTCCAAAGAAGCGATTAACTCTTCTGCTGCTTTTTGCGGATTCCTGCGGGGAATAGTTAACCATAAAGGTTCATTAACACCACCAGATGGCATATTTTCCGTCCACTGTTGTGCTTGTTTTTTCCCTTCATCTGAAACCTGGTAAATACCTCTTTTTCCTTCAGGCGCGAGTTCAATCCAACCTAAATCTAACCAGCGCTTTTTCCACTTGTATGCATTTTTTATATGAATATTTAATATTTTTGCAATTTGATGCACGCTAATAGAATTGTTATCCTCACAATCTTGAATAACTTTGGAGAATCTTTGCAAATATTGCTCTATATCTCCCCAACTTCTACTTTTTTCTTCTTCGACTTCAACAATGTTTTCGTTTTGCAATTCTAAATCCTTTAACATTTGCTCAATGATTTCTGGAGAAAAGCCGAATCCCCAAGGTTGCTTTGCTTTACAAAAATCTGCATATGAGGAAAAAGCTTCGCCATTTTCGTTTGTTAGCTGACTATATCCCGAATGTTCTTCTATCCCTTTAAGCCAAGTTCGTAACTGCTTAACATCGCCTGTATTATCATTTAAAAAAGACTGTATTTGCAATCGCACTGCTCGAGCCCAAGGCTGAGAACCTGGAGGCGCTGCTAAATCACCAGTTTCGTCAAGCGTTAATCTATTTACCTTGGAAGTATTTGCGTTCACATGCACTCCAGAAATCATCAAACTCCTAAACTAATTACATTATCAAATTTTTTTACCTTTAACTCATTATCCACTAAGAAAGCCAAGATAATTAATAGATACATTTTACTATAGTACTTTATTACTATTAAAATAGAAGGGCAAACGATTGCCGATGTACTTTCTTCTCCTCCTGCTCCTATACTGTCTCAACTGTAATTTTAAGAGCCTTCATGAGTAATAGAATATGGAGAATGGTAATTTTTCTCAACCCATGCCCAAAAATTTTTTAATTCTCATTCATGGTTACATCCCGTGGTTTACCCAATCCAGACAGCATTAATCCAATTAGCGCAACAATATCCTGAATTAGATATATCCGACGTAGAAGCTTGTCTAACTTTCCTCGATACAACAACTGAGGTTCAGCAAGCCTTCGATGCTCATTTTGCTCGCTATAATTTATCAATGGGTAAATTCACGCTGTTAATACAGTTGTTTGTCGCTTCAGATAAGGGATTAACACCATCCGAGTTTGCCGAACGTGCAAATGTAACTCGCGCTACTATTACGGGTTTGCTCGATGGATTAGAACGAGAAGATTTAGTTCAACGCCAACCTTACCCACAAGATAGACGAAAGCTAACTATTATTTTGACGAAAAAAGGACGCGAGTTAATCTCGAAAATGCTTCCAGACCATTTTTGCCGCACTACTAATATGATGTCTAATCTTACTGCTACGGAGAAAAAGACGTTTATTAAATTACTTGGTAAATTGAGTGCTGGCACTTCTGCGATGCGGGATATTTAAATGTAGGGAATAACTAATATTATCAGTAGTTAGATAGTTAGATAGTTAATTGAATTAAGGAAAGCGATCGCAGTTCACTAAAGATGCAACTTTTCATTCTGTTACATAATTAGATTTATTTGTGCCTACTTATTTCACAAAACTAAACGGAATTAGAATGAACAGTCTTAATTGTCAATAAAAATAATGCAAAAGGTAAAGATAAGTCTAAATTTACGATTAAATTAGTTTTTATGTCATTATTAATATGTGCTTGGTGTGTGGGTGATATTGTTATCAGCTAAAGCTAGCTATGCTTTTTTAGTGATTTGGATTATTTTAGTTCAACTATTAAATTGTATGTAATCACAGATAATTTTTACATAGATTAAATTATAATTCTCTAAAATCACTTGTTCTATACCAAGTATTAGGATGTAAAAAAATGCCCATACCACAAATGCCCGGAGATAAGGGGAATACATCGTTGCTGCAAAAGCTCCAGTTCATTACTAACCCCTTGGAGGTTCTTGAAAATAAGGCACAAATCTATGGGGATATATTTACTTTATCCGTTAACTCTAACAATAAACCTCAAGTTGTAATTAGTAATCCCGAAGGGATTGAGAAGATTTTCACAGCTAATTTACAACAATTAGATTCTGGGAAAGAAGCAGGGCTAAACCCACTTTTTGCCGGAAACAAATCGCTACTTGCTCTTTCTGGGGAACGCCACAAGCGAGAACGAAAACTATTGATGCCGCCTTTTCACGGAGAGCGAATGCGAGCTTATGGCGATATAATCCGTAATCTTACAGAGCAAGTGATAAGCCGATGGGAAATTGGCAAACCTTTCTCAATGCGTTCTTCGATGCAAGTTATTTCCTTCCAAGTAATCTTGAAAGCTGTCTTTGGTTTAGAAGACGGTGTGCGTTATCAAGAATTAACTCGATTGCTCACTCAAAGATTAGAAGGTGGCAAATCTATTTTTAGGGCAATTCTGCTGTTTTTACCCATATTACAGAAAGATTGGGGACCATTAAGTCCTTGGGGACGCTTGAAAAGAAATGGGCAGCAAATTGATCAACTTATCTATGCTGAAATAGCCGAACGTCGTTCGCAACCAGATCCATCTCGTACTGATATTCTGTCTTTGATGATGGCTGCTCGCGATGAAGATGACAAGCCGATGACAGATTTGGAATTACGAGATGAGTTAATTACTCTGTTAATAGCAGGGCACGAAACTACAGCATCTTCCTTGGCTTGGGCATTTTATTGGATTCATCATCAACCACAGATACGCGATAAACTACTACAAGAGTTGGATAG